>DATAQC010000099.1:0-11946 GCA_036264885.1 Acidimicrobiales bacterium | reverse complement strand
GCTGACAACTCACTCACGCAACTAGCCCGATGGCGCGCGTCCCGCCGACGGTCACCGGGACCGATTCTGTGGCTGAACTCGGTTCGACACGCTCCGCCGATCGGGCACGCGATCTCCGAAGCGGATCGGTGGATCGAGGCTCAGATGACCGAGCGGTAGACCTTTGCGTGGGACCGGGCCGATGCCGCCCACGTGTAGCGGGAGACGACCTCCAAGCCCAGCGCGCGGCGGCGTTCGATCTCAGCTCCACCGTCCAAGGCAGTCTCGAGGGCCCCGGCCAACGCCTCGGTGTCGCCCGGGGGGACGAGCAGGGCGGCGTCACCGGTCACCTCGGCCATGGCTGAACCCCTCGTGGTGACGAGGGGCGAGCCACAGGCGAGAGCTTCCAGTGCGGGCAGTCCGAAGCCCTCCTCCAGCGAGGGGTAGGCGACGGCGGCCGCACCCCTCAGCAGAGCTGCCTTCTGCTCCTCGGAGATGTAGCCGGCCATGCGCACCCGGTGACCGTGGACGGCGGCGGCGGCTGCGGCCTCGACGGCGCGGATGCCCCATCCTCGGCCGCCGGCCAGGACCAGGCTCAGGCCTTGGCGGCCGGCGGCCAACCGGTCGAAAGCCCGGATCAAGGTGGGTACGTCCTTGCGGGGCTCCAGCGTCCCGACGAACGCGATGTAGGGCGCCACCGCGCCGACGCGCCGCAGGGCGGCATGGTCGAGGGCGGCGCCGTCACCGTCGCCGGGATCGAGAGGGCGGAAGCGGGCGTGGTCGACGCCGTGAGGGATGACGTGCACCGGAGCTCTCGGAGCGAGGAGGACCTGGAGGCGCTCGGCGGTGCTGGCGCTGACGGCCACGATCGCATCGGCCCGGCTGGCGGCGATCCGTATGGCCCTGCGGAAGAACGCCACCTTGGCCGGCTGATGCCACCCCGGGTGCTCCAGGAGGGACAGGTCGTGGACGGTCACGACCCGGGGCAGGGTGGCGCGCTCGGGCATCGTGTAATGGGGGCCGTGGTGCACGTCGAGGGGCAGCCCAGACAGAATGGCGGGCAGGCGGGACTGCTCCCAGACGAGGCGCCGCGGTCGCCCGACGGGGGCCTTGCCCAGTGCCCGGGTGCGCCCCGGCCCCGCTGCCCAACGGGCCTCGTCGTTCCTGCGGCACAACACGGTGAGGGTCACGTCGTCGCGCTGGCCGAGTGCGGCAGCCAGGTCGAGCACGTAGCGCCCCGCCCCTGCCGGGCGGGCAGGCACGGCGGTGGCGTCGAGGCACACCCGCACCTGGCCCTCCGGCGCGGGGTTCTCCGGCGCGGGGTTCTCCGGCGCGGGGTTCTCAGGCGCGGGGTTCTCAGGCACGCAGGGACCCCCAGAGATCGACGTGGGCCCGGGCGGCGGCCTCCCAGGTGAGGGAAGCGGCCCGCCGGTCGCCGGCGGCCACCAGCACCGACCGCACGGCGTCGTCGGTGGCGGCGACGACCAGGGCGTCGGCGATGGCGCCGACGTCGCAGGGGTCGACCTCGAGGGCCGCCCCACCCAGGCTGGGCATGGGGCTGGCCACCACCGGAGTGCCTGCGGCCATTGCTTCGAGGGCGGGGAGGCCGAAGCCCTCCAGCAGTGGGACATAGGCGACGACACGGGCCTGGCGGTACAGCGACGCCAGGACGGCGTCGTCCACCCAGCCGGCCAGCACCACGCCGTCGTCGCCGTCGGTGGCGTGGTGGTCGGTGGTGTCGCCGTCGTCGTGGGCCGGCCCGCGACCCCAGCCCTGGGGGCCCACCACCACCAGAGGCCAGGGCTCAGGCAGGCGGCGACGGGCTATCCGGTATGCAGCCACCAGGCGGGACAGGTTCTTGCGGGGCTCGAGGGTGCCCACGCTCAGCAGGAACGGCCCCATCACCCCCAGGCCGGCCAGGACGGCTCCCGCGCCGACGGGGTCGGGGGCAGGGAGATGATCGGAGCCCTCGTCGACCACTTCGACCCGGGCCGCGCTGGCGCCGGATTCCACAAGGGCGTCGGCGGTGGTGCGGGAGGGGACGACGAACAGCGACGCCCGGTCGAGGGCCCGGGCCAGCGCGGCCTCGTGCCATCGGCGCCCCCGTGCCGGGAAGGCCTCGGGAACCTGTCGCCAGGCCAGGTCGTGCACGGTCACGGCCACGGGTGCGCCTCGGCGGGGAGGCACGGCCAGCGACGGGGCGTGCACCACGTCGACGTCGCCGCCCGAGGTCGCCGTGGCGCCGGAGCCCGCCCGCCCCCCGAAGCCCGCCCACCCCCGGTCCCATGCCGCCACGAGGGCGGTACCGGGCAGCGGCGAGGTGACGGTGAGGGCCAACGCGGCCAGTGGATCGGCCCCGTTCCGCGGCGCCCGGCTGGCCCACAGGGCGATGGCAGGTCCGGCGTCGCCCATGACGCCCAGGCCCTTCACCAGCCCCCGCACGTAGGTGCCGATGCCGCCGGGCACGGTCCGCCGCAACTGCTCGGCCACGATGACCACCCTCACGCCCCCGGCCCTGTTCCCCGCTCAGGGGGCCGCTCGGGCCCAGGGTCCCCCTCCCCGGCGTGAGCGGCGAAGTGCTCGAGAAGGAGCCTGGCCGTGGTGTCGGGCTCCTCTTCGGGGATCCAGTGGCTCACGCCTTCGAGCACCTCGTAGCGGTAGGGCCCGTGCACGTAGCGGCTCACCAGGTCGGCGGCGCGCCGCCCGAGGGCGAAGTCTTTGGTGCCGTAGACGTACATCGCCGGCACCCGGACGTCACCGAGTGTCGTGGGCCTGGTGAAGGGGATGGCCCGGTACCAGTTGATCGCCGGCCCCGCCGCGCCCGATCGCATGAAGCGCACGTAGTCCTCGGCCCGGGCCCTCGAGAGGCCCGACTGCACCAGCACCCGGGCGAAGGCCTTGCCGCCGGCATCGCTGATGACCGACACTTCGGGCAACCACGGCAGCTGGTAGAACGCCATGTACCACGAGTGCAACGCCTGGGTGCTCGAGGTCATCGACCGCAACAGAGCCCGGTCGTGCGGCGTGGCCAGTGAGGTCACGGTTCGCAGCCGCTCCGGATGCGACGCGGCCAGCGACCAGGCGACGGCGCCGCCCCAATCGTGGCCCACGAGATGGAAGCGTGTGGCGCCGGCGCTGTCGGCCAGGGCCAGGACATCGCCGACCAGGTGCTCCATGGCGTATTGGCGCCGGCCGGCGGGACGGGCGCCGGGTGAGTAACCGCGCTGGTCAGGGGCAAGCACGCGGTACCCGGCGTCGACCAAGGCAGGCGTCACGCCGTCCCAGCAACGTCGCGACGCCGGGAACCCGTGCAGGAGGATGACCACTTCGGCCTGCGCCTCCTCGACGCCGCTGTCGTCGACGTCGAAGGTCAGGCCGGCGTGGGTGAAGGTGCGGGAGGGCATGGGGCCCCTCAAGTGACCGTGGACGGCTGCTCGTCGCCGGCGACCGGGAGCTCGAGCTGGTTGTCGGCGGGCAGCCGCCGCGGCCGGGGCCCCTTGCGAGCATCGGACGCGGGCGCCGCGAAGTGCTTGCCGAGGGTGGTGCTCTGGCGCTGGTAGTTCGACCCGATCCCCTGGCCGTACAGTTGGGTGGGAGCCTCCAGCATGCGCTCGAAGGTGAGCTTGCACACCGGTTGACGGTGTTCGATCATGAAGGCCACGTCGTGGGCCCGGACCTCGAGGGCGGCGGTGGAGCCCTGAAAGCGGCCCAGCTCGTCGTACCCGAAGCCAGGGTCGAAGAAGCCGGCGTAGTGGGTGCGCAGCTCACCGCTGGTGGGGTCGTAGGCGGTCATCTCGGCGGCCAACGTGGGCGGGATCCGGACGGCCTCGTTCGACATCAGCAGGTAGAAGTCCCGGGGCTCCAGCACCACCCGGTTGCCAACCTCTTTGTGCACAGGCTCCCAGTAGGGCTCGGGGTCGACGTCGCCCGCCCGCGTCAGGTCGAGCAGCGGGGCGTTGGGCTTGGCCCGGTACCCCACCCGGCCCGTCCTGTCGCCCTGCAGGTTCAGGCCGAGGAACAGCCCGTCGGACACGGCGAAGTCACGGTCGGCGACGGGCTCGTCGCCGCGCAGCAGCAGCGGCTCCCGCCGCTGGATGTCGACGAGCTCGTCGTCGGCGAGGCGGGCCCGGCCCACGGAGAGGCGGAGCTGGTTGAGGCTGAGGTCCTCCCGGACCCGGATGGCGAACGACAGGGGGACGACCTCGAGGTAGAGAGGCCCCTCGTAGCCGGACGGGACCTCGTCGAAGCGATGGCTGCGGTCGCAGATCACCCGGGTGAAGACATCGGCCCGGCCCGTCGAGCTCTTGGGGTTGGCCCGGGCCCGCACCTGGGGCGGCAGCGCCAACCGCTCCTTGAGCGGGATGAGGTAGGGCCGGGTCTTGTCGAGGACGGCGTCGCCGGCGGTGAGGTCTATCTCGCCCATCACCAGGCCCCGCATCCGCGCTTCCACGGGATGGCGATCGGGAAGGAAGCTGCAGCGGAGCCGGTAGGCCACCGGGCCGAGGCGTAGGTCGAGGCTGGCCGGCTGCACATTGGCGGTGGGGATCCCAGAACCGCCTTGGCTGGTGATCACACCCGCCTCGATGGCCTCGGCCAGATGCTGATTCGGCAGGACGCCGTCGATGCCGGGGTCGACGCCCAACAGGTCGGCGAAGCGGTGGATCGGCACGCCTCATGCTACGTGCCAAAGTCTACGGACCATGGTTCGACGATCTGCCCTGGTCACCGGGGCCACAGGCTACGTGGGCTCTCGTCTGGTGAGGGCCCTGACCACCGACGGCTGGGAGGTGCGGGCCAGCGGCCGGCGACCCCAGTGGGAGGGCCCGGGTGACTATGCCCCAGCCACCTATGCCCCCGCCGACCTGGCGGCCGACGATCTGGCGCCCCTCGTCGACGGCGTCACTCACGTCTTCCACCTGGCCGGCGCCTCCAGCTCGAAATCCGACGACGACGAGATGCGCAGGACCAACGTGGTGGGGACCGGTCGGCTGGTGGCCGCCGCCGTCGAGAACGGGTCGGTCGAACGTCTCGTCCACATGAGCAGCACCTCGGTGTACGGCGAGGAGGTCCAGCTCCCCCTGCCGGTTCGTGAGGACGTCGAGGTCCAGCCCAGCCGGGGGTACGGCAAGGCCAAGTGGGGTGCCGAGGAGGCGGTGTGGGCGGCGGCCACCGATGGCTTCGCCATCGTCATCCTCCGCCCCGTGTCCGTCTACGGCCCGGGGGCGGTGAAGCTGGTGGCCAGTGCCGCTCTCGACGTGGCCATCGAACGCCGGGCCGGCCTCGAGCGCGTGGCCATCGCCCGGGAGCCCGTCGAGCAACGCCTCCTCCACATCGACGACCTCATCGGCGCCACCGTGCACCTGGCCGCCCACGACGACGCCGTAGGGCGGGCCTTCAACGTGACCTCGGGTGTGTACCCCACCAGCTTGGAGGTGGCCGAGATCCTGGCCGGCGAGTTCGGGATGGAGCTCGAGCTGGCCGACAGCGCCGCCTGCGGGTTGTCGACCGACGAGCGGGCCGCGACCCGTGACGAGATGCTGGCCGACGGGATGACCGACGACATCTACTTCACGCCCGAGCGGTTCCGCTTCATGGCCAAGTCGAATCGCAACAACCGGCTGTCCATCGAGGCCCTGGAGTCGACCGGCTTCGAGCTGGCTCACACCGACACCCGCGCCGGGATCGCCGGAACCGTCGCCTGGTACAGGGAGCACCGCTGGCTCCTGTAGGGGCTTCGTACCTCGGGGTCAGTAGATCTCGACAGGCGTGCCCACGCCCACCGCGGCGGCCAGCTTGTCGATGTCGGCATTGGTCATGCGCACGCAGCCATGGCTCACCGAGGTGCCCACCAGGCTGGGGCTGTTGGTGCCGTGGATGGCGATCTGGCCGTTGCCGCCGCCGAAGCTGGTGAGCACATCGGAGAAGGCGGCCACGCTGAGCTGGTAGGTGCCGTAGGGACCATTGGGGTTGGCCAGCTTGACGATGCCGTCGACGAAGAAGGTCCCGGTGGGCGTGGGAGTGCCGCCCGTGCCGGTGGCGACGTCGACGTCGAGCACCGTCTTCCCGTCATCGGTGAGGGTGAGGCGGTGGGCGGCCGAATCGACCCGCACCTTGTAGGGCGTCTGCCGGAGGTTGACCTCGTCGGCCCGTACCCACGCGGTGGCTTCGTTGGGCCGGCGGGAGATCTGCACCTCGATCCAGCCATCGCGCTGGTCCATCACCAGGAACGTGACGGGAAGGCCCTCGAAGGTGGGATTGTCGACCACGTCGCCGGGCTCTTGGTCGCCGGCATGGCTGTACAGGGGCACCCGGGAACCGATGGCTTCGGCGACCAGGGCAGGGGAGTCCACGGCGCGCGCTCGACCGAGGCGCAGGTGGCTGCCGCCGGGATCGTCGAAGGTGGGCGCCGTCGTCGGGGGGGCGGCCACGACACCAATGGTGGTCGGGGTCGGGGAGGTGCGACGGGCGCTGTGGCTGCCGGGCGACGAGACCCACCAGGTGCCGCCGAGGGCGGCCACCGCCACCACCAGGACCCCGATGAGGATCGGCCACCTTGGCGCTCGAGATGTGCCGGGCACGGCGCCAAGCGTAGTGGCCTGCCCGTGGATCGCCGGGTCGGTGACGCTGCCCGTGGCGGCCGGGAAAATCCGCCGACGTAGTTTCCCGCACCGCGTATTCTGAGTGCCGGACAGCGGGTGCAGCCCGACGCCGGCTGTTCGAGATCGACGACCCTGAGGGCAGGGATGATGTTCAGCCCCGAGCCGTAGCCAGGCAATGTGTTTCTCGGCCGAAGCCGACCTCGTCATGGGAGTCGCGGTGGGCGCCGTCGGCGTCGACGCTCTGCGCCATGTGCGCCGCCCTCGCGAGCTGGCAGTCGCCAGCCTGCCGGCGTTGCTGGCCGCCCACCAGCTGACCGAGGTGTTCGTCTGGTCCGACCTGCACAGCCGGACGCCCCAGACGGGCACCGGGCCGGCCATCTCGGTCTACGCGGTGGTGGCCTTCGTGCTCGTGCCCGCCTTCATCCCCGCCGCAGTCTTGGCCATCGAGCCCGCCGGTGATCGCCGCCGGCTCATGGCCCCCTTCGCCGTCCTCGGCGCCCTCGTGGCCATGGCATACGCCGGGGCCCTGAGCCACCAGCCCGTCGTGGCGACCATTGCCGGCCATCACATCTCCTACGACACGGGGTTGACTCCCGGCGGGGTCATGGCCGGGCTGTACGTGATCGCCGTATGCGTGCCTCTCTTCGCATCCAGCTACCCGCATCTCGTGCTGTTCGGCCTCGCCAACGCGGTGGCCGTCGCCGTGCTGATCTGGATGTCCCAGGAGGAGCTGACGTCGCTGTGGTGCGCATGGGCGGCGGTGACGAGCGTGGTCATCGACGGCCACCTGCGCGTGGTCCACGCCAGTGGGGGGTTCGCCGACCGACGGCCCGCCGTCGATCGGGGCGGGCGGGCCGACGCCCACCAGCACCCCTTTAACGAGCCAGGGGCTTGTACTTGATCCGGTGGGGCTGGTCGGCGGCGGAGCCGAGCTCCTTGTGCCGCCAGGCTTCGTAGTCGGCGAAGTTCCCCTCGAACCAGCGCACCTGGCTGTCGCCCTCGAAGGCGAGCACGTGGGTGCAAATGCGGTCGAGGAACCACCGGTCGTGGCTGATGACCACGGCACAGCCGGGGAAGGATTCGAGGCCGTCCTCCAGGGCCCGAAGCGTGTCGACGTCGAGGTCGTTGGTGGGCTCGTCGAGCAGCAGCACGTTGCCACCCCGGCGCAGCATCTTGGCCAGGTGCACGCGGTTGCGTTCACCTCCCGAAGCCTTGTCCACCGGCTTCTGCTGGTCGGAGCCGGTGAAGTTGAACGACGCCACGTAGGCCCGGCCGTTCACCTCTCTGGTGCCGATCTTGAAGAACTCCTGGCCGCCGGTGATCTCGCTGTAGATCGAGTTGGCCGGGTCGAGGCTGTCCCGGCTCTGGTCGACATAGGCCAGCTCGACGGTGGGGCCGATCTTCACCGACCCGCGGTCGGGCTTCTCCTGGCCCGTGAGCATCCGGAACAAGGTGGTCTTGCCGGCGCCGTTGGGACCGATGACCCCCACGATGCCGGCCGGTGGCAGCGAGAACGACAGGTCGTCGATGAGCAGCCGGTCGTCGAAGGCCTTGGTGACCCCCTCGACCTCGATGACCAGGTCGCCGAGGCGGTCGCCGGGCGGGATGGCGATCTCGAGGCGCTTGGCCGCGCTCTCCGCCTCGCGGGCCTCGGCGAACAGCTTCTTGTAGGCACCGAGACGGGCCTTGGACTTGGCGTGACGCGCCTTGGCACCCATCCGCACCCAGTCGAGCTCGCGCCTGAGGGTCTCGCTGCGGGCGCTGTCGGCCTTCTGCTCGAGGCGGAGGCGCTCCTGCTTCTGTTCCAGCCACCCCGTGTAGTTGCCCTCGAACGGCGTGCCCCGACCCCGCTCCAGCTCCAGGATCCACCGGGCCACGTTGTCGAGGAAGTACCGGTCGTGGGTGATGGCCACCACGGTGCCCGGGTAGTCCTGCAGGGTGCGCTCCAGCCACGCCACCGATTCGGCATCGAGGTGGTTGGTGGGCTCGTCGAGCAGCAGGAGGTCGGGCTTGGAAAGCAGCAGGCGGCACAGGGCCACCCTCCTGCGCTCGCCACCGGACAGCACGGCCACATTGGCGTCGGCCGGGGGTAGGCGCAGAGCGTCCATGGCGATGTCGATCTGGCGCTCGAGATCGTTGGCCCCCTTGGCTTCGATCTCGGCTTCGAGGCGGGCTTGGTCCTCACCGATCTTGTCGAAGTCGGCGTCGGGGTCGCTGTAGCGCTCGAGCACTTCGTCGTACTGGCGCAGCAGATCGGCGACGGCGCCCACCGCGTCCATCACGTTGGCCTTGACGTCTTTGCTCTCGTCCAGGTGTGGCTCCTGTTCGAGCAGGCCCACGGTGAAGCCCGGCGACAGGCGCGCCTCGCCCGTGAAGCCGTCGTCAACGCCGGCCATGATCCGCAGCAACGACGACTTTCCCGACCCGTTGGGCCCGATCACACCGATCTTGGCCCCGGGGTAGAACGCCAGCGTCATGTCCTTCACCACATCCTTGTCGGGAGGGTGAAATCGGCTGACGTTGCGCATGGTGAAGATGAACTGGGCGGCGTTGGCCATGACGATCGACCCTACCCGCGTGCCCGGGAGTCGCTGCCTGGTCCGGGCGCTTCTCGTTCGTTCAGCCGTCCGGAAAGCCACGACTCGATCCCCTTCAGGGCGGCCGTGGCCATCGCAGTCGGGGAGGAAGTGAAGCCGTGGGTCGCCTCCGGAAACACCCGGAGCTCAACGTCGTTGCCGGCTGCTGACAGCCGCGCCGCCATGGCGAAGCTGTCCTCGAGGAGGACGTCCCCTGTGCCCACGACCAGCAGGGTCGGCGGCAGGCCACGGAGGTCGCCGTAGAGGGGAGAGATGTCGGGGTTCGTTCGATCGGCCACATGCCCGGCATAGGCCTGGATGAACCACTCGTCACCGTACAGCCGCCCGCTCGGCGATCTGCCGCTGAGGTCGTAGGCACCGAACTGGAGGACGGCACCGACGAACGCCTGGACCCGGCTCCGATCCAGCAGCCGAAGCAGCGTCGTCATGGCCAGGTTGGCTCCCGCCGACGCGCCACCGATCAGGAGCCGGGGCGTCCCGAACAGAGTCTCGGCCTCCTCCAGAAGCCAGAGAGCGGCCGTCTCGCAGTCATCGGGGGCGGCCGGCCACGGGTGCTCGGGTGCGAGGCGGTAGTCGACGCTGGCCACAGCCACCCCCAGGGCATCCGCCAAGAGGGCGTTCTTGGTGTCGCTTCGGGCTGCCGAGTCGAGGTAGAAGCCCCCGCCGTGAATGTCGAGGTAGACCGCTCGGGCCCCGCCCTGCTCGGGCGTGATGATCCTCACCGGCACCTGGCGGCTGCCGGCCCGGGCGATGCGATCGATGGCTCTCGGATCGGGAGGCCTGGCCGTCAACCTGCTCCGGGCCTCTCGGAGGCCCTCGGGGGTGGACGGGTCGGGCGGAGGCGGAGTGCTGGCCGCTGCCCGTACGGCGGCGTGGAAGGCGCGACTCTCCTCGACATGAGCGGCCATTCCCTTGTCGATGAGATGGGTGAGCCCGACTTCCATGATGCTCCTTCCCGACTGCGAGGTGTCGCGACCTGGGGCGTGAAGGTTCGCGCCCGCGCACCCTTCAACAGGGGATACCCGCCAGCGGGCATCGGCCGCCCGATCGAGCCAGATGGAGCAAACGTCTGCCGACGGCAGCGGTGGTAGGACCGATGCCTGGCGATCGTGGCCGTCGACCGCGACTACAGGTCTAGAGGTTTCCCAGCTCCGACTCGGGTCCCATGACGATCCGTGTGTTTGCCGGGTCGATCCAGCGCAGCGTGGCGAGCAGCTGGTCCTCGGGCAGACTTACGCAACCGGCGGTGGGACCGCCTGTCGAGTCGTGCAGGAAGATCCCCGAACCGATCCCCCCGTGGGGAGGGACGTTGAAGTTGATCAGTGCCGCGTAGCGGTAGGCCACCGGGAAGTCGATCAGGTGCTCGAAGTGCCCCCATGGTGCCTGAGCAGGGTCGGCCGGTCCCTGCTGGTGGGTGTTGTAGTCGGGGCTGGCGGGATCCTCCACCCAGTAATCAGTGTTGCCGATGACGAACCATCCTCCGGCGTACCCGGGGTTCGCCTGCAGGCCGAACCCGGTCCCGAACCCGAACGAGCCAATTGGTGACCGCAGGGTGGACTCGCCGGGCTCGTACGCCCAGCCGGCGCGCCCGACGGCGGCATCCCACGGGCCGGCGACCTGGTCCCACGACCCGTCCTGCCTGCGTTCCCACAGGATCAGGCTGGCGGTGGACGACGACCACGCCGGCGACACCACGGTGATCACCTTGGTCGCTCCGCCGGTATCGCGGATCGCGTCGATGACGCGCGACGCTGCCCCGTGCCAGAGCTGGTTGGTGCCGCCGTTCCAGTCCCACTGGACCACGGCGGCGCCGTCGGCGGTCGACGCCTGGGCGACGTCCATGACCTTGCCGCTGGCGTAGTTGACGAAGACCTGGAAGTCGGGGCCGAAGGGAGCGAGGACCCACACCTGGCTTGTCGCACCGCTCCAGTGCTGCTGGACAAGTGCCGCTCCGTTCTCGGTCGACGAGCCAGCCAGGTCGAGCACCTTGCCGCTGTTGAGGTTGACGAAGACCCAGGCGTTTCCGAAGGCCAGGGGCGCCCATCGCTGGTTGAGCCCGTGGTTGCGGGACCACTGGATCACCGGTGCGCCGTCGTCGCTCGATGCGCCGGCGACGTCGAGTGCCTTGCCACTGTGGCCGGCGAGCAGGTCGAACCCGGGCGGGTTCGTCTCCGCCGGCGCCGCCGCCGGTGGTGACAGGAGGGGGAGGACCGCAGCCATGAGAATGACGGCCACGAACGCCGTCGCCCGTATCCGCCGTCGCCATGTGCTCATCGCCGTTGCACGTCTCCTCGCCGGCCGGGCCTGGCCGTGCGGCGACCCTAGCCGAGCCTGAGCATCCCCACGCTTCACTATGCGTTTGTAGGGGCGGTGCTCCGGCCCAAATGGGACTAGCAATGTTCGGCTGATTGCTTGTAATCGAACGCCAGTTCGTATAGAGTTGGGCTGTGGATTCAAGAAGGGAATCCCGGGAGGACGAGGCGGCGGTTCTCGAGGACGAGATCGCCGAAGTGTGCTGCATTCTCAATGTCGCCGGCGGTCGGTTGGTGGGCCTAATCGGCCAGGTGCTCGACACCGAGGCGTGGTCGGGAGCGGGCATCCGCTCCCCCGAGCAGTGGGTGGCGTGGAAATGCGGCGTGTCCGCGGGGCGGGCCCGCAGGTTGGTGGCCATGGCCCGGCGCCTACCGGAGATGCCCCACACCCGCTCGGCATTGGATGCCGGCGAGGTAGCCGAGGACCAGGCCGCGGTGATCTGTCACAACGCCCCCACC
>DATAQC010000074.1:0-6699 GCA_036264885.1 Acidimicrobiales bacterium | reverse complement strand
GCAGCCACTGCGGACTCCGACAGCGACGTGCTGTCGGTGCGCATGTAGGTGATGTACCCGTTCTCGTACAGCCGCTGGGCCACGCCCATGGCCCGCTTGGACGTGAACCGCAGCTTTCGCCCGGCTTCTTGCTGGAGGGTCGAGGTCATGAACGGGGCGTAGGGCGAGCGGCGGTAGGGCTTCTCTTCCACCGAGCGCACGCTGAACCGGGAGTCGGCCAGACCGCTGGCCAGCGCCTCGGCCCGGGCGTGATCGAGCACCACGACCTTGGCGCCCTCGGACAGCGTTCCGGTGTCGCCGAAGTCGCGGCCGGTGGCCAGCCGGGTGCCGTCGAGGCCGACCAGGGTGGCGCCGAAGCCGGCCGCTCCTTTGAAGAACCTGCCCTCCAGGTCGGAGTACGAGCCGGCCCGGAACCGCATCCGAGCCCGTTCCCGCTCGACCAGTATCCGGGTGGCCACGCTCTGGACCCGGCCCGCCGAGAGCTTCGGCAGGACCTTCTTCCACAACACGGGCGAGACCTCGTAGCCGTAGAGACGGTCGAGAATACGGCGGGCCTCCTGGGCGTCGACCAGACGCCGGTCGAGATCGCGGGTGTTCTGCACCGCCTCCCGGATGGCCGCCGCGGTGATCTCGTGGAAGACCATGCGCTTCACGGACACGCCCGCCGACGGGGAGAGCACCTCCATGAGGTGCCAGGCGATGGACTCGCCTTCGCGGTCCTCGTCGGTGGCCAGATAGAGCTCGTCGGCCTGCTTGAGCAGCTGCTTCAACTTGGTGACGACGTGCTTCTTCTCGCTGGCCACCACGTAGAGGGGCTTGAAACCGTTGTCGACGTCGACGCCGAGGCGGGCCCACCCTTCGGCCTTGTAGGCGGCGGGCACGTCGGCCGCCCCCCGGGGGAGGTCGCGGATGTGGCCGATGGACGATTCGACCACGAAGTCGGCGCCCAGGAACTTCCCGATGGTGCGGGCTTTGGCGGGGGATTCGACGATCACCAGGGGCTTGGGCACGATGCGAGAGGTTTCCCAGGTTCAGGCGGCAATGTCAAACGGATCACAGCCGCTACGGGTCCGGAAGACGACCACAGTGTGCGGTGTGACGAAGGAATCCCTGGTGAATGGCACAGGAATGCACAACTGGTCGTCTTTGTGACCCTACCCTGCCCGGATGGATCCGCGGGACCTGATCGAGGCCTTCGGCACCGTCGGGATCCTGGCCATCGTCTTCGCCGAGTCGGGCCTGCTGGCCGGGTTCTTCCTGCCCGGCGACTCACTTCTCTTCACCGCCGGCCTCCTCGCCTCCCAGGGCCATCTCGATCTGTGGGTCCTGGTGATTGGTTCCCCGGTGGCGGCGGTGGTGGGCGACCAGGTCGGGTACCTGTTCGGGCACCGGGTGGGACCGGCCCTGTTCCGACGCCCCGACGCTCGCTTCTTCCGCCATCGCAACCTCGAACTGGCACGCGACTACTTCTCCCGCCACGGGGCGAGAACCGTCGTGGTGGCCCGCTTCATCCCCATCGTGCGGACCTTCGCCCCCGTGGTGGCGGGCGTGGCGGGGATGCCGTGGCGGAGCTTCGTGGCCTACAACGTGGTTGGCGGCGTGGTGTGGGCGGCGGGCTCGGTGCTGGCCGGCTGGACCCTCGGGCAGTTGGGCGGCGGCCAACGCTGGCTCTACCCGGTGGCGGCCCTGATCTTCGGGCTGTCGTTCCTGCCGGTGATCACCGAGCTCGTCCGCCTACGCAGGAGTGTCGGGCCTGAGCGCAGCGGCGGGGTCGATGGCCAGCCGGACGGCGTCGTCGAAGGCCATGGGCTCGAAGGGGATGAGTGACCGGATGCGATCGTCACCCATGACAACCTCGACCGCCAGCCCCTCGGCCAACGGTCGGGCGATGGAGGCGGGCTGGTCGGTGACCAGGCCGATCCAGTGAGCGGAAAGGGTGGGTGTCAGCACCGGTACCTTGAGAATGAGGCGCCGTCGCCCGGTCAGCCGGGCGTAGCGGTGCATCATCTGCTCGTAGGTGAGGACATCGGGCCCACCGACGTCGTAGCTGCCGGCGGCCAGGTCGAGCCCGCCCACCAGGTAGCGGACCACGTCGGGCAGGGCGATGGGCTGACACCGCGTCGTCACCCAGCGCGGGCACACCATCACCGCCAGGCGATCGACCAGTTGGCGCATGATCTCGAAGCTGGCGCTGCCCCGGCCCACCACGATGGCGGCCCTGAGCTCGACCGCGTCGGCGCCGTCGCGCAGGATGCGCCCGACCTCCTGGCGGGACCGAAGATGGGCCGAGGGGTTGTCCTCCGGTCCGAGGGCGCCCAGGTACACCACCCGCTGGCCGCCGCGCCCGGCCGCCTCGGCGAACGCGGTGGCGCCCCGCCGGTCGGCCTCCACGAACCCCGGGCCGGCGGCTTCTCTGATCCGGCCTCCCGGGCCGGCCATCGCATGCACCAGGTAGAAGGCGGCCCGGCATCCGTCGAGGGCGGCTTCGATGCTGGACGGGTCGGCAGTGTCGAAGGCCACGGGCTCGCCCTGTCCCCGGTACTCCTGGGGACGACGGGTGCCGGCGGCCACCTCGTGGCCGGCTTCGACAAGGGCGGTGACGACCTCGCGTCCGACGAAGCCGGTTGCGCCGGTCACGAGGATCCTCACCGGGCCACATCTACCGCGTCGTCGCTGGTTTCACCCCTGGGCCCGTGGTGAGCACGGTGGCGCTGCTGGTGGCGGCCCTGGCCGTGGCCGGCCTGGCCTGGACGTGGCTGTTCGCCGCCGGGCCCACCGGCTTCTGGAACCGGGCGGCGGTGGCTGGGGCCGTCATCGGCACCTATGGCCTGGTGGCCGAGCGCCACCACCTCGGGCATCTCTTCGACGTCGAGGCGCTCGATGTAGCCGTCGGCGTCGCCGCTGCCGTCGTCCTGTACGGCGTGTTCTGGGCCGGCAACGGGGTGCTGGCTCGCGTCCTTCCCCGCCTGGCCCGCCAGGTGGCCCAGCTCTACGCCATTCGGGGCTCGGCCCGCACTCCGCAGATGGTCGGCGTGCTCCTCCTGGTGGGCCCGTGCGAGGAGATCTTCTGGCGCGGGTTCGTGCAGTCCCGGGCCGGCGTGGTCATCGCCCTCGCCGGCTACGCCGCCGTCCACCTCTGGGAGCGCAAGGCCGTCCTGGTGCTGGCGGCCGCGGCCGGGGGGGCGTTCTGGGCCGGCCTCTTCGCCTGGCGGACGACCCTGGTGGCCCCGATCATCTGCCACGCCCTGTGGGACCTGGCCGTGGTGGTGTGGTTCCCCTTCGGTTCCCGGGAGGAGTGACCAGCCGTCTGGCGTGCGAATCGCGGGGGCTTCAGCGACGTTTCGCACGCCAGAACGTCGCGTTGGTAGCGCTACTGCTCGCCGGCGGCCTGCATGGCCTTGGCCTCGGGACCGGGCCCGGCGCTGGTGCCGCCGGCATCGAGGCCTCCGGTCTTGCGCTTGGAGAAGGCGATGGCGCCGGCCAGGATCACCAGGGCGGCGCCGGCGATGGCGAAGCGGGCGGCGTCGTTGTCGCGCAACGAGATCACCGCCGGCAGCATGAGCAGTGACACGAGGTTCATCACCTTGATGAGCGGGTTGAGTGCGGGCCCGGCGGTGTCTTTGAACGGGTCGCCGACGGTGTCGCCGATAACCGCCGCCTTGTGGGCCTCGGACCCCTTGCCCCCCTCGTGGCCGTCCTCGATGTACTTCTTGGCGTTGTCCCACGCCCCGCCGGCGTTCGACAGGAACACGGCCATGAGCTGGCCGGTGAGGATCACCGCGGCGAGGAAGGCGCCCAGGGCCAGGTAGCCGACCCCGAAGCCGATGACCACGGGGGTGAGCACTGCCAGCAGGGCCGGGGTGGTGAGCTCCCGCAGGGAGGCCACGGTGCAGATGTCGATCACCCGGCCGTACTGGGGCCGTTCGGTGCGGTCCATGATGCCGGGGTGCTCGCGGAACTGGCGGCGCACCTCTTGCACCACGGTGCCGGCGGTGCGGCTCACCGCCCGGATGGCCAGCGCCGAGAACATGAAGGCCACCGACCCACCGATCAGCAGGCCGATGAAGGTCTTGGGATCGGCCACGTTGATCTGGGTCGCCGGGTTCTTGAACAGGTCGACCGTCGGCAGGTTGAGCTCGTCGCCCACCACCTCGATGAACGAGGCGAACAAGGCCACGGCGGCGATGACCGCCGAGCCGATGGCGAAGCCCTTGGTGATGGCCTTGGTGGTGTTGCCCACGGCGTCGAGGCTCACCATGATGCGCTCGGCGTCGCCGTCGAACTCACCCGACATCTCGGCGATGCCGGCGGCGTTGTCGGCCACGGGACCGAAGGTGTCCTCGGACACGACCACGCCGGTGGTGGCCAGCATGCCCAGCCCGGTGAGGGCGACCAGGTAAAAGGTGAACTGGATGTTGCCGTCACCCAGCCCGATGGCCACCGCGAGGGCGCAGGCGATGGCGATGACGGCGAACACCGTCGACTCGAGGCCAGAGCTGATGCCCGACAGCACGGTGGTGGCCGGGCCGGTGCGGGCCGCCTCGGCGATCTCGCGCACCGGCGAGGTCTCGGTGGACGTGTAGTACTCGGTGAGGCGGCTCACCACCTGGGCCAGCACCAGGCCGGTGACGATGGCCCAGAAGATGCGCAGGTTGTGCACGTAGAACTGGGCCACGAAGAAGGTAGCGACCACGGTGAGGACGCCGGCGGCGAGGAAGCCCCGGTTGATGGGCGCCATGGCGTTCTTGTCGGTCTCCTTGGCCTTCACCATGTAGACGCCCACGATCGACGCCAGGACGCCCAGGGCCCGGGCCACCACCGGGAAGATGACGCCGAGGGCGGGGTTGAGGCCGATGGACTTGAAGGCGGCGAAGCCCAGGATGATGGAGGCCACCAGGGTGACCTCGTAGGACTCGAACAGGTCGGCGGCCATGCCCGCGCAGTCGCCTACGTTGTCGCCCACGTTGTCGGCGATGGTGGCGGGATTGCGGGGGTCGTCCTCAGGGATGCCGGCTTCGACCTTGCCCACCAGGTCGGCGCCCACGTCGGCCGCCTTGGTGAAGATGCCGCCGCCCACCCGCATGAACAGGGCCAGCAGTGAGCCACCGAAGCCGAACCCGATGAGGATCGAGGTGGCCGTGTTCTGGAACAACATGATGATCACGGTGGCGCCCAGCAGGCCCAGGCCGACGGTGAACATGCCGGCGACCCCGCCGGTGCGGAAGGCCACCTTGAGGGCGGCGGGCAGCGACCCGGTGCGGGCGGCGGCCGCCGTGCGCACGTTGCCCCGCACGGCCAGGCTCATGCCGATGAAGCCGGTCAGCCCCGACAGAGAGCAGCCGGCCAGGAAGGCGAGGGTGCGGAAGATGCCCGATTGGGCGAAGGTCAGCGCCGTGCCGCCGTGGTCGTCGGCGATGCGGGTCGACGTCAGGAACACCAGCACCGCCAGTGGCACCACGATGACGGCGATGGTCTTGAACTGGCGGCGGAGGTAGGCCATCGCTCCCTCCTGGATGGCCTCGGCGATCTCGCGCATGGTCTCGGTGCCCTCGTCGGCGGCGAGGACCCCCTTCATCAGGGCGTAGCCCACCGCCAGGGCCAGCAGGGCGGTGACGGCGGAGAACACCAACCAGAACCACTCGGCGTTGCCGAGGTGGAATGCCTGGTAGCCGCCCTCGGCGGCGACGGTCATGGTCATACGGACTGCTCCTCTCGCGACTGCGACTTGACGAAGATCTGACGGGCGACCCGGTCGCCCACGGTGCGGTCGGTATGGTCGACGCGGACCACCATGGGGCCGTCAAAGGGATGCTTCTCCCTGACCTCGACGATCACGTCGGGCCGCAGCCCGAGGGTTTCGAGGAAGGCGACCAGGCTGGGGTCGATCGAGCCGGGCAGGGCCACCACGGCCACGTCGCCGGGCTCGAGGTCGTACAGGCGGTCCATGGCCGGGATGTCGTGACCCTCGGCCTCGGGGATGGGGAACCCGTGGGGGCACGACGTGGGCCGGTCGAGGGCCACGAAGAGCCGGTCTTCGACCTCGCCCGGAAGGTCGTGCTCGAACGCCCCGGCCAGGCGGTCGGCCTCGTTCCAGGGGTAGCCCAGCATGTCCGACAAGAAGCGCTCGACGATGCGATGGCGCCGGATGGCGGCCACCGAGACCGCCCGGCCCGCCTCGGTGAGCTCGACCCCCCGGTACAGCTTGTGGTCGAGCAGGCCCCGCTCGGCCAGGCGCTTCACGACGGCCGTGGCCGTGCCGGGGGAGACCCCCAGCGCCTCGGCCAGGGCGCCGGTGTGGGCGCCCTTGCCGTCGCGCGACAGGCGGTAGAGAGACTTGAGAGCTTCGCGCTCGGACTTCGCTAGGGGGGCATCCATGGCTTCGGTGCCCGTGAACCTAGATTTTTGGCACCCAAAGGTCAAGGATGAGGTGTCAGCTCCGAGGGCGAGCGACGGAAGGTGTAGCTAGACGGCGTCGTCGCCCAGCTCACCGGTGCGAATGCGCATCAGGTTGCCCAGGTCGTGGGACCAGATCTTGCCGTCGCCGATCTTGCCGGTCTTGGCTGCCGAGGCGATCACGTCGATGACCTTGTCGACGTCGTGGTCGTCCACCAGCACCTCGATCTTCACCTTGGGGACGAAGTCGATCTTGTACTCCGAGCCGCGGAAGCTCTCGGTCTTGCCGCCCTGGCGGCCGTACCC
>DATAQC010000096.1:0-6826 GCA_036264885.1 Acidimicrobiales bacterium | reverse complement strand
GCTGACAACTCACTCACGCAACTAGCCCGATGGCGCGCGTCCCGCCGACGGTCACCGGGACCGATTCTGTGGCTGAACTCGGTTCGACACGCTCCGCCGATCGGGCACGCGATCTCCGAAGCGGATCGGTGGATCGAGGCTTAGTCCCCGGCGGTGGTCGGTGGCTCCCGTGTGAGCTGGAAGACGGTGAAGGCCAGTTGGCACTGAGAGATGGCCGAACGCTGTTCGGATTTGATCAGCGCTTCACTCGAGTCGAAGCCGGGACCGATCTGGGACGCCAGCGTGTCCTTGGCCTTGCCGGCGGGCAGTTCCGCCTCGATCTTCTCCAGGGCCGCTCGCTGGTCGCCCAGGTCTTTCAAGGCCTGGTCGGCGCGGGCGTTGGCGTTGGGGATGAGCCGGTCATTGCACGCCTGCTGATTGGCGGTGATGAGGTCGAGGGCCTTCCTGTCGGCTTCGGCGCTGCCCGCGGCGGCACGATCGGCGTCGGCCTGTCGCTTGCGCTCGTCGGCCGCCTGCTTCTGGGCGGCGGCGTTCTGCTTGGCCTGCTTCTCCTGCGCGCTCTCACCACTGGAATGGGTGAGGACGGCGATGACGCCTCCCGCCAGGACCACGGCGATGATGGCGGCCAGCACGGCGCTGACGACCTTGGTGGGCGGGTTCCACGTCTGCATGGTTCATCTCCTGCCACGATTTTGCGCGAGACGGGGGGGGCGCGCGCACGCACCGGTTGGCCCCACGATGGTACCCACCCCTTTGGCGACCGGGCTCGTCGGACGGGTGAAAGCTCATGAAAATCCACAGGAAGAACGGGCCGGTGAGGTATCATCAGGACGTGGCTGAGGATGGCGTTCATTGGATGAGCACCGGTCAGGCCGCCCGTCGGCTGGGCGTCACGGTGCGCACGCTCTACCGGCTCATCGACGAGGCCGAACTGCCGGCCTACAAGTTCGGCCGGGTCATCCGCCTGCAGCAGGAAGAGGTCGACGCCTTCATCGCCGCGTCGCGCATTCCCGCCGGCTCACTCGAGCATCTCTATCCCGAGTCCAAGAAGGAGAGCTCCGACACCGACGCCAGCCTCACGTAGGCGAGGCCCGCAGGGTCACCGTCGGTGTAGAGCGTCACCACGTCGGCTCCCAGCGCCCGTAACTCACCGCCGACCCCGGTGGCGCCGGAGAACAGTCGCACCCGAGGTCGTCGCTCGACGGCATGGCCGATCACGTCGGCCATGGTCACCATCACCGTCGGTGGGGTCTCGGGTGATCGCCGGCCGATACCCTCGGGGGGGCGGGGGTCACCCGCTCGGGCCCGGCCCACCGTGGCCACCGCGGCCAGGGCCAGCAGGGTGATCTGGCCCCCCGGGCCGGTCATCGCCGCGAAATCGGCGCCCACCGCCTCGACCCGCCCGATGTGACGGCGCCCCCCGGTGGTGGTGGCCACGACGGCCACTCGGCGCTCGGCCAGGTCGAGGAGCAGGCCGGCGAAGGCGGCCTCATCCTCCGCTTGGCGCCGCAGCCAACGTTCGCGTTGACGGGCGTCGACCGCATCCCGGACCTGGGCTTCGGCGACCCAGCGTTCGACGCCGTCGAAGTCCAGCCAGCCGCCGTCCTGCGTCCCGCTCACCGGGCCACGCTACCGGGGCCCTCGTGGGCCGCATGGTCGAATCAGTCACGAAGGATGGCTACGGTGGACCGTGGTGACCGAGGCTCGCAACGACCCGCCGTCGCCCGCCGACTGCATCTTCTGTCGGATCGTGGCCGGGGAGTTGCCGGCCGAGGAACTGGCGTCCTCCCCGCTCACCTTTGCCTTCCGCGACGTCAGCCCGGTGATGCCCACCCACGTCCTCGTCGTCCCCCGCCGCCACATCGAGTCGGCAGCCACCATCGGGCCCGGCGACGCCGAGGTGCTCAGCGAGATGTTCCAGACCGCACGCCAGGTGGCCGACTCCGAGGGCCTGGCCGACCGTGGCTGGCGCCTGGTGTTCAATGTGGGCGACGACGCCCGCAACTCGGTGCCCCACCTCCATCTGCACGTTCTCGGGGGCCGGCCCATGGATTGGCCCCCCGGCTGAGGGCGAACCGGTAACGTGGGTGCCTCACCAGTGTCTCCGACCCAGGTCAAGGTTCTCGTCCCCGACAACCGTCTCATGGTGGGCCTCCTCGGCCACCGGGACGAGTTGCTCCGCCTCATCGAGGCGGCGTTCGGCGATGCCGAGATTCTGGTCAGGGGCAACGAGATCACCGTCACCGGGGTCGACGCCGACCGCGTCGGGCGTCTCTTCGAGGAGCTGGTCGTGCTGCTCCGCCAGGGTCACCGCCTCGACGCCGCCGACGTGCGCCGCACGATCGACATGGCCAAGGCCGATGAACGCCCGTCGGTGGTCATGGCCGCTGAGGTGCTGCGCTCGGGGCGGGGCCGCACCGTTCGCCCCAAGACCAGCGGCCAGCGCACGTACGTCGACGCCATCGCCGCCAACGTGGTCACCTTCGGGATCGGGCCGGCGGGTACGGGCAAGTCCTACCTGGCCGTGGCCCTCGCCGTGCAGGCCCTCAACGTGGGCGCGGTGAGCCGCATCATCCTCACCCGTCCGGCGGTGGAGGCGGGCGAGCGGCTCGGGTTCCTGCCCGGCGACCTCATGGCCAAGGTCGACCCCTACCTGCGGCCCCTCTACGACGCCCTCTACGACATGCTCGGGCCCGAGGGTGCCAAGCGCCTGCTCGACGGAGACACCATCGAGGTCGCCCCCCTCGCCTACATGCGGGGTCGCACGCTGAACGACAGCTTCCTCATCCTCGACGAGGCCCAGAACACCACGCCCGAGCAGATGAAGATGTTCCTCACCCGCATCGGCTTCGGCTCCAAGGCGGTGGTCACCGGCGACGTCACCCAGGTCGATCTGGCCGCCGGGCGTAGCGGGTTGCTCAACCTGGAGAACGTCCTCACCGGCATTGAAGGTGTCAGCTTCGTGCACTTGGGATCACGGGACGTAGTGCGTCACCGCATCGTGGCCGACATCGTCGACGCCTATGAACGAGCCGCCACATGAGCGCGCCGCGCGAGCCGAGCGCCATCTCGGAGGGCATCCGCCTGGCTCGGACCCCCGGCCATGTCGACGTCTTCGGGGCCGACGAACAGTCCGACGAGCCCGTGGACACCACCCGGTGGGTTCGCCTGGCCACGTCCGTGCTCGAGGCCGAGGGAGTGCGCGACGACGTCGAGGCGTCGCTGCTCTTCGTCGACGAGACGGCGATGGCCGAGCTGAACCAGCGCTTCCTCGGGCGCACGGGCCCGACCGACGTACTCGCCTTCCCGATCGACGACGACGTCTACGAGGGCCCTCGATCGGCCGACTCCCTCGGCCCCGGCCCCGGCTCGATGCCCGATCTGGCCGATCTGCCCACCATCCTGGGCGACGTGGTGGTGTGCCCGGCGGTGGCCCGGCGCAACGCCCCCGCCCATGCCGGCACCTACGACGACGAGCTGGCCCTGCTGGTCGTGCACGGCGTCTTGCACCTGCTCGGTTCCGACCATGCCCGGCCCGCCGAGGCCGAGAAGATGGAGCGACGCGAGCAGGAGCTGCTCGACCGCTTCTACCGGCGATGACCTCACCGGACCGCGGCCCCCGGTGAGCACCACCGAGGTCGTGATGCTGGTGGCGGTGGCCGGGCTCATCGTCGTCGCCGCTTTCCTGGCCATGGCCGAAACGAGCTTGACCCGGACCAGCCGGGTCAAGGCCCTGAGCCTGGTCGAGGAACAGCGTCGGGGCGCCCCCGCCCTCCTACGCCTCGTCGAGCATCCCGACCAGTTCCTCAACCCGGTCCTGTTCCTGCTCCTGCTCTGCCACCTGGTGGCGGCCACCCTCATCGGCGTGGTGGCCGAACGCCAGCTCGGGCCCTGGGGGGTTCTGGCCGCTACTGCCTTCGAGGTCGTGGTCATCTTCGTCATCGCCGAAGCCGTCCCCAAGACCTTCGCCGTGCAGCATCCCGACCGGGCCGCACTCGCCGTGGCCCCCGTCGTGTCGGCACTGGTCAGGTTCCCCATGGTGCGCCTCGTCGCCCGCGCCCTGATCGTGCTGTCCAACATCATCGTCCCCGGGAAGGGCCTGAAGGAAGGACCCTTCGTCTCCGAGGAGGAGCTGCTGGCCATGGCCGACGTCGCCGTCGAGGAGGAGGTCATCCAGCGCGAAGAACGCCAGCTCATCCACTCCATCATCGAGTTCGGCGACACCCTGGTGCGCGAGGTGATGGTGCCCCGGCCCGACATGGTGTCGGTCGAGGCCCGGGCCAGCGTGAGCGACGTCATGGAGGTGGTGATGTCGGCCGGCTACAGCCGCATCCCCGTTTACGAGCTGGGCATCGACGACATCGCCGGGTTGGTGTACGCCAAGGACCTGATGCGGGCCACCCGTGACGGGCGCAGTGACGAACCGGTGCGCAACCTGGTGCGCCCCGCCCGCTTCGTGCCCGAGACCAAGCGGGTGGCCGAGCTCATGCCCGAGATGCAGCGCGAGAAGTCGCACATGGCCGTGGTCGTCGACGAGTACGGCGGCACCGCCGGCGTGGTCACCCTCGAGGACCTCATCGAGGAGCTGGTGGGTGAGATCGTCGACGAGTACGACGTGGAGGAGGCCAAGGTCGAGCCTCTGGGCAACGGCGACGTGCGGGTGAACGCCCGCATGCCCATCGACGAGATCAACGAGCTCCTCAGCGTGGAGTTCCCCCAGGGCGACTGGGACACGGTCGGTGGCTTCATCTACAACCTGCTCGGGCATGTGCCCGTCGAGGGTGAGGCGGCCGAGTACGACGGGCGGCGCCTGCGGGCCGAGAAGGTGCAGGGGCGGCGCATCGGGCGGGTGCGGATCTCCCGGCTGGAGCCGGCCGCCGACGACGCATGAAGTCCGGCTTCGCCACCCTGGTGGGGCGGCCCAACGTGGGCAAGTCGACCCTGCTCAACGCCATCTGCGGCACCAAGGTGTCGATCGTCTCCGACAAGCCCCAGACCACCCGCAACCAGATGCGGGGGGTGCTGAACACCCCCGGCGCCCAGGTCGTGTTCGTCGACACGCCGGGGATCCACAAGCCGCGGACCGCCGCCGGCGAGCGCATGAACGCCACCGCCACCGGCACGCTGGACGACGTCGACATCGTCTGCCTAGTGATCGACGCCACCGCCCCCATCGGCAAGGGCGACCGCTTCGTCGCCACGCGTGTGCCCCCGTCGGGACTGTGCGTGCTGAACAAGGTCGACGCCGCCACCCCCGAACAGATCGCCGTGCAGCTGGGCCGGGCCGCCGAGTTCGGGCTCGACGAGTACTTCCCCATCTCCGCCCTCACCGGCGACGGCGTGGAGGAGCTGGTGGCGGCGGTGGTGAGCCGTCTCCCCGAGGGGCCGCAGTACTACCCCGACGACACCGTGACCGACGTCCCCGATGCCCTGTGGGTGGCCGAGCTGGTGCGCGAGCAGCTGCTCACCGTCGCCCGCGAGGAGCTGCCCCATTCGATCGCCTGCCTGGTCACCGAATGGGAGTGGCCTCGCATTCGCTGCGAGATCCTGGTCGAGCGCGATTCCCAGAAGGGCATCGTGGTTGGCCACGGCGGCTCGGTGCTCAAAGCGGTCGGGTCTGCCGTGCGCGCCCAGCTCCGCCCCGGCGCCTACCTGGAGCTGGTCGTCAAGGTGGACAAGGACTGGCAGCGCCGCCCCGCCGCCATCACCCGCCTCGGTCTCTGAATCGCGGTAGGCCCCTCGGCCCTGGCAACCCGCCCCGCTCACGGACTTCGCTGGCGGGCCCGGTTGTGGAACCCGCAGGCCAGGCGGCCGTTGGCCTGGGTGGTGGGCCCGCCCGCCGACCACGGCTGGACGTGGTCAACGTCGCAGTCGACGGCGGGGGTGTCGCAGTAGGGGTGGAAGCACTCCCGGTCTCGCAGCTCGACGGCCCTGCGGGTGGCGCCGTCGAACAATCGCCGGCTGACGCCCACGTCGATGACCCGGCTGGGCCCGTCGAACACCACCCGCTCCACCCACGCATCGTCGATCCACGGCTTCAGGGCGCCGGGGCTGACCACGGTGCCGTCGCCCAGCTGGCACAACATGGCGCTGAAGGTCTCGTAGCCCACGAACACGCTGAACAGGGGCTCGGGCCGCCGGGACCCCGGTGCCGCCGCCGCCGAGCGGGTGGCCATCTCCACCAGGGCGTCCCACCGGCGCTGGGCCGGGGTGCGGGCCAGGTCGGCCACGCACACGCCTTCGCCGACGCGGGACTTGGACTCGGCCCAGTCGGCTTCGAACATGGCTCTGTCCAGGCGTTTCAACTCGCTGGCCACGATGGCCCCGCTGACGGCGTCGCCCTGCCCGTCGAGGACCCACCTGCCCTCGAAGCCGGTGCACAGGTGCAGGCGCCGGCCGTCGCGCTCGGCCCGCCCGCGCTCGTCGGCCCCGTCGGGATCGGCTCGCATCCCCCAGTAGGCCACCGCCCGGGCGAACACGTCGAAGCGCAGGCCCACGGCCTGGTCGACCAGCATCTGCTCATCACGTTCCAGGGCCTCGGCGGTATCCGGCGTGCGCACCCGCACCAGCCAGCCCACGTGGGCCTCACCGATGTCGCCGGCCAGCCACGCCGCCTCGGCCGCGGGGAGGTGGCGCAGAGCCCGGCCCAGCCGAACGCGCCGCCGGGCGGTGGTATGGGGCAGGCGACACTGAACGGCCAGCCACGACGCCGCCGAGCGGGCGCCGTCGGCCTCCCAGGTCTTGGAGGCGTCGAAGGCGGCCGCCGCCCGGGTGGTGACGGCGGCCAGACGCTCAAGTTGGCGGTGCAGGCCGACCATTGCCTCGC
>DATAQC010000054.1:0-9570 GCA_036264885.1 Acidimicrobiales bacterium | reverse complement strand
ACCACCATCGGCTGAAGACACGGGAGAACTGGGCCTTGGTGGAAGGCCGGGGCAAGCGGGCCTTCGTTCCTCCCGCCGACCTCCGCCATCCTCGCCACGCCCGCGCGCAAGCGATGCCGCCCACCGCGGCGGCGACGGGCCCACCCCGCACCGGCTGAGTCCCAGGGACGGGACGGGCGTGCGAGACATTCACCTGCACGGGGCCGGAAAAGGGCGGTCGCTCGGCTGGTCGGCGATGACGAGGTGGGTCGGACGCAAGATGAACGTTGTCCGGGCGACCTCGGGTTGTGGAATCATCCCCCAGTGGTGGTGGTGGTGGTGGTGGTGGTGGTGGTGGTGGTGGTGGTGGTGGTGGTGGTGGTGGGCGAGGGGGGACTTGAACCCCCACGTCCTTTCGGACACAGGAACCTGAATCCTGCGCGTCTGCCAATTCCGCCACTCGCCCGGGCGTGACGACAGACTACCGCCCGGCGGCCCACCCTCCGAGCCGGCCGGCGGCACGAGGTTGAGGGAGTCGCCGGCCGAGGGGGTGGGTAAGCTTCGACAGCCCATGGGTCTCAAACAGTTCGAGCAGCGGCTCGAGCGCTTGGTGGAGGGAGCCTTCGCCAAGACGTTCCGGCATGGCCTGGAGCCCGTCGAGTTGGGTCGGCGGCTGACCCGGGAGATGGACATGGAGCGCGTCGTGGGCCTGAACGGCCGGGTGGCGCCCAACCACTTCCAGATCGCCCTCAGCAACGACGACTGCAAGCGCTTCGACACGGTCTCCGAGGCTCTGACCAGGGAGTTGGCCGAGGCCGTGCGCGACCACGCCCGCGAGGAGGGCTACTCGTTCATGGGCCCCGTGTCCGTGGAGCTGGCCGAGGACCAGTCCCTCGGCAAAGGCGAGTTCCTGGTCGCCTCCGAGATGCTGGAGGCCCCCGGCGGCG
The DNA here is from genome assembly GCA_036264885.1 of Acidimicrobiales bacterium. Lineage (GTDB taxonomy): Bacteria > Actinomycetota > Acidimicrobiia > Acidimicrobiales > AC-14 > DATAQC01. Next base: position 8,644 of record DATAQC010000054.1, on the reverse strand, counting down.
CTGCGGTGGGTTCGCTGGCCATGGGCGACGGGAGCCGGGTGGTCATCGGCGAAGACGCCATCAGCATCGGGCGCATGCCCGAGTGTGACATCGCCGTGTCCGACCCCAACGTCAGCCGCCGCCACGCCGAGGTCCGCCGCCGGGGCAACGACTTCATCGTCGTCGACCTGGGCTCCACCAACGGCACCAAGGTGAACGGTGCCGGCGTCAAGGAGCGCCGCCTGGCCGACGGCGACGAGATCACCGTAGGCGGCACCCACATCCGCTTCGAGGCCTCCTAGGACCCGGCCGTGCCCGACTCCCTGCTCACCATCCTCAAGTTCTGCTTCCTGGCCGTGCTCTACCTGTTCTTCGTCCGCGTGCTACGCGCCGTGTGGGCCGAGATGCGCGAGCCCGCGGCTGCGGTGTCGGTCCCTGCCGCCCAATCCTCGGCTGCGGCCCGGCCGGCGGCGGCCCGCCAGACATGGGCCAACAAGGGCGGATCGCGTCTGCGGGTGATCGAGCCGGCCCAGACCCGGGGCCAGACCTACGACCTGGGCGACGAGCTCACCCTGGGCCGGGCCGCCGGCTGCCAGGTGACCATCGACGACACCTTCGTGTCCCAGCTCCACGCCCGCCTGTTCCGACGCGACGCCCAGTACTTCGTCGAGGACCTCGGCTCCACCAACGGCACCTACCTCAACCGCAACAAGGTCGCCGCCCCGGTTGCCATCCGCAAGGGCGACCGCCTCCAAGTGGGCAAGACCGTGCTGGAGCTCATCTGATGACCGTCCTGCGAGGAGGATCGGCCACCGACGTCGGTCGGGTGCGCGAGATCAACGAGGATCGCTACCTCCAGCGCGACGACCTGGGCCTGTTCGCGGTGGCCGACGGCGTCGGTGGCCACCAGGCGGGCGAGGTCGCCTCCCAGACCTCGGTGGAGACCATCGAGACCGCCTTCGTCGAGCCCACCACCGAGGGCCTGGTGAAGGCCATCCAGCAGGCCAACGACGCGGTGTGGCACCTGGCCCAGTCGGCGCCCGAGAAGCGGGGGATGGGCACCACTCTGACTGCGGTGGCCCTGGTGTCCGAGAACGGCGAGGAGCACCTGGCCATCGCCAACGTGGGCGATTCGCGCGTGTACCTATTCCAGCAGGGTGAGCTGTCGCAACTCACCGACGACCACAGCCTGGTCGAGGAGCTGGTCCGCGAGGGCCAGATCACCCACGAAGAGGCCCGCGTGCACCCGCAGCGGTCGATCATCACCCGGGCCCTGGGCATGGAGCCCAACGTCACCGTCGACCACCTCCAGCTCATCCCCTACGAGGGCGACCGCCTGCTGCTGTGCAGCGACGGCCTCACCAACGAGGTCCCCGACGAGCGCATCGAGTCGATCCTGCGCCGCATGGGCGACCCCCAGGAGGCGGCCCAGGAACTGGTGCGCCAGGCCCGGGCCCACGGCGGCAACGACAACATCACCGTGGTCGTCGTTGACGTGGTCGACGACGACGACCGCTCGGGCCGGGCCTCGGCCGCCCTGGCCGGCGACGCCCGCCGGGCGCCGTCACCGGCCGGCGGGAGAGGCGGAGCCACGAGCGCCGGAACCGGCCCCACGGGGACATCGGCATGGGGTGTCGAGGCCGTCGACGCCGGCGGGCCCGGGCCGTCCCCGGGCGGCGCCACCATGACGGCCACCGACACCAGGTCCCATGCGGCCTCGCCCATGGGCGCCGACCATCCCCGGCGGGTCACCTGGCGAGTGGTGGCCTTCGTCGTCGTCCTGCTGGCCGTGGTCGGCGTGGGCGTGGTGGCGGTGGGCTGGTATGCCCGCAACACCTACTACGTAGGCCTCGACGGCGACCGCATCGCCATCTTCAAGGGACGCCCGGGTGGCCTGTTGTGGTTCGAGCCCACCCTGCAGGAGCGCAAGCCCCTCACCACCCGCGACGTGCTGGCCGTGCGCCTCCCCGACCTGCGGGCCGGCCAGGAGGAGCCCACCAAGGCGGCCGCCGACCGGTACGTCAACAACCTGCGCCAGGAGGCGGCGAGCGTGGTCCCCACCCCCGTGCCCTCCACCATTCTGTCGCCGACCACCACCGCGTTGGCGCCGCCCACGACTCACCTGTGATCGCCAACACCGCCCTGCGCGACAGCGTGGTCTTCAGGAGCCGGCGCAATACCGAGCTGGGCCTGATCATCCTGGCCGCCCTGCTCACCGCCGCCGGCTACACCCTGGCCAGCCTGGGCCGCTCGGCCACCCTGCCGGTCGACATCGTGCCGTTCCTCGGCGTGATCCTGGCCCTGCTGGCCGTCGCCCACGTGGCCACCAGGCGCCTGGCCCCGGGAGCCAACGGGATCATGCTCCCTCTGGCGGGGCTGCTGAACGGGATCGGCTACGTCTTCATCGCCCGCCTGGACAAGGACCTGGCCGCACTGCAGGCCCTCTGGACGGCCCTGGGCATCGTCGCCTTCGTGGCCACGCTCGTGCTCGTCCGCCGGGTCCGCGACCTCGAGCGGTTTCGTTACACGTTTGCCCTCGTGGGCATCGGCCTGTTGCTCATGCCGTTGCTTCCCGTCGTCGGCCGCAACATCAACGGGTCGCGCCTGTGGATCCGGGCCGGCACGGTCACCTTCCAACCCGGTGAGCTGGCCAAGATCGTCCTCTGCATCTTCTTCGCCTCCTACCTGGTGGAGAAGCGGGAGTTGCTGTCCGAGGCCCGCCACCGGGTGGGCGCGATGTTCGTCCCCAACTTCAAGTACTTCGGACCGGTGGCCCTGGCCTGGGCCGTCTCGTTGCTGATCATGACGGCCGAGCGCGACCTGGGCTCGTCGCTGCTGTTCTTCACCTTGTTCATCGCCATGCTCTGGGTGGCCACCGGACGGGGGGCCTACCTGGCCATCGGCGGCGTCATGTTTGCCGGCGGGGCCTTCCTGGCCTGGCGCTCGTTCGGCCACGTCCAGGACCGGGTGACCATCTGGATCAACCCCTGGAAGACGGCCGGCGGTACCGGCTACCAGATCGTCCAGGCCCTGTTCGCCTTTGCCGCCGGCGGACTGGCCGGCACCAACATCGCCCAGGGCAGCCCCCAGCGCATCCCCGCGGTGTCCACCGACTTCATCTTCGCGGCCATCGGCGAGGAGCTGGGCCTGCTCGGCACCACCGCCATCGTCATCGCCTTCCTGCTCCTCGTGGCCACCGGCATCCGCATCGCCCTGCGGGCCGAGCCCCCGTTCGAGAAGCTGCTGGCGGCGGGGCTCACGACCATCCTCGGGGTGCAGGCCTTCGTCATCATCGGCGGGGTCACCCGGCTGGTGCCCCTCACCGGGATCACGCTGCCGTTCGTGTCCTACGGCGGCTCCTCGCTGTTGGCCAACTACGCCCTGCTGGCCCTGTTGCTGCGCATCTCCCACGACCAGGGCGAGCGCGAGCAGGCCGAGGCCCGGGCCCTTACAGAGACCCGGGCGTGAACCGCCAGATCCGCGGCCTGGGCATCGGCCTGGCCGTGTTGTTCATCGCCCTGTTCGTGCAGCTCAACTGGTTGCAGGTCGTCGACGCCAAGCGCCTCAACGACAACCCCGGCAACAGCCGGGCCGTCGTGCGCGACTTCGTCCAGCCGAGAGGCGCCATCCAGACCTCCGACGGTGTCGTCATCGCCGAGTCGACCCCGACCAACGACGACTTCCAGCGCCAGCGCAGCTACCCCGAGGGCGCACTGTTCGGCCATCTGACCGGGTACTTCTCGTTCACCTACGGCACCGATGGGGTGGAGCGCACCTACAACGACGCCCTAACCGGCCGCGACCAGAAGTTCAGGCTCGACCGCCTGAGCGACATCCTGCTGCAGAAGGAGCACAGCGCCAACGTCACCCTCAGCGTGTCCAAGGCGCTCCAGCAGGTCGCCACCCAGGCGTTGGGCCAGCGCAAGGGCGCCGTCGTCGCCCTCGACCCGCGCACCGGCGCCATCCTGGCCATGGCCGACTACCCCGCCGACGACCCCAACCCCCTGGCCGGCCACAACCAGGCGGCGGTGCGCGATGCCTGGACGGCGCTCAACAGCGACCCGGCCAAGCCCCTGCTGCCCCGCTCCTACCGCGAGCGCTACTTCCCGGGATCGAGTTTCAAGGTGGTGACGGCGTCCACGGGGCTGGCCACGGGCACGGCCACGGTGAGCCAGCCCGTCTACCCCTTCGTCTCCCAGATCGCCCTGCCCCAGACCACCCAACCACTGCAGAACTTCGGCGGCGAGGTCTGCGGCGGACCGATGCCCGAGGCCCTGCGGGTGTCGTGCAACACCTCGTTCGCCCAGCTGGGCCTCGACATTGGCGCCGACAAGCTGGCCGCCGGCGCCCAATCGTTCGGGTTCACGAAAACGCCGCCCATCGACCTCCCCTTCGCCCAGCCCTCCACCTTCCCGACCGCCGCCGAGCTGGCCCACGACAAGCCCGCCCTGGCCAAGTCGGCCATCGGCCAGCAGGACGTGGCCGCCACGCCGCTGCAGATGGCCCTGGTGGCCGCCGGCATCGCCAACGACGGTGTGGTCATGACGCCCCACGTGATGGCCGAGGTCCGTGACAGCGAGGGCCGGGTGGTCCAGACCTACGAGCCCAAGGCATGGACCACGGCGGTGCCGCCTGACGTGGCCCACACCGTGCGCGACATGATGGTCGGCGTGGTCAAGGGGGGTACCGGCACCCTGGCCCAGATCCCGGGCGTGACCGTGGCCGGCAAGACGGGCACGGCTCAGACCGGCCGCGACACGTCCCATACCTGGTTCGTCTCCTTCGCCCCGGCCGAGGACCCCAAGGTGGCGGTGGCGGTGATCGTCGAGGACCAGCCCAACGTCAACGAGGCCACGGGTGGCACGGTGGCCGCCCCCATCGCCAAGGCGGTCATGCAGGCGGCACTGGCCGGCCCATGACAGTCCTCCGCCCCGGCCACCCCGCCCACACCACCCGCTCGGCCGACGCTCGTTCGGCCCACGCCGGTCGCCCGGACCGCCCGGACGACGCCCGCTCGACCCGTCCCGTCCCCATGACCGACTCGGCCCCTGTGGCCCACGACCGCCGCCCGCGGCCGTAGGCTGGGGAACCCCATGTCCCAGCAGGTCTTCACCGGACGGTACGAGATCGTCCGTCACCTGGCCCGGGGTGGCATGGCCGAGGTCTACCTGGCCCGCGACCTGCTGCTCGACCGGCCGGTGGCCCTGAAGGTGCTGTTCCCGGAGTTCTCGGGCAACCAGTCGTTCGTCGAGCGCTTCCGCCGTGAGGCCCGGGCCGCCGCCAACCTCAACCACCCCAACATCGTGTCGATCTACGACTGGGGTGAGGAGGAAGGCACCTACTTCATCGTCATGGAGTACATCGACGGGCTCACCCTGCGCGAGGTCATCCGCGCCGACGGGCGCCTGGCCCCCTTGCGGGCGGCGGCCATCGGCGCCGACATCGCCGCCGCCCTCGACTTCGCCCACCGGGGCGGCGTGGTACACCGCGACGTCAAGCCCGGCAACGTGCTCATCTCCGGCCTGGTCAAGGTCACCGACTTCGGCATCGCCCGGGCCAACGACCCCCAGGAGAGCCTGACCCAGACCGGGGCGGTCATGGGCACCGCCACCTACTTCTCGCCCGAGCAGGCCCAGGGCGTCACCATCGACGCCCGCAGCGACGTCTACTCCCTCGGCGTGGTGCTCTACGAAATGGTCTCGGGACGGCCGCCGTTCACGGGCGAGTCACCGGTGGCCATCGCCTACCAGCACGTCCGCGAGGCTCCCGTCCCGCTGTCCCAGCTCGACCCCGACATCCCGCCCCAGCTCGAGGCCGTCATCGCCAAGGCCATGGCCAAGAACCGGGGCGACCGCTACTCGACGGCCGAGGAGCTGCGGGCCGACCTGGTCCGCTTCGGACGGGGCCAACAGGTGCAGGCCGCCGCCGTGGGTGCCGCCGGCGACGTCACCGGCGTCATGACCGCTGCCGGGGTGGCCGGAGCGGGGGCCGCCACCGGCGTCATGGGAGCCACCCAGGTCCAGCCCCGGCTGGGCGACGACGGCACACAGGTCATGGCCCGCACCGGCGTGATCGCCGCTCCGGTCGAGCCCGATCGGCCCCGGCGCACCGGGGTCTACTTCGTCCTGCTGGTGGTCCTGCTGGGCCTGCTGGCCGCCTTCCTCGTGTTGCTGGCCCGCCAACTGGGCGTCGGCGGCGGCTCCAGTGCCATCGTCCCCCAGGTCGTGGGCTTCAGCGAGACCGACGCCATACGCGAGCTGTCCAACGCCGGGCTCAAGGCCAAATCCACGGCGGTGAACAACGACACCAATGCCGCCGGCACGGTCTTCGCCCAGGATCCCGCCCCGAACGCCAAGGTCAAGAAGAACTCCACCGTTGCCATCAAGGTGAGCCTCGGGCCCACACCGGTCGACGTCCCCGACGTGCGCAACACCAAGGTGGACAAGGCTCAGGACACCCTCATCGCCAAGGGGTTCCAGGTCGACGTCGTCACTCAGGCCAACGACAGCGTCGCCCCCGACACGGTGTTCGACCAGGACCCCAAACCCGGCGGTCAGGCCCCCAAGGGGTCGAAGGTCACCATCGTGACGTCGAGCGGGCCCCAGCAGGCCCCTGTCCCCAACGTGGTCGGCCGCGACCAGTCCGACGCCGCCAACGTCTTGGGCCAGGCCGGCTTCGTCACGTCGGTGCAGACCCAACCCTCCGACACCGTCGCCCAGGGCAAGGTCATCCGCACCGACCCGGCCTCGCCGACGCCGCTGGCCAAGGGGGCCACCGTGACCCTCGTCGTGTCCAGCGGGCCCGCGGCCACCACCACCTCCACCCCGGCGGTCACCACCACCAAGCTGCCCTCCAGCTCCACCACCACCACCAGGCCCTGAGGCGGGCCCCCGGATCAGGCGACGGCCGAACCAGCCCTGGCCAAGAAGTTGGTCATCAGCTGCCTGCCGGCGGTGGTGAGGATGGACTCGGGGTGGAACTGCACGCCCTCGACCGAGTAACGGCGGTGGCGCAGGGCCATCACCGTGCCGTCGTCGGTGGTGGCGGTGACCTCCAGGTCGGCGGGCACTGAGGCGGCGTCGACCACCAAGGAGTGGTAGCGGGTGGCCTCGAAGGGCCGGGGGAGACCGGCGAGCAGTCCCTCGCCGTGGTGACGGACCATCGACGTCTTGCCGTGCACCACCTGGGCGGCCCTCACCACCTTTGCGCCGAACACCTCGCCGATGCACTGGTGACCGAGGCAGACCCCGAGGATCGGCGTGCGACCGGCCAGGCGCTCGATCACCGCGTTGCTGATGCCGGCGTCGGACGGCCGCCCGGGCCCGGGCGAGATCACCACCGCGTCGGGCTCCAGGGCCTCCAGGGCCTCCACCGTGAGCTCGTCGTTGCGATGCACGACGGGCTCGGCTCCCAGCTCACCCAGGTACTGGACGAGGTTGTAGACGAACGAGTCGTAGTTGTCGATCACCACCACCCTTGCTCCCACGGAGCCCACGCTACCGGCCGGCCACGATCCTCAGCGGCGCTGCGAGGGGGTGGCGCGGGCAGGCGCGCGGCCGGCCATGGCCTATTCTCCGGCAATGGCGAACAAGCGCAGCGCCTCGTCGTCGTCCTCGTCGTCGTCGTCCTCCGGCTCGGGAGCCGGCAAGCGGGTCACACCCAAGCGCACCCCGCCGGCGCCGACCAAGCGCACGACGCCCAAAGGCGGAGGTCCGGCGTCGACCAAGCGCACCCCGCCCAGGGAGACGGCCCGCTACACGCCGCCCATCCCCAAATCCCAGAAGGTCAGCCCCATCTGGGTGCCGATCCTCATGTTCGCGTGCCTGGGGCTGGGCATGGTCATGATCATCGCCAACTACGTCAACCTGCTCCCTGGCAGCCCCAAGAACAGCTGGCTCCTCGGCGGCCTCGGTCTCATCACCGCCGGCTTCGTCACCGCCACCAAATACCACTGAATCACCCGCGGCCGAGGGAGTTACAGGGATGTGATTCTCCCCAGGGTTGTCCCCAGCTGGGGACAACTTCATTCGAAGGTGGGCGCCACCAGATCCATGTCCTCCTGGCAGTGGCGGGGGGGCGGTGGCAGCTCCTCGGCGGCCTGGGTCATACGCACCTCCGTGTGGCAGATCGAGCACCGGTAGCGGAGGTTGACCTTGCGCATCTCCCCGGCCGGCGGGGGCTCGTTGGGGCGGGCCAGGCCGGACAGCACGATCATGCCCAGCCGCATCATGGCCACGAAGGCGACCACGGCCACCGCCGCCTTGAGGACGAACCACACCATGACCGGCGGTCCTAGCCCAGGCGCTCGACGACGACGCCGGTGGCCACGCCGCCGCCCGCGCTCATGGCTTGCAGCCCGAACCGCCCACCACAGCGCTCGAGCTCCCAGACCAGGGTGGTGAGCATCCTCGCACCCGAACAACCGAGGGGATGGCCCAAGGCGATGGCGCCACCGCCCACGTTGACCCGCTCAGGGTCGGGATGGTGCTCGGCGGCCCAGGCCAGCACGGTGGCGGCGAAGTCCTCGTTGATCTCCACCCGGTCGATCTGGTCGATGATCAGCCCCGCCCGGCCGAGCACAGAGGTGGTGGCCGGAACGGGGCCGGTGAGCATGGTGAGGGGGTCGACGCCCACCACCGAAAAGGCCACGAACCGGGCCCGGGGC
>DATAQC010000041.1:0-25867 GCA_036264885.1 Acidimicrobiales bacterium | reverse complement strand
GCCGTGGGCCAGGCCGGCATCGGCGGCCACTTCCTCGAAGACGCGTATGAACGTGGCCCCGATGGCCCGGCGCTTGACCTCGGGGTCTTCCACGCCGGCCAGGGCGTCGAGGAAACGGTCGGCCGCCTTGGCGTGGATGAGGTCGACATGGAACTGGCGGCGGAAGGTCTCCTCGACCTGGTCGGCCTCGCCCTCGCGCATGAGGCCGGTGTCGACGAAGACACAGGTGAGCTGGTCGCCGATGGCCTTGTGCACCAGGGCGGCGGCCACCGCCGAGTCGACCCCACCCGACAGCCCGCAGATCACCTTGTCGGTGCCCACCTGGGCTCGCACCGCCTGCACCGCCTCCTCGATGATGGAGGTCATGGTCCAACGGGGCCGGCAGCCGCAGATCTCGTAGAGGAAGTGCTTGAGCATCTCCTGGCCCCGGGGCGTGTGGGCCACCTCGGGATGGAACTGCACGCCGTAGATCCGGCGACCGGGGTCTTCGAGGGCGGCAACGGGCACCAGCGAGGTGCGGGCCGTCACCCGGAACCCGGGTGGAGCGCTGATGATGGAGTCGGCGTGGCTCATCCACACGTCCTGATCGGCGGGCAGGGCGCCGAAGAGGATCGACCCAGAGGTCAGCTCGAGGGCGGTGCGGCCGTACTCGGCCACCCCCGTGCGCGCCACTTCGCCTCCGAGCTGGCGGGCGACCAACTGCGCGCCATAACAGATGCCCAGGACAGGCACACCGGTGTCGTAGATGGTCGGGTCCATCTCGGGCGCGCCCTCGACGTGCACCGACTTCGGGCCGCCGCTGAAGATGATGCCCGCCGGGCGCCGGGCCAGCATGGCCTCGACGGGCATGTCGCAGGGGACGATCTCGGAGTAGACGTGGGCCTCGCGCACCCGCCGGGCGATGAGCTGGGCGTACTGGGCGCCGAAGTCGACGACGAGGACGGTGTCGAAAGGACTCTCGGCGGACCCGAAGCTCTGATGGCGGCGATCCTCCGCGGCGCGTCGGTTCTCGCTCATGGGCCAGCCTACCGCCGCCGGATCAGTCGCTCAGGGAGCCGGCCTGCCCCTCTCCTGCATCAGGACCCCATCCCGATGTGCTGGGCCTGCTGGAGTGACTTGCCCTCGGTCTGCAGGGCGGGGGCCACCATGACCTCGGCCTTCTGGAACTCCTTGACCGTCTCGTAGCCGCACGTGGCCATCGAGGTGGCCAGGGCCCCGAACAGGTTGAGGCGGCCGTCGTTCTCGTGGGCCGGCCCCACCAGGACCTGCTCGAGGGTGCCCCGGACGGCGGTGCGCACCCGGGCTCCCCGGGGCAGGGTGGGATGGAACGTGGCCATGCCCCAGTGGTGGCCCCGGCCGGGCGACTCCTGGGCGGCGGCGAGGGGCGAGCCCACCATCACTGCGTCGGCGCCGCAGGCGATGGCCTTGGCGATGTCGCCACCGGTGCTCATGCCGCCGTCGGCGATGACGTGCACGTAGACGCCGGTCTCGTCGAGGTGGCGCATGCGGGCGCCGGCGGCATCGGCGATGGCCGTGGCCTGGGGGACCCCCAGGCCCAGCACCCCTCGGGTGGTGCAGGCGTGGCCGGGGCCGACGCCGACCAGCACGCCGACGGCGCCGGTGCGCATGAGGTGGAGCGCGGCGTTGTAGGACGCGCAGCCACCCACGATGACGGGGATCTCCAACTCCCGGATGAAGCGCTTGAGGTTGAGCGGCTCGGCCGTCTTGGACACGTGCTCGGCCGACACGACCGTGCCCTGGATCACCAGCAGGTCGAGCTCGGCGGCGAGGATGGCCTTGGCGAAGCGGTCGGTGCGCTGGGGGGTCACCGAGGCACACGACACCACCCCGGCCTCGCGGATCTCGGTGATGCGCCGCCCGATCAGCTCCTCTTTGATGGGCTCGCCGTAGATCTCCTGCATACGGGTCGTGGCCTTCTCGGTGTCGAGGGCGGCGATCTCCTCGAACAACGGCTCCGGGTCCTCGTAGCGGGTCCACAGCCCCTCGAGGTTGAGCACGCCCACCCCGCCCAGGCGGCCGATCTCGATGGCCGTGGCCGGACTGACCACGCCGTCCATGGCTGCCGCCATCAGTGGCAGCCCGAAGGTGAACGCGTCGATCTCCCACGAGATGTCGACATCTTCGGGGTCACGGGTGCGCCGACTGGGGACGATGGCGATGTCGTCGAACCCGTAGGCCCTGCGGCCCGATTTGCCGATGCCGATCTCGATTTCAGCCATCTACGCCACCTTGTGGGCCGGAGGTGCGGGGAGGGGAGAGCACCCTCCACGATACCCGCGGGCCGGCCCCGTCCTGGGGGACGAGGGCGGGGCGGGCGCTCAGGGTGCCGACGGCGACGATGACCCGACGCTGGCGGCGGCGGCCGCCTCGGCCTGGGCCACGAGGGACTCCAGCACCTCGCGCAACCCGCCGGTCTTGAAGTTGGTGAGGACGCGCCCCGGCGGGGTCTCGCCCTTCTCCCACTCCATCCAGGTGGCGAGCAGCTTGGCCGGCTCAGGCGGCGGACGATCCATCGTGGACCAGTGTACCGGCGGCCCGCCCGTGGGCCGGACGCCAGATGCCAGGATCTTCGACGTGAGCGCCATCGCAGCCGAACCGTGGTGGCGGAGCGCCGTCATCTACCAGGTGTACGTCCGCAGCTTCGTCGACGCCGACGGCGACGGCATCGGTGACCTGGCCGGGATCCGCTCGCGATTGGACTACATCGCCGACCTCGGCGTCGACGCCATCTGGCTGAACCCCTTCTACCCGTCACCGCAGGCCGACGCCGGCTACGACGTGGCCGACCATCGTGGCGTCGACCCCACCTTCGGCACGCTCGCCGACATCGACGACCTCGTCGGCGACGCCCACGGGCGCGGGCTACGGGTCATCATCGACCTCGTCCCCAACCACACCTCCGACACCCACCCCTGGTTCCGGGCCGCCCTGGCCGGTGCGCCGGGCAGCCGGGAGCGGAGGCGCTACCTGTTCCGCGACGGACGTGGGCCCCGGGGCGACGAGCCCCCCAACGACTGGCGCAGCGTGTTCGGGGGCCCGGCATGGGCCCGGGTCGTGGAGGCCGACGGCACGGGTGGCCAGTGGTACCTCCATCTCTTCGCTCCCGAACAACCGGATCTCGACTGGACCAACGAGGAGGTGCGGGCCGAGTTCGACGCCATCCTGCGCTTCTGGCTCGATCGCGGGGTCGACGGATTCCGCATCGACGTGGCCCACGGCCTGGCCAAGGACCCGGCCATGCCCGACATGACGGGCGCCTTCGACGCCGCCGGGCCCGCCACCGAGGGTCACCCCTTCTGGGACCGCGACGACGTCCACGAGATCTATCGGCGATGGCGGCGCATCACCGACTCCTACCCCGGCGACGTCACCTTCGTGGGCGAGGCGTGGGTGCAGAGCCCCCGGCGGCTGTCCCGGTACCTGCGCGCCGACGAGTTGCACACCGCCTTCAACTTCAACTTCCTCCTGGCGCCCTGGGACGCCGGCGCCCTACGCCACGCCATCGACGACACCATCGACGCTCTGGCCGAGGTAGGGGCGCCACCGACGTGGGTCCTGTCCAACCACGACGTGGTCCGCCACGTCACGCGCTACGGAGGTGGCGAGGTGGGCACCCGCCGGGCCCGGGCGGCGGCGTTGCTCATGCTGGCGCTGCCGGGCGGGGCCTACGTCTACCAGGGCGACGAGCTGGGCCTGCCCCAGGTGACCGACCTGCCTGACGACGTGCTGCAGGACCCCGCCTTCGTGCGCAGCGGAGGGGCAGAACGGGGCCGCGACGGCTGCCGCGTGCCGATGCCGTGGTCGGGAGGGCGCCCACCCTTCGGCTTCACACCCGCCTCTGGAGCCGACCCGTGGCTGCCCCAGCCACCGGCATGGGCGTCGCTCACCATGGAGCGGCAGGACTCCGACCCGGCCTCGATGCTGAACCTCTACCGCCACGCCCTGCGGCTGCGGAAGCTGCTGCTGAAGGCAGGCGCCGGACCCCTCGCCTGGCTCGACGCCGGTGAGGGCGTGCTCGCCTTCACCCGGGGGCCCGGCTTCGCCTGCGCCCTGAACCTGGGGACCGAAGCGGTGGGCGTGGACGTGCCCGGTCGGGTCGTGCTGGCCAGCGGTCCGCTCGACGCCGCCGGTCGGATCCCTGCCGACACCGCCGCCTGGTTCGGTGAAGAGCCCGGGGAAAGTTCCTTGACTTAAAGTTCACTTTAGCTACTACGGTGGCGGCGGAACGAGAGGAACCGACCGTGGACATGGGCTTCAACAACTGGATGGCACTCGAGAGCGTGATGCAGGGCGACCAGCCCCGCCGCACCGTCAGCGGCGCCACCCTGAGGCGGATCGTCGACTTCGCCCGGCCCCACCGTCGGTCCCTCATCGCCTTCCTGGCCTTCAGCGTCGTCGCCGCCGTGCTCACCGTCACCACCCCGGTGCTGGCCGGGCTGGTGGTCGACGCCATCATCAAGGGTAAGCAGGAGGCGCGGGTGGTGTGGCTGGCCTCCCTCATCGCCTTGGTGGCCGTGCTCGACGCCGCCGTCGGTGTGGGCGAGCGTTGGCAGTCGTCCAAGATCGGGGAGGGCCTGATCCTCGACCTGCGTCGGGCGGTGTTCGAGCACGTCCAGCGCATGCCGGTGGCTTTCTTCATGCGCACCCGCACCGGCGCCCTGGTCAGCCGGCTGAACAACGACGTGATCGGCGCCCAGCGGGCCTTCACCTGGACGCTGTCGGGCGTCGTCAGCAACCTCATCGCCCTCATCCTCACCCTGGTCGTCATGCTGCGGCTCTCGTGGCAGGTGACGGTGCTGGCCCTCCTCCTGCTCCCGGTGTTCGTCCTGCCCGCCCGGCGGATGGGCTCGCGCCTGGCCCACCTGGAGCGAGAAGCGGCCGACCACAACTCGGCCATGACCACCCAGATGACCGAGCGCTTCTCCGCTCCCGGCGCCACCCTGGTGAAGCTGTTCGGCCGTCCCGACAACGAGGTGGCCGAGTTCGGGGCGCGGGCCCGGCGCGTGGCCGAGATCGGGGTGCGCACGGCCATGGGCCAATGGATGTTCCTCACTGCCCTCACCCTGGTGTCGTCGCTGGCCCTGGCCCTGGTCTACGGCGTGGGAGGGACCCTGGCGCTGGGCGGGAGCCTGGCCCCCGGCACCGTGGTCACCCTCGCTCTCCTGCTCGGGCGGCTGTACGCCCCCCTCACCGCCCTGGCCAGTGCCCGGGTCGACGCCATGTCCGCCCTCGTCAGCTTCGAGCGGGTGTTCGAGGTGCTCGACCTCGAACCGAACATCGCCGAGGCGACTGACGCCACCGTGGTCCCCGACGGAGGCGTGTCCGTCGAGTTCGACGACGTGCGGTTCAGCTACCCGTCGGCCGACAAAGTCTCGCTGGCGTCGCTGGAGGAGGTGGGCACACTCGACTCCCGCGGTGGCGCCGAGGTGCTCCACGGCGTGTCGTTCCGGGTGGAGCCCGGCCAGCTGGTGGCCCTGGTCGGGTCGTCGGGTGCTGGCAAGTCGACCATCGCCTCGCTGGCGCCCCGCCTCTACGACGTCGACGCCGGCGCCGTGCGCCTGTCGGGGGTCGACGTCCGCGACCTGTCCTTCGACTCGATACGCCAGACCCTCGGCATGGTCACCCAGGACGGCCACCTCTTCCACGACACCGTGGGCGAGAACCTGCGCTTCGCCCGCCCCGGGGCCAGCGACGGCGATCTGTGGGACTCGCTGGAAAAGGCCCGTCTCGCCGATCTGATCGCCTCGCTGCCCGACGGCCTCGACACGGTGGTGGGCGAGCGCGGGTACCGGCTCTCCGGTGGCGAGCGTCAGCGGCTCACCATCGCCCGGCTGCTGCTGGCCCGACCGCGGGTCGTGATCCTCGACGAGGCCACCGCCCACCTCGACACGACATCGGAGGCGGCCGTGCAGGAGGCCCTGGCCAGCGCCCTGGCCGGGCGCACCGCCCTGGTCATCGCCCACCGCCTCTCGACGATCCGAGACGCCGACGTCATCTTGGTGATCGAAGATGGCCGGGTGATCGAGCGGGGCGCCCACACCGAGCTTCTCGCCGCCGGCGGCCGTTACGCCGAGCTGTACCGGACCCAGTTCGAACACGACCCCCGGGCGGCGGTGATGGATAGGCTCCCGGCATGACCCTCGACGTACGGGTGCAACGGGCCCGGTGCATCGCCACCAAGTCGTGCGTCAGTGCCGCACCCCGCACCTTCGCCCTCGACGCGACCGATGTCGCCACCGTCACCGATGCCAGCGGTGACCCCGACGACGACGTGATCACCGCCGCCGAGGCCTGTCCCACCGGGGCCATCTCCGTCTATCGCGACGGCGTCCAGATCGCCTGAGGCGCGGAACCGCCCGGCACCAGGCCGGGCGGTTCGAGCGACGGACGCGTAGGTCGTTGGTTACATGAAGCTCATGTTGGTGTCGTTGCGGCCCGGCACCGGGGCGGGGAGGATGGGCTCGTAGGCCTTGTCGGCAACCAGGGTCTTGGTGGTGAGCAGCATGGCTGCGACCGAGGCGGCGTGCTGCAGTGCCGACCGGGTGACCTTGGCGGGGTCGACGACGCCCGCTTTGAGAAGGTCCTCGAAACCCCCGGTGATGGCGTTGAACCCGATGGAGGCCTTCTCTGCCTCGACCTGGCGGATGATCAGGGAGCCCTCGTGGCCGGCGTTCTGGGCGATCCAGCGCAGCGGGGCCTCCAGGGCGGTGCGCACGATCGCCGTCCCGGTGGCCTCGTCGCCCTCGTTCTTGATCTTGTCGAGGGCCTTGCGGGACCGCAGCAGGGCGGTGCCACCTCCGGCGACGATGCCTTCTTCGATGGCTGCCTTGGTGGCCGACACCGCGTCTTCGATGCGGTGCTTCTTCTCCTTGAGCTCGACCTCGGTGGCCGCCCCGATGCGGATGAGGGCCACACCGCCGGACAGCTTGGCCAGGCGCTCCTGGAGCTTCTCGCGGTCCCAGTCCGAGTGGGCGTCCTCGATCTGCTTGCGAATCTGGGTGACCTGGTCCTTGAGCACCTTGGGGTCGCCGGCACCGTCGATGATGGTGGTGTCGTCCTTGGTGACGGTGATCCGGCGGGCCCGCCCGAGCTGGTCGAGGGTGATGTTGTCGAGCTTGAGGCCGAGCTCGGCGGAGACCACCTCGCCCCCCGTGAGGATGGCGATGTCGCCCAGAGTGGAGCGGCGGCGCTCACCGAAGCCGGGGGCCTTCACCGCAACTGCGGTGAACGTGCCCCGGAGCTTGTTGACCACGAGGGTGGCCAGAGCCTCACCGTCGACGTCCTCGGCCACGATGAGGAGCGGCTTGTTGGTCGACATGACCTTCTCGAGCACGGGCAGCAGCTCGTGGACGGAACTGATCTTCTGGTTGGCCAGCAGGATGTAGGGGTCTTCGAGGTCGGCTTCCTGGCGCTCGGCGTCGGTGACCAGGTGAGGCGACAGGTAGCCCTTGTCGAACTGCATGCCCTCGGCGAACTCCAGCTCCATGCCGAAGGTATTCGACTCCTCGACGGTGACGACGCCGTCCTTGCCCACCTTGTCGATGGCGTCGGCGATGATCTCGCCGATGACACGGTCGGCGGCGGAGATGGATGCCACATGGGCGATCTCCTCCTTGCCGTCGACGTCCTTGGCCTGCTTCTTGATCGACTCCACGGCGGCGTCAACGGCGGCGTCGATGCCTCGCTTGAGGGCCATGGGGTTGGCGCCGGCGGCCACGTTGCGCATGCCCTCGTGCACCAGGGCCTGGGCCAGCACGGTCGCCGTGGTGGTGCCGTCACCGGCCACGTCGTTGGTCTTGGTGGCCACCTCTTTCAAGGCCTGAGCGCCCATGTTCTCGAAGGGGTCCTCGAGCTCGATCTCCTTGGCGATGGTGACACCGTCGTTGGTGATCGTGGGAACACCGAACTTCTTCTCGATCACCACGTTGCGGCCCCGGGGGCCGAGGGTGACCCGGACGCAGTTGGCCATGGTGTTGATACCGGCCTCCAGCGCCTGGCGGGCGTCGTCGTCGAACTTGAGCTCTTTGGGCATGGGCTACTTCTTGTCGGTGATGGCGAGTACGTCGCGACCGTTGAGGATGAGAAGGTCCTCACCGTCGACGGAGATCTCGGTGCCGCCGTACTTGCTGTAGATGACGATGTCACCGACCTTGACGTCGACGGGGATCAGCTCGCCCGTCTGCTCGGACCGGCGGCCGGGGCCGGCAGCCAGGACCTCGCCCTGCTGGGGCTTCTCCTTGGCAGTGTCAGGGATGACGATTCCGCTCACCGTGGTCTCCTCAGCCTCGCTGGGGCGGACGACGATGCGGTCTTCGAGGGGCCTGAGGTTCATTGCGGTGTAGACCTCCGTTAGCACTCTCCGTGTAAGAGTGCTAACGATAGCAGCCTCCCGGGCCCATACAAAAAGGGGGCTGGCGCGCCTAGGAAATCGCCAGCGAGGGCGACACCCCGACCTCCAGCGACGTGGGTCCGTCGGAGCGCAGGCGCCGCCAGCCGGCGGCGGCGATCATGGCGGCGTTGTCGGTGCACAGCTCGGGCGTGGGGATCACCGCAGCCACACCGTCCTCGGCGCAGACCTCGGCGATGCGGCGGCGCAGCAGGGAGTTCGACGCCACCCCGCCCCCGATGCACAGTGTCCGGGCCCCGGTGTCGGACACGGCCCGGCGCGCCTTGGTGACCAGCACCTCGATGGCCGCGTGCTGGAACGACGCCGCCAGGTCGGCCACCTCGGCCTCGGGGTGGGCCTTGGCGTAGCGGGTGACCGACGTCTTGAGACCGCTGAACGAGAAGTCGTAGCCCTCACGCTCCATGGCTCGGGGAAAGGCCACGGCCTCGGGGTCGCCCACCGACGAGATGCGGTCGATGGCCGGGCCGCCGGGGTAGCCGAGGCCCAGGAAGCGGGCCACCTTGTCGAAGGCCTCACCGACGGCGTCGTCCACGGTGGAGCCCAGGATGCGGTAGTCGCCGTGGCCCTCCATGAGCACGAGCAGGGTGTGGCCGCCCGACACCAGCAGGGCGACGGCCGGAAGCTCGAGATCGGGCTGGTGGAGGAAGCACGCATACAGGTGGCCCTCCATGTGGTTGACCCCGATGAACGGGACGTCCCACACCAGGGCCAGGCTCTTGGCCACGCTCACCCCGACCAGCAGGGCGCTGGCCAGCCCCGGGCCCACGGTGGCGGCCACGGCGTCGATGCGGTCGTCGCCGATCCCGGCCTCGACCAGCGCCTCGGCCACCGCCGGGGTGAGCAGGCGCACGTGGGCCCGGCTGGCGATCTCGGGGACCACACCCCCGTAGCGGGCGTGCAGGTCGACCTGGGTGGCGACCACCGACGACAGCACCGTCGAGCCGTCGACCACGACCGCCGCCGCTGTCTCGTCGCACGACGTCTCGATGCCGAGGATGTGACAGGGCTGGTCGGTCATCGTGGCGATTCCTCCACCAGGGTCGTGCCCGGCAACAGGGCTTCGATCGACGCCAGGCGCTCGGCGTACGCCGGGCTGGCGACATCGTCGGCCCACATCACCAAAGCGTCCTCGTTGGTCTCCACGTAGTAGTTCTTCCGCACGCCCGCAGGCCGGAAGCCGAATCGCCGGTAGAGCTCCTGGGCGCCCCGGTTCCCTATGCGCACCTCCAGGGTGAGGCCGGTGGCCCCTCGGCGGATGGCCTCACGGGCCAGCGTGAGCAGGAGGCGGGAGCCGATGGTGCGCCGGTGCCAGGCGGGGTCGACGGCGAGGGTGGTCACGTGTCCGTCGTCCACGCTCACCATCAACCCGCAGTAACCCACCACCATGCCGTCGACCCTGGCCACCCAGTAGGCCCGGCTGTTGCGCAGGGCCAGCTCGCTGACGAACAGGCCCAACGACCACGGCCGGGGGTACACCTGCGACTCGATCTTCAACACCGACCTCAGGTGGCGACGCCGCATCGCCACCATGTGCACGACCAGGTCCTGGTCGGCGCGGCGGTCGTCTTCGACCCGGGCCACTAGGCGGTCACCGCCCAATCAGGAGGTGTACGCCGCTCCCAGTTGATCTCCGCGTCGGAGCGGCGCAGGTACATGGGCTCGAGCTCCCAGGGTTGGACGAACTCCTCCCGGATGGCCAGGGGGTGAGCCAGCTCGACCAGGGCGGTGGCCGAGGGGTGGGCGGCCGACGCGCCCCCGGACTCGCAGCCGCCGGCCTCGGCGACCAGATCGGGGTAGCGCAGGGCGCCGTCACCCACGAGCAGGCACTCCTCGCCCCTGGCCTCCAACTCCGACGCCATCTGTGCGGGCGAGCCCACGTTGTAGCCCGAGAGCCGCTGCACACCACCGGGCACCTGGCGGTAGAACGCGTAGAAGAGCTCACCGCGCCGGGCGTCGACGGCGGCGACGATGAGTCGACTGCTGTGCCGCACGGGGAACGCCAGCAGGTCGAGGCTGGTCACGCCGATCACCGGGACCCGGAGGGCCTGGGCCACGGCCTTGCCGGCGGACACGCCCACCCGCAGGCCGCTGAACAGGCCGGGGCCCACGTCGACGGCGACGGCGGAGATCTCCTCGAGGGCCACGCCGCCCTGGCGGCAGACGAAACCGATGGCGGGGACGAGCGTCTCCACGTGGCGGCGCCCGTGAGCGGCCTGGAAGCCGGCCCGGATCCCCTCGTGGTCGCCGACGGCGCAGCCCACCTGCGGGGTGGCCGTCTCGATGCCCAGGATCAACACTGCGGACGTGTCCTCAAGCGTCCACGGTCCACCGGCTCACGGCTGCGGCCAGGGCGCCCATGCGGGGCACCCACGAGGGGCCGACAGCGTCGAACACCAGCCGGCGGTCGTCGTCGGCGTCGCCCTGGTCGAGGCGAACCTCCAGGAGGTCGGCGGGAAGGGCGGGGGTAACCACGTCGCCCCACTCCACCACGGTGACGCCGCCACCGTCGACGATCTCGGCGATCCCCAGGTCGAACACCTCCTGGAGGTGGTCGAGGCGGTAGACGTCGATGTGGGTGAGGGGGAGACGACCGGCGTAGGAGCGCACGAGCACGAACGCCGGGCTGGTGACGGGCTCGGTCACCCCGAGACCCTGGGCCAGACCCTGGGTGAACGCCGTCTTGCCCGCCCCCAGGTCGCCGCCCAGCACGATCAGGTCGCCGGGGCCCACCAGCTGCGACACCGCCAGAGCCAGGGCCTTGGTGTCGTCGACCGACTTGGTGAGACAGGCGATCAACCGGTCACCTCCCTGAGGTCGCGTCGGGCGAGGATCTGCTTGGCCCGCACCAGGTCGGCACGCATGTGCGCCACCGTGACCGCGCCCGAGCGTAGGGCGGCGGCGGGGTGAAAGGTGGGAACGACCATGCCGTTGCGGAACGGGTAGGCCCGGCCCCGCATGCGGGAGATGCCCTCGGTGGTGTCGAGCAGGAGCTTGGTGGCGAAGTTGCCCAGGGTCACGACCACGCCGGGGTCGATCAGCTCCACCTGGGACTCGAGCCAGGGCCGGCACGTGGCGATCTCGTCGGGCCGGGGGTCACGGTTGCCCGGAGGGCGGCACTTCACCGCGTTGGCGATATAGAAGCGGTCACGGGTGAGGCCCATCTCCTCGAACACCAGCCGGTCGAGGAGCTGGCCCGAACGTCCCACGAACGGTTCCCCCTGCAGGTCTTCCTGGGCGCCCGGCCCCTCACCCACGAACATGAGGTCGGCGGCAGGGTCGCCCACCCCGAAGACCACGTGCGTGCGTCCCGCAGCCAGGGCGCAACGAGTGCACACCGAAGCCTCCCGCTCCACTTCGGCCAACGACGCCATCGATGGATTGTACCGCCGGCCCGTCAAGAGCCTCCCGGGCCTCGGGGCGGGGGTGCCGGCCTCAGCCCGACAGGTAGGTCCTGGGCACGCGGGTGCCGATGCCGCAGAGGACCTCGTAGGCGATGGTGCCCACCAGCCGGGCCCACTCCCAGGCGTCGACCGTCTCGTGTCCCTGGCGGCCGAGGAGCACGACCTCGTCGCCCGGGGACACGCCAGTGTCGTCACCACAGTCGACGGTGATCTGGTCCATGGTGACGCTGCCGGCAATGGGGCGGCGCCGGCCTCCGATGAGCACCTCGCCCCCCGTGGCGCCCAGCCGCCAGGGGACGCCGTCGGCATAACCGACGGGGACGGTGGCGACGATCGACGGCCGGTCGAAGCGGTGGCGCAAGCCGTAGGAGATACCCTCGCCGGCGCCCACCCGCTTCACGAACGACACCCGGGCCCGAAGCGACAAGGCGGGACGCAGGTCCCCCCGTCCGACGAGCGAGAGGCTGGGCGCCACCCCGTAGAGGGCGATGCCGCAGCGCACCATGTCGTAGCGACAGGAGGGATGAGCCAGACAGCCGGCCGAGTTGGACACGTGCAGGCTCCGGGACCGCACCCCTCGCGCCGCCAACTCGGAGACGACATCCGCGAACCGGCGGAGCTGCTCGGCGGTGAAGGCGTCGTCGGGCTCGTCGGCGACGGCGAAGTGGGTCCAGAGGCCGTCGAGTACCAGCTCGGCGCACTCGTCCACCTCCTGGGCCGCGGCGACGGCGTTGGCCGGTGACGCGCCCACCCGGTGCATGCCGGTGTCGACCTTGACGTGCACGGCCATCGGGGTCGGATCGGGCGAGTCGGCGACGGCCTTGGCGGCCACGGCGATGGCTGCCGGGGTGTACAGCGTGGGGGTGAGGCCCAGGGCACGGACGTCGGCCATGGCGTCGAGGGGAGGCTCGGACAACACCAAGATCGGAGCCGAGACACCCTCGTCGCGCAGCTGAGCGCCCTCCTCCACGAGGGCGACGGCGAGGGACGAGGCGCCGCTGCCGAGGGCGGCGCGGGCCACCTCGACCGACCCATGTCCGTAGGCGTTGGCCTTGACCACGGCGCACAGAGCGGCGGGCCCGGCCATGCCGTGCAGGGCGGCGGCGTTGTGGCGGATCGCCCCCAGGTCGACCTCGGCCCACGCCCGACGCCGTCTCAGGGAGTCGGCACTGGCCATCGCCCGCGACCCTACGAGAGCCGGGCGACGGCGGCCGGCAACAGGTCGATGAGGTCTCCGGCCACCAGGCCCCGACGCCACCCCAGGCGGGCGGCACGTCCGTGCACGAACGCGGCGGCGGCCGCCGATCGCAGACCGTCGAGACCCTGGGCCAGCAGGGCGCCCACCACGCCGGCCAGCACGTCGCCGCTGCCGGCGGTGGCCAGCCGGGAGTCGCCGCAGTTGGTGAGCAGCACCTCGCCCCCGGGGTCGGCCACGACGGTGGTCGAGCCCTTGAGCAACACGGTGGCCCCCAGGGCGGCAGCCAGCTGGCGGACCTCACCCAGGCGGTCGGCGCCCGGCTTGGCGCCCCGCAGACGGGCGAACTCGCCCTCGTGGGGGGTGAGCACTGTCGGTGGGCGCCGGTCGCGGACCACCTCGGCGGCGTCGTCGACACCACCGAGGGCGTAGAGCCCGTCGGCGTCGACGATGGCCGGCAACGGGGAGGCGGCCAACAACGCTCGGACGGCATCGGCCGTGGCCGAGGTGCGAGCCAGCCCCGGGCCGATCACCAGCGCCCGGGCCCGGGTCGAGTCGTCCACGACCACCTTGTCCCATCCCTCGGCGGGAAGGGTCCGTCCCACTACCTCGAGCGAACCGGGATCGGGATCGCTGCCGGGGATGCCGAGGCGGACCGTGCCCGCTCCCGCGCGCATGGCCGACCTGGCGCAGAGGTGGGCCGCTCCGGTCATGCCCGGCGATCCCGCCACCACCCACACCGCCGTCTTCCACTTGTGGGTCTCCGACGGCCGCTCCGGCAGCCAGGCCGACACGTCGTGGGCCTCGACCAGGTGGGCACGGGCCCCGGAGGTGTCGAGGCCGATGTCGGCCACGGCCACGTCGCCGGCGCGGTCGGTGCCGGGATAGAGGAGGAGCCCGGGCTTGAGGGCGGCGAAGGTGACGGTGTGGGCGGCCCACACCGACTCGTCGCCGCACTCGCCTGTGCGCCCGTCGACACCGGAGGGGATGTCCACCGCCAGCACGGGAGCTCCTCGGGGGTCCGGCGCCCGGTACTCGCCCCGGAAACCTGTGCCGTAGGCGGCGTCGATCACCAGGTCGCAGTCGGGGAGTCGCTGGGGCGCAGACGCGGCGTCAACCACGTGGGCGCGCACGCCACGGCGGTCCAGGCCGGCAGCGGCGGCCCGGCCGTCGGCGCCGTTGTTCCCCTTGCCGGTGACCACTACGACACGCCGTCCGTAGGCGCCTCCCAACATCCGCAACGCCTCCCGGACCACCGCCGATCCGGCCCGAGCTACGAGGACGTCGGTCGTCTCGGGCGCCGCCCGGTCGATCTCGGCCATCTCCTCGGGGGTGACGATAGGGATCATACGGCGACGGCCACGGCGCCGGCCAGGGTGTCGGTGTGGGTGAGGGACAGGCGCCAGCCCGTCACCCCTTGCCCGTCGGCCAGGGCGGCAGCCGCCCCCCGCAGGACGAGTGAGGGCGCACCCGACGGCGCCGAGACCACCTCGACGTCGCAGAAGGCGAAGGCGCCGATGCCCACGCCCAGGGCCTTCATGACCGCCTCCTTGGCGGCCCACCGTGCCGCCAGGCGGGGCGCGGGATCGGCGGCGCGGGCCCCATAGGCCTGCTCACCCTCGGTGAACAGGCGCTGGGCCAGGTGGGGGCGGCGGGCCAGCACCACGCGGAAGCGGTCGATCTCGACGGCATCGATACCGATGCCGACCATCAGGTGCCCACCGCCGGCTACTCGACAGTCACCGTCTTGGCCAGGTTGCGGGGCTTGTCGACGTCGCGCCCTCGGGCCTTGGCCAAGGCGTAGGCGAACAGCTGGAGGGCGACGACGTCGACCGCCGGTGCCAGCAACTCGGCCCCGCTCGGTGTGGGCGGGACCCACAGGACCTCGTCGGCCCGGGCCTCGGTCGCGGTGTCGCCCGCAGTGGCCACGGCGATCACCGTGGCCCCCCGGGCCCGCATCTCTTCGATGTTGGCCATGACCTTGGCGTGCAGGCGCCCCATGGTGGCGACCGCCACCACGACGGTGCCCGGCTCGATCAGGGCGATGGGCCCGTGCTTCATCTCCCCCGCCGGGTACCCCTCGGCCCGGGCGTAGGAGATCTCCTTGAGCTTGAGCGCACCTTCGAGGGCCACGGGGTACCCCACGCCCCGGCCCAGGAAGAAGAAGTCGCGGGTGTCGGCGTAGCGCCGGGCGACGTCGCAGATCTCGTCAGACCGGTCGAGGACGGCGGCGATGCGGTCGGGCACCTGACGGAGGGCCTCGACCAACCGGCTCATCTCGTCGGGGTAGAGCGTGCCCCGGAGCACGCCGAGGTGCAGGGCCAGGAGCTCCAGGGCCACGATCTGGGCCACGTGGGTCTTGGTGGCGGCCACGCCCACCTCGGGCCCGGCGCGGGTGTAGAGCACGGCGTCGGCCTCGCGGGCCATCGACGAGTCGACCACGTTGGACACAGCCAGCACCACGGCCTTGTTGACGGCGGAGCCGGCGAACCGGCACGCCTCCATGGTGTCGAGGCTCTCCCCCGACTGGCTCACACCGATCACCAGCGAGTTGGCGTCGAGGACGGGGTCGCGGTAGCGGAACTCGCTGGCCACGTCGATCTCGACGGGGAGCCGGGCCCAGTGCTCGATGGCGTACTTGGCCACCAGCCCCGAGTAGAAGCTGGTGCCACAGCCGACGATGAACACCTTGTCGACGGCCCGCAGCTGGTCGTCGGTGAGGTGGAACTCGTCGAGGACGAGGCGACCGGCACGCACGTGGCCCCGGAGGGTGTCACGGACGGCTGCCGGCTGCTCGTGGATCTCCTTGAGCATGAAGTCGGGATAGCCCTCCTTCTCCGCCGCCGCCAGGTCGTAGTCGATGTGGCGGCGGGAGGGGACGACCTCGACGCCATCGAGGTCGGTGACCACCAGGGACCCGGGGCGGACCTCCACCACCTGGTCGTCGTCGATGACGTAGATCTCCCTGGTGAGCGGGAGGATGGCGGGGATGTCCGACGCCACCAGGGCCGAGCCCTCGGTGCGCCCGGCGATGAGGGGCGAGCCCCGGCGGGCGGCGACGATCAGCCCGGCATCGTCGGCGTGCACGGCGGCCAGGGCGAACGATCCCTTCACCCTGCGCAGCCCGGCCCGCACCGCGTCACCCAGGCCCAGCCCCGACGCCAGCTCCTCCTCCACCAGGTGGGCCAGCACCTCGGTGTCGGTGTCGGACTCCATGGTGTGGCCCCGGCTCACCAGTTCGTCGGACAGCTCGACGTAGTTCTCGATGATGCCGTTGTGGGTGATGGCCAGGCGACCGCCACAGTCGGTGTGGGGATGGGCGTTGCGCTCGATGGGAGGCCCATGGGTGGCCCAGCGGGTGTGGCCGATCCCGGTGGTGGCGACCCAGGGAGCGTCGTCGACGGCCCCGGCCAGCTCGGCCAGCTTGCCCGGCCGCCGCCGCCGCCAGACCTGGCCGTCGACCTGGAGAGCCACCCCGGCGGAGTCGTAACCCCGGTACTCGAGCCGGGAGAGAGCCTCGAGGATGAGCGGCAGGGCCGGCTCGGTCCCCGTGACGCCGACGATGCCACACATGGCCGTTCAGGCTATGCCACGACTGCCACCTCGGTCCTGGCGACGGGTCCCAGCGGGGTCGGGGTCCCCGCTGGATGCGGCGGGCGTGGTCCGAAGGACCCGGGTGCCGCCGACAACTCAGTGGGCGACGGGATCGGCCGAGCCGAGGGCCCGGACGAGGGCGACACACAGCTGGGAGCAGGCGTCCTCGGCCACCTCGGCGCTCACTGCTTCGACCATCACCCTCACCACCGGCTCGGTGCCGCTCGGGCGCACCAGCACCCTGCCCTCCTCGCCCAGCCGGAGGCGCACCGCCTCCAGGTCGGACCAGAAGCCGTCGGCCCCCGCCAGCCCGGTCCGGTCGGCCACGGGCACGTTGCGCAGGACCTGGGGAAGGCGGGTCATCACCGCTGCCAGTTGAGCCAGCGACCGGCCGGTGCGGGCCATGACGTCGAGCACCTGGATGCCCGAGAGCACACCGTCGCCGGTTGTGGCCAGGTCGCGGAAGATGAGGTGGCCCGACTGCTCCCCGCCCAGTGACCAGCCTCCCTCTTCGAGGGCGTCAAGCACGTAGCGGTCGCCGACGGTGGTCTCCACGACGGTGATCCCGTGTTCGGCCATCGACCGGCGGA
Source organism: Acidimicrobiales bacterium (assembly GCA_036264885.1). Classification (GTDB taxonomy): domain Bacteria; phylum Actinomycetota; class Acidimicrobiia; order Acidimicrobiales; family AC-14; genus DATAQC01. Next base: position 8,659 of record DATAQC010000041.1, on the reverse strand, counting down.
AGCCCAGGTTGGCCATCACCGTGGCGACGACGGTGTCGTCGGCCAGCAGGCCGCGGTCGCGCCGGTCGACGGCGCACACAGCGAGGAGGTGGTCGCCGTCGACCACATTGCCGGCGGCGTCGACGGCCACGACCCTGTCGGCGTCGCCGTCGAAGGCCAGGCCCACGTCGGCACCCCGGGCCAGGACCTCGTGGGCCAGCCCGGCGGGGTGGTTCGAGCCGGCGGCGGCGTTGATGTTCACGCCGTCGGGACGGACGTTGATGGCCACCACGTCGACCCCCAACCTGGCCAGCACCTCGGGGGCCACGGCGTGGGCGGCGCCGTGGGCGCAATCGGCCACCACCGAGAGCCCGTCCAGGCGCCGCCCGTCGAGGGTGGCGGCGAGGGCCTCGATGTACTCCGGCCGCCCGTCCCGGTAGGAGACCCGGCCGACAGCCGCCCCCGTGGGCGCCACCTCTTCGGGCACGGAGCCGGCACTGCGGCGGAGCAGGCGGTCGAGCTCGGCCTCCAGTCGATCCTCAGCCTCGTCCGACAGCTTGCGGCCGCCGGGCGCGAAGAACTTCACGCCGTTGTCGGGGAAGGGGTTGTGCGACGCCGAGATCATGGCCGCCGGGTGACGGTCACGGGCCGACGCCCAGGCCACGCCAGGCGTGGGCACGACACCGAGGTCGGTCACCTCGGCCCCCTCGGCGGTGAGCCCGGCGCTGAGGGCGGCCTGCAGCATGGGCCCCGAGACCCGGGTGTCGCGGCCGACCAGGAACCGGTCGGCGCCGAGAGTACGCGCCGCGGCGCGGCCCAGGGCAACCAGCAGCTCCGGGGTGAGATCGACGTTGGCCACCCCACGCAGCCCGTCGGTGCCGAATCGCCGCGCCACCGCCGGACGGGCCCCGTTGTCCTCCACGTCGCCGAGCGACATCGGGTCAGCGCTTGGAGTACTGCGGCGCCTTGCGGGCCTTCTTCAACCCGTACTTCTTGCTCTCCTTCTTCCGCGAGTCGCGGGTGAGGAAGCCGGCCCGCTTGAGCACGGTGCGGTGTTCCTCGTCGAGGACGAGCAGGCCTCGGGCGATGCCCAGGCGCAGCGCCCCGGCCTGGCCGGAGATGCCCCCGCCGTCGATGGTCGCATCGACGTCGTAAGCCTCCTCGGTCGTCGTGAGGCGCAGCGGCTCGGTGACGACCATCCGGTAGGTCTCGGACGGGAAGTAGTTGTCGAGCGTGCGCTTGTTGACGGTGATGGTGCCCGTCCCAGGGCGGAGGCGCACACGGGCCACCGCCTGCTTGCGGCGGCCGGTGGACTGCACGAGAGGCTTGGGCATCTTGAGAGGTCTCCTACGGGACGAGGTGCCGGGCGTGTTCCACCGGGCGGGCCTCGGGCATCTGGGCGGCATGGGGGTGGTCGGGGCCGGCGTAAATCTTGAGCTTGCGCAGCATCTGCTGGCCCAGTGGGCCCTTGGGCAACATGCCCTTCACCGCGTGGCGCACGGCATCCTGGGGCCGGGTGGCGAGGATCTCGGTGTAGCCACGGCGACGGATGCCACCCGGGTACCCGGTGTGGCGGACGGCCTCTTTCTTGGAGGCCTTGTCGGCGGTGAGCACCACCTTGGAGGCGTTGATCACGATGACGTGGTCGCCCGTGTCGAGATGACGGGCGTACATGGCCTTGTGCTTGCCCCGCAGCAGGGTTGCCACCTCGGTGGCCATGCGGCCGAGGACGAGGCCCTCGGCGTCGATGACGTGCCAGGCGCGGTGGATCTCGGCAGGTTTTGGTGAGTACGTACGCACGCGGGTTCCTTCCGACAGCGGCGCGCTGAGCCGGTTCAGTCTAGACCCACGGGGGGCATCGCCCCCACCGAGGACGGTGCCGGTAGGATCCGATCATGGCAAACAAGGCTCCGCCGTCGGGACAGAACAAGAAACAGGGCAAGAGCCTGCTCGAGAAGCGGGCCGCCAAGAAGATGAAGAAGGCCGAGAAGTCCAAGCGGGGCGCCACCTAGATCTCGCCGTCGCGACCCTCAGTACCCGACCTCCCAGAGGCACAGGCCGTGGGCGGGAGCCAGGTTGGGGGCGGTAGCGCGGTCGCGGGCGCGCAGAGCGGCCGCCACTTCCCCGGCACGACGGCGACCGGTGCCGATGGCCACCATGAAACCCACGATCGAACGCACCATCTGGTGGCAGAACGCGCTCGACCGGATCTCGAAGCGCACCACGTCGTCGTCGCGCACCCATCGGGCGTCGAGGACCCGGCGCACCATGTTGGCCTCGACGAACATCCGCCGGGGCACGCGGCAGAACGAGGTGAAGTCGTGCTCGCCCACCAACGGGTCACAGGCCAGGCGCATGGCGGCGATGTCGAGGGGCTCGGGCACGTGCCAGGCGGTGGCGGCGAGGAACGGGTCGGGAAGGGGGTGGTTCAGGATCGTGTAGCGGTAGCTGCGGCTGCGCGCCCACCGCCGGGCGTCGAACCCCTCGGGCGCCGCCTCCACGGCTCGCACCACGACCGCCGGTGACAGGGCCCGGTTGAGCGAGCGTTGCAGGCCGACGGGGTCGAACCGGTCGGCGGCGGCGTCGAAGCTCACCACCTGGGCGCGGGCGTGGACCCCGGCATCGGTACGCCCCGCCGCCACCAGGGTGATCGGATGGCCCAGGCGCCGGGTCAGGGCACGCGAGAGGGTGCCGGCCACCGTGGGCAGGTCACCGGGCTGGGCGGCGAAGCCGTGGAAGCCGTGGCCGTTGTAGGCGACCGTCATCCGCACCCGCACCGTCGGGCCAGGGTGGCCAGGCTGGCCGGGGTCGCCAGGCTCGGGGCCCACCAGGGAGAGCTGACCCTGCGGCAGGGGCACCGGGCCCCCCGCCGGGGTCGGGGTCACACCAGTTCGATGCGGGCCATCGGTGCGTTGTCACCATGGCGGGGGCCCAACTTCAAGATGCGGGTGTAGCCGCCGGGACGGTCCTCGTAACGGGGGCCGATCTCGTCGAACAGCTTGTGGGCCATGTCCTTGTCCCGGATGAACGAGACGACCTGACGCTGACGGTGCACGCCGCCCTTGCGCGCCTTGGTGATCATCTTCTCCGCCACCGGACGCAGGGCCTTGGCCTTGGCCTCGGTGGTGACGACGGCCTCGGCGGCGATGAGCGACGCCACCAGGTTGGCCATGATGGCCTTCTGGTGGGCGGCGCTGCCACCGAACCGCCGGCCCTTGGTGGGGGTAGCCGGCATTGCTCAGACCTCCCGGGGGGCGGAGGCGCGCAGGGCCAGTCCGCGTTCGTCGAGCTTGACGAGCACCTCGTCGAGCGACTTCTGCCCGAAGTTGGTGATGGCCAGCAGGTCGTCCTCGCTCTTGGTCACCAGCTCGCCGACGGTGTTGACCTGGGCGCGCTTGAGGCAGTTCCGGGGCCGCTCCGACAGGTCGAGCTCCTCGATGGCCAGGTCGAGGTCGGGTGACCCGCTGCCGATCGAGCCCGTCTCGCCCAGCTCCAGGGCCTGGGGAGCGTCGCTCATCTCCGCGACCAGCGAGACCAGGGCCCGCAACGTGCCGCCCGCCGAGGCCAGCGCCTCGCGGGGCGAGATGGAGCCGTCGGTATCGATGTCGAGGGTGAGACGGTCGTAGTTGGTGGCCTGCTCGACCCGGGTGGGCTCGACGTTGAAGGCCACGCGCCGCACCGGCGAGAAGATGGAATCGACCGGGATGACCCCGATCACCACGCTGTGCTTGTTGCGCTCCGCCGACACGTAACCCCGACCCCGCTCGACGGTGATGTCGAGGGCCAGGCGGCCCTTGGGTGACAAGGTGGCGATGTGCAGCTCGGGGTTGAGGATCTCCACGTCGGCGTGGGGCTGCAGATCACCGGCAGTCACCTCGCCCGGGCCCCGGGCGTCGAGGCGCAGGTTGACCGGCTCCTCGGACTCGACACGCATGACGAGGTCCTTGAGATTGAGGATGAGGTCGGTCACGTCCTCTTTCACCCCGGGGATGGTGGCGAACTCGTGGAGCGAGTCGTCGAAGCGCACCTGGGTCGCCGCCGCACCAGGGATGGACGACAGCAGCGTCCGGCGCAACGAGTTGCCGAGGGTGTGGCCGAAGCCGGGCTCGAGCGGTGAGATGGCGAACCGCTGGCGGTTGCCCTCGGGCTCGCCCAGGGCTTCGACGGTGGGGCGCTGGATAATCAGCATCAGCCTGCTCCTACGGGGTGGTGGTTGCGGTGGCCGGGCCGGGCGGGCCCGTCACTGTCTCTTGACGGCGCCGCCGGGTCCGACAGGCCCGAGACGGGTGGCTACTTGGAGTAGAGCTCGACGATCAGCGACTCTCGGACGGGCACGTCGATCTGTGCACGCAGAGGAAGGTCGCGGACGCGAACCGACATCGGTTCTTCGGCCGTCTCCAACCACGGCGGCATGGCCCGGTCGAGAGTGTCGAGGTTGTGGCGGATCACGATGAGCGACTGCGACTTCTGGCGAAGGGCGATCACATCGCCCTTGCGCACCTGGAAGCTGGGGATGGTGACCCGGCGACCGTTGACCTGCACGTGGCCGTGGCGAACGAACTGGCGCGCCTGGCTGCGGCTGGCGCCCCAACCGGCACGGAAGACCACGTTGTCGAGGCGCTGCTCGAGCATGCGCAGCAGGTTCTCGCCGGTGATCCCGCCCTGGCGGTTGGCCTCTCCGTACATGAGGCGGAACTGCTTCTCGAGCACGCCGTAGATGCGGCGGGCCTTCTGCTTCTCCCGCAGCTGGAGCAGGTACTCGGACTCACGGATGCGACCTCGCCCGTGCTCGCCGGGGGGGTAGGGCCGGCGCTCGATCGGGCACTTCATCGAGTCGCACTTGGGGCCCTTCAGGAACAGCTTCATGCGCTCGCGCCGGCACAGCCGGCAGACGGGACCGGTGTAGCGGGCCATCAGACACGCCTCCGCTTCGGGGGGCGGCAGCCGTTGTGGGGGATGGGCGTGAGGTCTTTGATGCCGGCGACCTCGATGCCTGCCGCTGTCAACGACCTGATGGCCGTCTCGCGACCCGATCCCGGGCCCTTCACGACCACCTCGACGCGGCGCACGCCGTGCTCCATGGCCCGCCGGGCGCAGGTCTCGGCCGCCAGCTGGGCGGCGAATGGGGTCGACTTGCGCGACCCCTTGAACCCGACGTTGCCGGCCGACGCCCACGCCAGGACGTTGCCCTCGGGATCGGAGATGGACACGATGGTGTTATTGAAGGAGCTCTTGATGTGAGCCACGCCGAAGGCGACGTTCTTGCGTTCCTTCTTGCGCGGCCGACGACCGCCGGGCTTGGGCTTAGGCACGGGTGACTGCCACCTTGGCGACTTCGGGCACCTTGGCGACTTCGGGCACCTTGGCTGCTTCGGGCATCGCTACTTCTGTCACGATCACTACTTCCTGACCTTTTTCTTTCCGGCAACGGTCTTCTTGGGACCCTTGCGGGTCCGGGCGTTGGTGTGGGTGCGCTGCCCGCGCACGGGAAGCCCGCGACGGTGGCGGATGCCCTGGTAGCAGCTGATCTCGATCTTGCGCTTGATGTCCTGGGCCGTGTTGCGGCGCAGGTCACCTTCGACCTTGAGGTTGTCGTCGATCCAGGTCCGGAGCTGAGCCACCTCGTCGTCAGTGAGGTCGCGGACCCGCGTGTCGGGGTTGATGTCGGTCTGGGCACAGATCGTGCCCGCCGTGGTACGGCCGATCCCGAGGATGTAGGTGAGGGAGATCTCCAACCGCTTCTCGCGGGGGATGTCGACGCCTGCGATACGAGCCATGGGCCTGTCCTATCCCTGCCGCTGCTTGTGACGCGGGTTGGAGCAGATGACCATGACGGTGCCCTCGCGCCGGATCACCTTGCACTTCTCACAGATCTTCTTCACGCTGGGTCGAACCTTCATGGCTCCATCATCTACTTGTAGCGGTACGTGATACGGCCCCGGCTGAGGTCGTACGGTGTGAGCTCCACCTGCACCCGGTCGCCCGGGAGGATCCGGATGTAGTGCATCCGCATCTTGCCCGAGATGTGGGCAAGCACCTTGTGGCCGTTCTCCAACTCGACACGGAACATGGCGTTGGGCAACGGCTCGACAACCGTGCCCTCCAGCACGATCGCATCCTCTTTGGGCTTGGGCAGGTGGACCTCCGGGAGACGTGCACGAGCCCCAGGCGCGCGGCCGAAACCGTCGAACTGCCCGGGGACAGACATTCATGCTAGCAGCACGGGGGCCGAACGCCCAAAGGGCCCGAACCGGCCCCGAGACGCCCGCCGTCAAACAACGGTGAGGACTTCGGGGCCGTCGTCGGTCACGGCGATGGAGTGCTCGAAATGGGCGGAGATGCGCCCGTCGGCGGTGAGCACCGTCCACCCGTCCTCGAACAAGGTGGTGCGGGCGGTACCCAGGTTCACCATGGGCTCCACGGCCAGCACGTGGCCGACCTTCAGCTTGAGGCCCTTGCCGGGCACGCCGTAGTTGGGCACCTGGGGATCTTCGTGCATGGCCGTGCCGATCCCGTGACCGACGTACTCGCGGACCACGTTGAAGCCCTCGCCCTCGGCCACCGTCTGCACGGCGTGGCCGATGTCGGAGAGCCGGGCGCCCTTGCGGACGAACTCGATGCCGGCCGCCAGACTCTCACGGGTGGTCTTGATGAGGCGTTCGGCCTCGGGGCTCACCGAGCCGATCGGGATGGTCCGGGCGGCATCGCCGTGGTAGCCCTCGATTACGGCGCCGCAGTCGATGGACAGGATGTCGCCCTCCTGGAGGACGTAGTCACCGGGGATGCCGTGCACGATCACGTTGTTGGGCGAGGTGCAGATCACCGCGGGGAAGCCGTGGTAGTTCAAGAAGTTGGACGTGGCCTTCCGGCGGTCGAGCACGCCTCGGGCCACCAGGTCGAGCTGCGCCGTGGTCATCCCCGGCCTGGCCGCCTTCTCGCACTCGTCGAGCATCTCGGCCACGACCCGGCCGGCCCGGCGCATCTTGGCCACTTCGGCCTTGGTCTTCAACATCTCGTTCCGTGTCCTTGTCGTCTCGTGACTGCCGTCTCGTGAAGCTATGCCGTCTGCTGAGCTATGCCGGCAGGCCCAGGCGGCCGTCGATGGCCCGCAGCACGCGGGCGGTGACGGTGTCGGGCGAGCCCACCCCGTCGACCGGTGCCAGCTTGTCCTTGGCCATGTACCAGCCCAGGAGCGGCTCGGTCTCCTTCTCGTACAGGGCCAGGCGGCGGCTGATGGCCGTCGTCGTATCGTCTTCACGCAGGATCACCTTGCCGCCACAGCGCTCACAGATCCAGCCACCGGTCTCGTCGTGGGTCTCCGTGCTGTAGTTGGTGCCGCAGTCGACACACACCCGTCGCCCGGCCAGGCGATGCAGGACCATCACCGTGGGCACCTGGAGCTCGATCACCAGGTCGACCCCGTCGGGTACGAGCATGGAGTCGAGAGCCTCGGCCTGGGCCAGGTTCCGGGGGAAGCCGTCGAGCACGAACCCGCCGGCATCGGGCTCGTCCAGGCGCTCGGCCACCACCGCCACCACGACCTTGTCGGGCACCAGGTCGCCGGCGTCCATGAAGACCTTGGCCCGCCGGCCGGCCTCGGTCCCCTCCTTCACCGCAGTCCGGAAGATGTCGCCGGTGGAGATCCGAGGCACGTGGTAGTGGTGGGCCAGCCGCTCCGCCTGCGTCCCTTTGCCGGCGCCCTGCTTGCCGAGGATGACGAGGCGACGGCTCGTGCCCACCTCAGGCTGCGACACTCCTTCGGAGGTCTGTCGCGAAGAGAGTGTGGAGGCTCAAGCGAGGAATCCCTCGTAGTTGCGCATCATGAGCTGGCTGTCGATCTGCAGCATGGTCTCCAGGGCCACGCCCACGGCGATGAGAATGGTGGTGCCACCGAAGGGGAAGCTGGTGATCCCGTAGACGGCCAGGGCGATCTGGGGAATGATGGCGATGGCGGCGAGGAACAGCGACCCCGGCAACGTGATGCGGTTGAGGATCGTGGCCAGGTAGCGCTCGGTCGGTGGACCAGGGCGGATGCCGGGGATGAACCCGCCCTGCTTGCGGATGATGTCGGCCTGCTGGGCCGGGTTGAAGGTGATGGCCGTGTAGAAGTAGGTGAAGAAGATGATGAGCAGCCCGTAGACGGAGATGTACACGAAGTTGTCCGGTCGGAGCAGGTAGTTGTTGGTGAAGTCGACGGCGCCCTGCCAGGGCAGGACGTTGGAGAGCAGCACCGGGAAGTAGAGCACCGAGCTGGCGAAGATGATCGGGATGACGCCGGCCTGGTTCACCTTGAGCGGGATGTAGGTGCTCTGGCCGCCGTACATGCGCCGGCCCACCACCCTCTTGGCGAACTGCACGGGGATGCGGCGCTGGCCCTGTTCCACGAAGACGATCGACACGATCATGCCGATGCCCATCAGCAGTACGAGGGCGAAGATCGGGTTCCCGCCCTCGGAGCGCACGGCGCCGAGCTGGAAGGGCATGCGACTCACCACGTTGGCGAAGATCAGCACCGACATGCCGTTGCCGATCCCGCGCTGGGTGATCAGCTCGCCCATCCACATGACCACCGCCGTGCCTGCGGTGATGGTCAGCACGATCAGGGCCACGTGGGGCACGTCGAAGTGGCGCACGAGGGGGGCGGAGTTGGCGTTCTGGGATCCCCCCAACAGGCCGTTGT
>DATAQC010000032.1:0-12612 GCA_036264885.1 Acidimicrobiales bacterium | reverse complement strand
AGCCTCGGATCCGGGGCGGCGCCCAGCCGGGGGCGGCTGTTCGGCAAGAACGTGCTGGAGGGGGTGTTCCGGGCCGGTCCCGACGAAGACCTGTTCCTGGGCGAGCTGCTGGTGGCGGTCGACGAGGCAAATGCCCGCCGGTACGTGTTCCGGGTGGTCGATGTCACCTACGGCACCGAGCACCGGGAATCGGGGTGGGCCGAGCGGGTGGCGGGCACGTTGCTGGCCGACGACACACGGGGCGAGACGGGCCTGCACACGCTCTACGAGCAGGGTCGTCGCACCTACCGGGTGGCTTCATGTCGATGCCTCGGTTACCTCGCCGCCGACCCGGGGCCCGCCGGCCCGGGCGCAGCCCAAGAGGCAGTGCCGGGGCCCGCCGGCCCGGGCGCAGCGCCAGTGCCCACAGGTTTCCGCAAGCCCAAGAGCCTGCCCGCCCAGTTCTCCCGGGTGGTCGCCCCCGAGCCGTCCGACTTCGCCTTCCTGCGTTCGCGCATGGGCGACCTGCCGTTCGGGCTCCTCCGCTCCGGCGAGAACCTGGTCGATGTCGAGGTGGGCATCTCCGGGGCCAGCCTGGCCAGCCATGTCGGTGTGTTCGCCACCACCGGCATGGGCAAGTCGAACCTGTTGAAGGTGATGGCGGGCGGCGTCATGCGGGCCCAGGGCCGCTACGGCCTGCTCGTCGTCGATCCTCACGGCGAGCACCGCCCCGAGCTGGCCCGCCACCCCTGGGCCGGCGATCGCCTGCGCACCTATGCCGCCCGTCCCCTGCCCGGCACGTCCAGCCTGCGGGTCGGGTTGTCCGAGCTCACCGTCGACGATCTGCGCACGGCCTACGAGTGGAGCCGTCCCCAGGAGGAGGCCCTGTTCGAGCTGGAGCGCCATTTCAACACCGACGGCCTGGCCTGGCTGCTGGCCTTCGCCCAGGTCGACGATCTGCCCGGCTTCCGGGAGATCGAGATCAACAGCCGCGTCGCCCTCAACACCCTCCAGGTGCTGCACCGTCGGGCCCGGCGCATCGTCGAGCTGCCCTGCGTGGCCGCCGATGCGCACGTCTCGGTGGGCGATGCCGTGCTGCGCGACCTGCGCGAGGGCAAGGTGGTGCTGATCGACGTGAGCGGCCTGGGCTCCACCGAGGAGGTGCTGGTGGCGTCGTTCCTCACCCGGCGGGTGCTCGACGAGTGGTCGTCGCTCTATCTCGACGACCCCGAGGCCCACAAGCGCCTCCCCGTCGTAGCCATCGTCCTCGAGGAGGCCCAGCGGGTGCTGGGAGCCCAGAAAGACCGGGAGTCCAACGTGTTCCCCCGGGTGGCACGCGAGGGGCGCAAGTTCAAGGTGGGTCTGTGCGCCGTCACCCAGCAGCCCAAGCTCCTCGACGGCGAGCTGTTGAGCCAGTTCAACACCTTTTTCATCCTGGGGCTGGCCGACGAGAAAGACCGCTCGATCCTGCGGGGGTCGTCCAAGCAGGACATCAGCGCCCTCGGCCCCGAGATCCAGACCCTCATGCCCGGGGAGTGCCTGCTGGCCAACCTCGAGGCCCCGTTCGCCCTGCCGGCGCGCGTCCACCTCTACGACGACGTCCTCCGCGACTGCCCGCCCCCGCCGGCCCCCCGTCCCCGTGCGCCCGTCGATGCCGGCGCCTTCGTCGACTGATCGGGTGACACGACGATGAAGGTCGCCGCCATCGGCGACGCCCACCTGGGGCGTTCGTACTACACCTTCACCTCACCCGACGGGGTCAACCGCCGCGAGCTCGACTTCGAGGAGTCCTTTGCCCGGGCCGTCGACCTGGCCCTGGCCCAGGAGCCCGATCTCATCGTGTGGCTGGGCGACATCTTCGACCATCCCCGTCCCACCTACCGGTCGTTCCGGGTGGCCCAGAGCGCCCTCACCCGCATCCGCGAGCACGGGGTGCCCGCCGTGGTCATCACCGGCAATCACGACACCCCTCGTCTCCCTGGCACCGGAAGCCCGTACTCGGCTCTGGCCGACACCTTCGGCGAGTTCCATTTCGCCCACCGCATGGCCTACGAGCGCTTCGAGCTGCCCGGATTGGTCGTCCACGCCGTACCCCAGATGCTCACCGTGGAGTCCACCCTCGAGGCACTGGCCCAGGCCGACCGCGGCCGCAGCCTCGACCGCACCAACCTGTTGCTCACCCACCCGCGCATCCCGCAGGTCGAGCCCCATCACGCCGACATCAACGAGATAGAAGTCGACGCCGGCCGGTTGCAGTCCGACCTGGTGCTGCTCGGCCATTACCACTTCCACGCCAAGGTGACCAAGGGCATCTGGTACGCCGGGTCCACCGACACGTTCTCCTTCGCCGACGACCCCGATGTACCCAAGGGCATCGCCGTGCTCGACACCGAGACCGGCGAGTTCACCCACGTGGCGCTCGGCGACCAGCGTCGTCTCGTCACCCTCGACACCGTGCACGCCTTGGGATTGTCCCCGGCCGAGGTCGGCGCCCTCGTGCTGGAACGGGCTTCGTCGGTGCCCGACGGGTCGGTGGCCCGCCTCTACGTCGACGGCGTCGACCCCGAGGCGTGGCGGCTCATCGACCTGGAAGCCGTTCGCCAGGTGGCGGCCGACGCCCTGCTCCTCAAGGTGGAGCCCAGCTTCGCCGCCACCACCAGCAAGGTCGAGCTGGTCGCCCTCGACGCCATGCCGGCGCAGTGGGCCCGTTATGTCGATCGCCAGACCGACCTGGTCGGCTATGACCGCGACCGCCTACGCGACCTGGGCACCGCCTACCTCTCCCGTGCCGTCGAGGAGGCTCTCGACTAGTGCGGGTGACCCGTGTGTACCTGCAGAACTACCGGGTCTACGAAGAGCCCCTCGAACTGGAGATCCCGCCCGGCCTGGTCGGCATCTACGGGCCCAACGGGTCGGGGAAGTCCTACCTGGTCGAGAGCCTCCGCTTCGCCCTCTACGGCCGGTCCCGCACCGCCAACGACGACGTGCGCACCTCCCACGTCAAAGCCGAGTGCGTGGCCGAGATCGAGTTCGAGCACGAGGGCCATCTCTACGTCGTGCGGCGCACTGTCACCGGCGCCAACGCCACCATGCGGGCCTCGGCGTTCGCCGACAACATGCAGGTTGCCGAGGGCGTGCGCGACACCACCCGGTACGTCCAGTCGATCCTCGGCATGGACGATGCCGCCTTCCGGGCCTCCGTCTTCGCCGAGCAGAAGCAACTGGCCGCCTTCAGCACCCAACCGCCGGCCGAACGGCGCCGCCTCGTCCTCCAGCTGCTCGGCATCACCCCCCTCGACGGGGCCCGCGACAGCGCTCGGCGCGACGCCCGTGACGCCGACGCCAAGCACCAGCACCTGAGGGCCATGCTGGTCGACCTCGACGTGGTGGCCCACCAGGTGGAACAAGCGCGGACGGCTGCAGCCGGACTGGTGGAAGCCGCCGTCACCGGGGGGATCGAGGCGGTGGCGGCGAGAGATCGCCTGGCTGCCGCCACCGCCGCACACGACGCCCTCGACGTCGTCCGCCAGGAGCACGCCCTGCTGGTGGCCGAGGACAAGGCCGTCATCACCGAGCGCGACCGCGCCGCGGCGACTGCCGATCGCCTGGCCGCCGAGCTGGCGGCCCTCGACGACGCCGCCCGTCGCCTCGATGCTCTCGAGGCGACGGCCCAGGGGTGGCAGGAGGCCGAGCGCCGGCTGCGCCTGGTCGAGGCGGTCGTGGCGGCGGCGGCCGTCGTCGAGGCCGCGGTCGTGCCGCCACCACCCGAGGCTCCCGACGAGGAGGGCACGGAGGCGGCGCGCCTGGCCGGTGAGGCGGCGCGGGCGGAGCTGGCGGTGGTCAACGGTCGCCTCGAGGGGGCCCGGGCAGAGCTGGCGAGGGCCCACGACACGGTGGCCCGAGCGGCCCAGCTCACCGGTGAGGCCGGCTGCCCGCTGTGCGGCCAGGCCCTGGGCGAGTCCTTCGCCGACGTGCAGACCCACCGGGCCTCCGAGCTGGCCGAGGCCCAGGAGAGGGTCGCCCAACTGGAGGCCGAGGGAGCCCGCTTAGCGGCGCTGGCCACCAACCTGGTGCGCACGGCCACCGAGGGGGCACGCCTGTTGCGCGATGCCCGCCGCACCTGGGAGACCTACCAGCAGGCGGTGGCCGAGCGGGCCCGGGCCCGCCAGGCCCTGGCCGACGCCGAGGCGGCGCTGGGTCACACCGCCACGGTGGCCGACCGGGAAGCGCTGGCCACCGAGGTGGAGCGCCGCCGGCGGGCCGCCGACGAGTGCCTGCGGCTCCGGGGCCGTCTCGAGCGTCGAGCCCAGGCCGTGGCCGAGCTCGACGTCCAACGCCTGTTGGTGGCCGAGAGCGACGGCCGTCATCAGGCCATCGCCGCCAAGGTCACCGCCCTCGGGTTCCGCCCCGACGACCTGGTCGAGGCCCGATCCTTCCGTCACCAGGCGCGTCTTGACGCCGAGGAGACCGCAGCCCGGGCCCAGGCCGCTGGCCTGGCCGCCACCGAGGCGCTCACCAGGGTCGCCGCCGAGGAGCGCCGCCAGTCCGAGGCTGTCGAGGCCCACGCCCGCCTCGATGTCCTGGCCGACGACGCCCGCCATTTGGGCCGGCTGGCCGAGCTGCTCAACGCCTTCCGCAACGCCCAGGTGGCCGCCGTCGGACCCCGCTTGTCGGTGCAGGCCGCCGAGCTGTTCGGCGAGCTGACCGACCACGAGTACGACCTGCTCGAGGTCGACCCCGACAACTTCGAGATCCGCATCGGTGACGCCGGCCTCCTCTACGGCATGGGCCGGTTCTCGGGCTCGGAGATCGACCTGGCCAACCTGGCGTTGCGGGTGGCGATCAGCGAGCACGTGCGTTTTCAGTCGGGCGGAGCCGTCGGGCTGCTGGTGCTCGACGAGGTCTTCGGCCCCCTCGACGACGACCGCAAAGACCGCATGCTCCTGGCCCTCGATCGACTGCGCAACCGGTTCCGTCAGGTGCTGGTTGTCACCCACGACACCGAGATCAAACACCAGCTGCCCAATGCCATCGAGGTGGTCAAGCTGCCGGGCCGCCGGGCCACCGCACGCCTGGTGGCGGCCGGCGCCTGAGCGCTGTCGGGAGACGGGTCTCCCGTCTGCTACGAACTCGTCCGTGGCCTGGATCTTCGACCTCGACGGTGTGCTCTGGCTCGGCGGCAACCCCATCGCCGGTTCGGCCGATGCGGTAGCCAAGGTGCGTGACGCCGGCCACCAGGTGCTGTTTCTCACCAACAACTCCTCCCGGCCGGTGTCGGCCATCATCACCAAGCTGGGTGACATCGGCATCGCCGCCGAGCCCGACGAGGTGGTGACTTCGGCCCAGGCGGCCGCGTCGCTTCTCGACGCTGGCACCACCGCCCTGGTGTGTGCCGGGGTGGGCGTGCGGGAGGCACTCGAGGCGCGGGGCGTGAAGGGGGTGGACGAGGGCGACGCCGACGCCGTCATCGTCGGCTACCACGAGGAGTTCGACTACCACCGGCTCACCGTCGCCTACCGGGCGGTGTGTGGGGGCGCACGCCTGATCGGCACCAACGACGACGCCACCTACCCCACCCCCGACGGCCCCATACCGGGGGGAGGCGCCATTCTCGCCGCCGTCACCACCGCCACCGGCAGGGAGGCCGAGGTGGCGGGCAAGCCCTACCAGCCCATGGCCGAACTGGTGCGCCAGCGGCTGGGCGACGACCTCGGTGGTGTCATCCTGGTCGGCGACCGGCCGTCCACCGACGGCCTCATGGCCCGCCGCCTCGACGTGGCGTTCGCCCTGGTGCTCACCGGTGTGGCCGGCGCCGCCGACGTGCCCGAAGACCCTGCGCCCGAGCACGTGGCCGACGACCTGCGTGCCCTGGTCGACGAGCTGGTCGACTGAGGGACGCCTCTCGGCGGTCTCAGCTGTCGGCGTACACCCAGGGGTCCCGGGTCAGGTCGCGCAAGCGCGAGGCACAGGTGTCGTTCACGCCGGTGATCACCAGCGTGGCCTTGCCCGCCTTCTGGGCACCGGTGACGGTCACGTCGTAGGTCCCATCGGTTTCGCCGCATCCCGTGGTCTGCATCTCGATGCGTCCGTTCTGGAGGGTGAACCGCCCGTCGGATGCACCCCCGCCGTTGGGGACGACCAGGGTGATGGTGCCGTCGCTGCGCAGCTGCAGGGTTGCCAGGTGGGTCGAGCGGTAGATGCCGGAGACGTCGGCCGGCCCCTTCGGCGTGCCGGCGGCCGGCGGCTTGACGTTCTGCATGGCGTCCAGCCTGCTGCCGGTGCCGCAGCCGGCGAGCAGCACCAGGCCTGCCAAGGCAACCAGCAGGAGCGGAGACTTCATTCCCAAATCGTTGCAAACAATGGCCTTCGCGTCCATACGGCTCGAAGACCCTTACGGGACAGGCTGAATGCTTGACCCCGGGGTGCCCGTCGGATCAGATGGGCCGCCGTCCGGTCCTCGGGCCGGGAAAGGGGAAGGCGTACCGATGAGCGCAGTCAAACGCACCGTGGCCGCGGCCAGCAAGACCGTGGCCGCCAAGGCTCCTGCCAAAGCCAGCAAGGCTCCTGCCAAGGCCAGCAAGGCTCCGGCCAAGGCCAGCAAGGCTCCTGCCAAGGCCACCAAGGCTCCTGCCAAGGCCAGCAAGGCTCCTGCCAAGGCCACCAAGGCTCCGGCCGCGAGGCGAGGAGTCCGAAAGTCCACGCCCACCAAGGCGCCCGCCAAGAAGCTGTCCGCCAGGAAGTCACCGGCGGTCAAGCCCCCGGCCGCCAAGGCGGCAGCGGCCCGGAAGTCGCCGGCCGACAAGTCAGCCGTGAAGAAGGTGGCGAGCAAGGTCTCGGCCCTGAAGACCACCGTCGCCAAGAAGACGGCAAAGAAGAAGAAGAAGTAGGCGTCTGCCCGGCGACGGAGCGGCGGGCTACAGGTCGTGCATCGCCTTGAAGCGCTCGCCGGCGACGAAGCCCGCGGGGCGCCCCATGTCGGCCGCCCGGTCGGCGATCCTCCGGCGGAACCGGTCGGTGTCGGCCTCGACCGACGCCGATTCGATCCGCATGGTCGACCGGAACTGGCTGCGATGGCAGAGCAGGGCGGCCAGCTTGGTGTCGAGGTGCCCGGAGACATCCTCCACGTGGTCGGGCTCGTCGGCCTCCCACAAGAGCAGCGTCGAAGGCCGGTGGGGGGGCGCCGCCAGCTCGGGGAAGAAGTGGGGGTCGCGGGCGGCCACGATGGCGTCGGTGACCACGAAGCCGGCGGCCCGATGGTCGGGGTGCAGCCGGTAGCGCTTCCAGGGGTCGTGGCCGAGGACCACGTCGGGCCGCAGGCGGCGGATCCACGACGCCACCTCCCAGCGTTGCCGCAGCCCGGCCTCGAGCTCGCCGTCGGTCCAGCCGCAGAACACCACGTCGCCGGAGCCCCCCAGGGCGCGCGACGCCGCCCGCTGCTCCTCGCGGCGGGTGGCGACGAGGACGGCCACGTCCTCGTCCGGATCCCACGAGCCCTTGGAACCGTCGGTGCACACCAGGTGGTGCACCGAGCAACCGGCCGCCGCCCACTTGGCCAGCGTGGCGCCACAGCCGAACTCCACGTCGTCGGGATGGGCGCCGACGGCAAGTGCGCGGGCCGGTGTGGGGAGGCCGCTCATGTCCGGGTGAGGACCAGGTCCGACGGCAGGTCGATGTCGCGCCCCAGCCGAGGTTCGCGCACGACCCGCAGGGCGAGGCCGAGGCGTCGGGCCTCGGCCCCGTGACGGGAGAACGAGCCCGGGCCGTAGGAGAAGGTGAACCCGCACCCGGTGGGAACGCAGGCCACGTTGGTGCCGTCTCCGCGACTGTCGGGTACGAGGGTGACCCCGGCGAAGGCGCCGACCCAGGCCAGGTCACGGGCCAGGGCGAGGTCGGCGTGGGCCACCACCACTCGTCGGGCGCCCTCTTGGCCCAGACGGTGGACCCCGGTCTCCACCGCCCGGTTGAGGCCGCGTTCGGGTTCCCACACCACTAGGGCATGGTGATCGCGCGCCCACGCCGCCACCTCGGTGTCGTCGCACACCACGGCGACGGGCAGCCCTCGGGCCGCCTCCAGCACCAGGGTGGCCATGGTCCGGGCCAGAACCCGGCGCTGGGCGGGATCGAGCGCCGGGGCCAGCCGCAGCTTGGCCTCGGCGAAGGCCTTGACCGGCAGGAGCACGGCGACGGGGCCCATGCCCAGATTTCCGGCCACGGCCGAGTGTAGGGCGGGGCCAAGCGCGGTCGGGGACAGCCGCGGCGGTAGGGTCGGGCCGGTGACGACCCGGGTGGCCGTGCTGGGGGCGGGCTCGTGGGGGACGACCCTGGCCGCCATGGTGGCCGATCGGGCGCCGACGGTGCTCTGGGCCCGGCGGCCCGAGGTGTCCCGACTGATCGAGGTCGGCCGCCACAACCCCGACTATGTCTCCCGTCTGGACCTGCCCTCGGCGCTCAGCGCCACGGGTGACCTGGTCGAAGCGCTGGCGGGCGCCGACGTGGTCGTGATGGCCGTTCCCTCCCACGGCTTCCGGTCGGTGCTGTCCGACGCCCTCCCTCATCTCGAGCCCGAAGCGGCGGTGGTCACCGTGACCAAGGGGGTGGAGCAGGGCAGCCTGAAGCGCATGACCGAGATCGTGGTCGAGCTGGCGGCGGGCCACCCCTACGCCGTCCTGACCGGGCCCAACCTGGCCGAAGAGGTGGGGCTGGGCCAACCGACGGCCAGCGTGGTGGCCGCCCGTAGCGCCCACGGCGATGGTCCCGACCACGACCTGGCCGCCCGGCTGCAGACGCTGTTGTCGACGGGGTCGTTCCGCGTCTACACCAACGACGATCTGGTGGGCTGCGAGCTGGGCGGTTCGGTCAAGAACGTCATGGCCATCGCCTCGGGGATCTCCGATGGCATGGGCTTCGGAGACAACGCCCGGGCGGCCCTCATCACCCGAGGTCTGGCCGAGATGACCAGGCTGGGCGTGGCTCTCGGAGGCCAGGCCCTGACCTTCGCCGGCCTCGCCGGCCTCGGTGATCTGGTCGCCACGTGCATGAGCGCCCGCAGTCGCAACCGGTGGGTGGGCGAACAGCTGGGGCGGGGGCGCACCATCGCCGAGATCACCTCGGGAACCCGCATGGTGGCCGAGGGCGTTCGCAGCTCGCAGGCGGTGGTCGACCTGGCCGGCCGGGCGGGGGTGGAGGCGCCCATCGCCTGCGAGGTGGTGGCTGTCATCCACCACGCCAAGCGCGCCCCCGACGCCCTGGCGTCGCTCATGACGCGGGTCACCGGCCCCGAGTTGTACGGGTTCTCGTCGCTGCCCGGATAGATCACGTTCCGGGCAAGCTCTCCGGCTCTTCACAGCAAGCTCCCAGACGTCGATGCCATCCTGGGGGCACAACCACCCGCCCACGAATCACCGGCCACACGACCACCCGGCACACCCGAGGAGGCACTCCCATCGCTCCCCCCATCGACGGCCCGTCGTCGGCCGAAGGCGTCTCGCCCGAGACGGTGTCCGCTGCGGCCATGCTCGAAGCCGCCCTGTTCGAGGTGAAGAAGGTCATCGTCGGCCAGGACCGGGTGGTCGAGCGCATGCTGGCCTGCCTGCTGGCAAAGGGCCATGTCCTGCTCGAGGGCGTTCCCGGCCTGGCCAAGACCCTGGCGGTCGAGACCCTCGCCGAGGTCGTCGGCGGGTCGTTCGTGCGCCTGCAGTTCACCCCTGACCTCATCCCGTCCGACCTCATCGGCACCCGGATCTACCGGGCTTCGACCGAGACCTTCGATGTCGAGTTCGGACCTGTCTTCGCCAACTTCGTACTGACCGACGAGATCAATCGGGCGCCGGCCAAGGTCCAGTCGGCCCTGCTCGAGGTCATGTCCGAGGGCCAGGTGTCGATCGGCGGCATCACCCACGCCGTGCCTGACCCCTTCCTGGTGCTGGCCACCCAGAACCCCATCGAGTCCGAGGGCGTCTACCCCCTGCCCGAGGCGCAGCGGGACCGCTTCCTCATGAAGGTGCTGGTCGACTATCCCGACCGGGCCGAGGAGGTGGAGATCGTCCAGCGCATGAGCGTCAACCCACCCCACGCCGCCAAGATTCTCTCGCTGGAGGACTTGGGCAAGCTGCAGCAGACGGCTGGCCAGGTCTTCGCCCACCGGGCCGTCGTCGACTACGCGGTGCGCCTCGTCCACGCCACGCGCGACCCCGCCCAGTACGAGATCCCCGAGCTGGCGTCCCAGATCGGCTATGGGGCCAGCCCACGCGCCAGCCTGGGGCTGATCGCCGCCGCCCGGGCCATGGCCCTGCTGCGCCGCCGGGACTACGTCCTGCCCCAGGACGTGGTCGACGTGGCCGCCGAGGTCATGCGCCACCGAGTGGTGCTGTCCTACGAGGCGTTGGCCGACGGCGTGTCGGTCGACGACCTGTTGGCGACCATCCTCACCCGGGTGCCCGCCCCCCGCCTGGCGCCCAGCCAGGACGCCCCGTCGTCGACCGCCCCTCCGCCGCCGCCGCCCATGGCGGCCGTGGGCTCGTGAGCCCTCGGTCGGCGGCACCCGCTGGGCGCCCCGTGGTCGACCTTCGGTCCAGTGAGAAGGTGTTGCGCCAGCTCGACCTGGCGATCACCCGTCGCCTCGACGGCCTGCTCCAGGGCGACTACCAGGGCCTGCTGCCGGGGCCGGGCAGCGAACCCGGGGAGAGTCGGATCTACCAGGCGGGCGACGACGTTCGCCGCATCGACTGGAATGTCACCGCCCGCACCACCGTCCCCCACGTGCGCGACCAGGTGGCCGACCGCGAGCTCGAGACGTGGGTGGTGGTCGACTGCTCGGCCAGCCTCGACTTCGGCACCGCCCTGTGTGAGAAGCGCGACCTGGCTCTGGCCGCCGTGGGTGCCGTCGGCTTCCTCACGGCGCGCATCGGCAACCGCATGGGCGCAGTGGTGATCGGCCCTGACGGCGTCCGGCGGGTCCCTGCACGCCACGGTCGCCAGGCCCTGTTCGCCCTGCTGCACAGCCTCCTCACCCGACCGCGGGCCGAGGCGGGCGCCGGCGGCACCGAGCTGGCTGCCGGCATCCGTCAGCTGGTGCACCCGCCCCAGCGGCGAGGGCTGGCCGTGGTGGTGTCCGACTTCCTGGCCCCCGAAGGCTGGGAGACGCCCCTTCGCGCCCTGGCCCTGCGCCATCAGGTCCTGGCCGTCGAGGTCGTCGACCCCCGTGAGCTGGAGCTGCCCGACGTGGGCTACGTGGCCATGGTCGACCCCGAGACCGGCCGCCGCCTGCAGGTGCCCACCGGCAAGGCCAGCCTCCGGGCGCGCTATGCCCAGGCGGCCGCCGCCCAGCGTGCGGCCATCGCCAGTTCGATCCGCCGGTCCGGCGCCCAACACCTGCAAATGCGCACCGACCGTGACTGGATGCGCGACGTGGTCTCCTTCGTGGTCTCCAACCGCCGGCGGCGCGGGGGCCTGGTGGCATCGCCTCCCCTCGGCGCGGCGACCCGATGACCTTTCTCTCCGCCGGTCGTCTCTGGCTCCTCGTGGCCGTGGCCGCCCTCGTCGTCGGCTACGTGGTGAGCCAGTTCCGGGCCGACAAGTACGCCGTGCGCTTCTCCAACCTCCCGCTTCTGGCCTCGGTGGCCCCGAAGCGGCCGGGCTGGCGCCGTCATCTACCCGCCGCCGCCTTCGCCCTCGCCCTGGTCACCTTCGTGCTCGCCTTCGCCCAGCCCACCCGCAACACGAGGGTGCCCCGCGAGGAGGCCACCATCGTGATGGCCGTCGACGTGTCGCTGTCGATGCAGGCCACCGACGTCGAGCCCAGCCGGTTGGAGGCGGCCAAGGCCGCCGCCGCCTCCTTCGTCGACCTGGTGCCGGCCAAGCTCAACATCGGCCTGGTCTCGTTCTCGGGGACGGCCCAGGTGCTGGTGGCACCCACCACCGACCACAGCCTGCTGAAGCGCAACATCGCCAATCTCCAGCTGGGCCCGGCCACAGCCATCGGCGAGGCAATCTACGCGTCGCTGGGCGCCGTCGCCTCGGTGCCCACCCAGCCCGGAAAGAAGCCTCCGCCGGCGCGCATCGTGTTGATGTCCGACGGCGCCACCACTGTCGGACGGCCGAACGAGTCGGCTGTCCAGGCGGCGGTCGACGCCCAGACCCCGGTCTCGACCATCGCCTTCGGCACCGACACCGGCACCGTGTTCGTCGAAGGCAGCCAGGTGCGGGTGCCCGTCAACAAGGACGCGCTGCGCACGATCGCCGACGAGACCAAGGGCAGCTTCTTCGAGGCGTCCTCGGCCAAGGAGCTCAAGAAGGTCTACGCCGACATCGGCAGCTCCGTCGGCTACCGCACCGTGCGCAAGGAGGCGACCTCGTTGTTCGTGGGCCTGGGGCTCGCCTTCGCCCTCGTCGCCGCCGCCACGTCACTGGCGTGGTTCTCCCGCCTCCCTTAAATCACGTCCGGTGACCCCGGGCCCGGGCGCACAGCGTCCCAGCGGTAACCTTCGGGGATGAGGTCGACCGGCGCGGTGGCCGGGATCGCAGCGCTGGCGTCGTGAGTGAGCGTCCGAAGGGGACGAGGGGTGCCGGCGAGGCGCGCGTGCTGGTCTGGCGACGCCAGGACGGAGAATTCGCGCTCACCCTGCGCTGGGTGGG
>DATAQC010000086.1:0-11008 GCA_036264885.1 Acidimicrobiales bacterium | reverse complement strand
TCGTAGAAGGCGGCCACGCCCGGTTGGCCCGGCCCAGGCTCCCTGACGATGGCGATCCGAGAGCGGTCGCCACTGGCCTTGACCACGCTGCGATCGCCTGCGCTGGAGGTGTAATCCCAATCGCGGCGCTCGCGTACGGTGCCGTTCGCCAGGTCGATGCTCAGGGTCGGCACTCCCTCGCTGGTCCCCCCGGACGCCGTCCTTGTCACCAGCGCGGTGCCGTTGGCGGCGACGGCGATCGACAATGGCTGTCCACCGTTGGGGGCAGGCGGGAGGGCGATGCGCCGGACCTGGCGACGCTGGGCCACGTCGACGACGGAGATGTCGTTGCTCTGGGCGTCGGCCACGTAGAGCGTGGCCTCGTCCGGGCTCAGGTCCAGGCCCGCCGGCGACGATCCGACGACGATCGGCGCATCCAGCTTGCCGGTTGCCACCGACAGGACCTCGACCTCGTTGCGCGCGGGGTTGGTGGCGAAGGCGTGCCCCGACCTGTCGACGACCACCTGGTCGAGGGCTCCGTCGACGGCCACGGTGAAGGAGGGGGGAACGGCCGTGCTGGCCAAAGCTGCGGTGCCGGCCGAAGCTGCGGTGCCGCTGAAGGCAGGTGCGACCGTGCCCGCGGCCACGACGAGCACTGCGGTGAGGATCGCCGTGCGCCCCGACGTCCTCACTGGTCCAGCTCCCTTGTCGCCGTAGTGAAGCTCGAGCACGGTTGCTCCGTTGTGCTATCGGCAGATCGAGGTCGATCCTTGAGGGATGTGCTTTTGGGGCGGGGAGTGATGCGAGCGCCGGGCGCTCGTCCCCCGGGTGGACACCGGCACTCATCCCGTGGACCGATGACAGCGCCCCCTTCGTTCGGTACGGTCGCCAGGTGCAGCGACGTGTGTGGACCAGCCAGGGCGACCCCTGGCCGGCCTGGGCGGTGGTCGTAGGCGGCGTCATCGGCATCGCCGGCGTCGCCGCCGCCCACGGAACCGGCGCCCGCCTGGAGGTGGCCGCCCTCACTGTCGTGACCCTGGCCGGCTTCGTGGCCAAGAGTCGGTGGCCCGGCATGCCGGCGGCGCTGCTCGTGGCCTGCACCTTCACCCCCGCCATCGTCCTCAAGCTGCAGGAACGGAGCGAGGGGACCATGTTCTTGCTCGTCGTCGCCCTCTGTTACCTGGTGCTGGTGACGCCCGACCGGCTCACCCGCATCGCCGCCGGGACCGCTGCCGTGCTCGCGCCCCCGGTCGTGCAACTGCTCAGCCCCACCGACTGGGGATGGCCGTTCTGGATGATGGGCATCGCCTGCGGATGGCTGTCGGGCGAGCAGATGCGCCGGTACCGTGACCTGGTCAGCGAGTTGGCCGCCACCAGGGAACTGCTGGCCGAACAGGCGGTACACGTCGAGCGCCGGCGCATCGCCGCCGAGCTGCACGACCTGGTGGGCCACTCGCTCACCGTGGTGCTGCTCAGTGTCACCGGCGCCCGCCGGTTGGTCCGCGACAACCCCGACGCCGCCGCCGCCGCCCTCCTGGAGGCCGAGACCGTGGGCCGGGCCAGCCTGGCCGAGATCCGCGGCAACGTCCGTGCCTTGCGGGACGACCACCAAGGCTCGGGGACGGCCCCCACCCCTGCGGCCAGCGATGTCCCCGATCTCATCGAGACGATGGCCGCTGCCGGCTCCCCGGTGAACCTCTCCGTCACCGGTGACATGGCCGACGTCGAGCCCGTCACCGGTCTGGTCGTCTACCGGGTCGTGCAGGAATCGCTCAACAACGCCGTCCGCCACGCGCCCGGCGCTGTCGCCCGGGTAGCGGTGGCGGTGGCCGACGACGCCGTCGACGTCGACGTGATCGACGCCGGAGGGACCGCCACTGCGGGAGGCGCCGCGGCCGTCAGGGCGCCCGGTGTCGGTCTCATCGGGATGCGCGAGCGGGTGGAAGCGGTCGGGGGCACCCTTCGAGCCGGCCCCGTGGACGGAGGATGGCAGGTCCACGCCCACGTGCCCCGAACCATGTCGCCGCCACCGACGTGATCGCCGTCGTCCTGGTCGACGACCAGCCGCTGGTGCGGGCCGGGCTGCAGCGCATCCTGTCCGAGGACGAAGGCTTCACCGTGATCGCCGAGTGCGGCGACGGCGCCGAGGCTGTCACCGCCGTGGGTTCGCTGGCCCCCGACGTGGTGCTGATGGACATCCGCATGCGGGGAATGGACGGCATCGAGGCGACCCGCCGCATTCGTGACCTGGGCGGACCACCGGTGCTCGTGCTCACCACCTTCGACGACGACGACGTGCTGTGGGGCGCCATCGATGCCGGCGCCGCCGGCTTCGTCCTCAAGGAGGCGTCGGCCGAGGACCTGATCGCCGCCACCCGGATCGTGGCGTCCGGCGGGTCATGGCTCGACCCCGCCGTCACCGCCCGGGTGCTGGCCGTGACCCGCTCCATGGGATTGCCCCGCCAGCGCCAGGCCGACAAGGCCAAGCAGCTGACCGAGCGGGAGCTCGACGTGTTGGGCCACATGGCCACCGGCGCCACCAACGGTGAGATCGCCGGCGCCCTGTTCGTCAGTGAGGCCACGGTGAAGACCCACGTGGGCAGCATCTTCTCCAAGCTCGGGGTGCGCGACCGGGCCGGGGCGATCGTGTTCGCCTACCAGCACGGCATCGCCCCCGGCTGAGTCACTCCACCCCTGGGGGGAGGGCGGATACCTCCCTCAGCCCGATGTGGTTCGAAGCCCTTTCCGTCATCGTGCAGTGGTCGGTCGGATCGCCCGCCGACGGGAGGGATGGCAGACCATGGACTCAGTGGTGGAGGTGCGGGGGTTGTGCAAACGCTATGGAGAGCGGCTGGTGGTCGACTCCGTCGACCTGGACGTTCACGAAGGTGAGATCGTCGGCCTGCTCGGAAGCAACGGCGCCGGCAAGACGACCACCGTCGAGTGCATCAGTGGCCTGCGCCGCCCCGACGCAGGCTCGGTGCGGGTGCTGGGACTCGATCCCCAGACCGACGGGCCTCGTCTGCGGCCGTTGATCGGCAGCCAGCTGCAGGAGTCGGCCCTTCCCGACCACCTGCGGGTGGGCGAGGCCATCGAGTTGTTCCGGGGGCCGCGGGCCATGCCCGTCGAGGGGCTGCTGGAGGCCTTCGGGCTGACCCAGCACCGCCGCCAGGCCTACTCGGCCCTGAGCGGTGGCCAGCGTCAGCGCCTGTTCCTGGTGCTGGCCCTGTTGAACCGGCCCAGCCTGGTCATCCTCGACGAGCTGACCCAGGGCCTCGACCCCGCCGCCCGTCGCGACGTCTGGGATGCCATCCGCTCTCTGCGGGACGCGGGGACCACGGTGATCTTGGTCACGCACTACATGGACGAGGCCGAGGCCCTCTGTGACCGGGTGGTGGTGATGGACGGCGGTCGGGTGGTCGATTCGGGATCGCCCGTGCAGCTGGTCGACCGCCATGCGCCGTGGGCCATCGTGCGCTTCGACGGCGGCGTGAACGGGGCCCGCCTCGACAGCCTGGACATCCTGCCCGGGGTGACACAGGTGCGGCGCACCGGCACCACCATCGAGGTGCGTGGCGACCGTCGCATGATCGCCCATGTGTGCGCCTATCTCGTGGGGCTCGGCACTGTCCCAGATGACCTGGCCGTGGTCATGCCCGATCTGGAAGAGGCGGTGATCGCCCTTCTCGCTGAGGGCGGCGACCGCCAGCTCGAGTTGAACGGAGGACGTCGATGAAAATGATCGCCAAATTGGTCCGCACCGAGCTCCGCCTGGTGCTGCGCGAGCCGCTCGTGCTCGCCTTCGTGTTCGCCTTCCCCATCGTGACCGTCCTCGTCATTGCCGGGTCCTTCGGCGCCGACGATGCCCACTCGTTCGCCTACGTCGACCCGTCCCAGTGGTACGTCGCCTCGTACCTGGCCGTCGTCATCGGCGCCATCGGACTGGTCATGGTGCCCGCCCATCTGGCCGGATATCGGGAGCGGGGCGTGCTCCGGCGCTTCGCCGCCGCCGGGTTCCCCCGTTGGTCTTTCGCCGTCGCCCAACTGACGGTGGGCGTGACCCTCACCCTGGTGGCCTCCGCCGTGCTGCTGGCGGTGGCCGCCCCGATCTACGGCCTGCCCCCGGTTGAGTCGCCCTTCGCCACCGTGGCCGCCGTGGTCCTGGGCGCGGTGACGTTCACCAGCCTCGGCCTGGTGCTGGGCGCCGTCGTGCCCACCGCCCGGGCCGCCCAGGGCATCGGCCTGCTGGTGTTCTTCCCCTCGTTCCTGCTCGGCGGCGGCGGTCCTCCGCCCGACGCCATGAGCGGCGCCATGCAGCGCATCGCCCGGTTCCTGCCCCTTACCCACGTCACCGACTCGATCCGCCAGCCGTGGCTGGGCCTGGGCCATGCCACCTGGGACCTGACCGTGGTGGCCGCCGTCCTCGTGGGGTCGGTCCTGTGCTGGCGGCGGGCCGTGCGGCTCTGATCGGCGCACCTTGACAGGTGACTGATCGGTCACGTATCTTGTCGGGTGTGGACGAGGTGTTCAAAGCCCTGGCCGACCCGACCAGGAGGAGCCTTCTCGACGAGTTGTTCCGTGCCGACGGCCAGACGTTGAGCGAGCTCGAGGAGCGCTTCGCCATGACGCGCTTCGGGGTGATGAAGCACCTGAAGCAGCTGGAGGAAGCGAGCCTGGTCGTCACCAGGCGGCGGGGCCGGGAGAAGCTGCATTTCCTGAACCCGGTCCCGATCAGGCTCGTCCACGACCGGTGGGTGAGCAAGTACGCCGAGCCCTGGGCCGCAGCGCTCAGTGACATCAAGCACAGACTGGAGACTCCGATGGAAAAGGTGTTCGAGATCTACATCCGCACGACTCCTGAGCGCCTGTGGGAGGCGATCACCGACAGCGAGATCAGGAGCAAGTACAACTTCGGCGCCCGGATCACCTCGGACTGGACGCCCGGCTCACGTATGGAGATGGCCACCCCCGACGGGAGCCTGGTCCTGGGAGAGGGGGAGAACCTGGAGGTAGACCCGCCGCGCCGGCTGGTCCAGACCATGGTCGCCCTCTGGAGCGACGAGGTGAAGAGTGAGGGCACCTCCCGGGTGACCTGGGAGATCGAGCCCGTCGGCGACTCGTGCCGCCTCCTCGTCACCCACGACCAGCTGCGCGAGGGTGCCAACGAACAGCTCTACGGTGGCTGGCCGATGATCCTGTCCGGTCTGAAGACCTGGTTGGAGACCGGCGAGCTACTCACCACCCCCGGCTCGTTGATGTACAGCGGAGCCTGACCCGGTACGGTTCGGGGTGGTCTCAATCGACGATGTGCGCCTCGCCGCTGAGCACCTCCGAGACGTGGTCCTGCGTTCGCCGCTCGAGCGCAACGAGCGGCTGTCGCAGGCGACCGGGGCCCATGTCTGGTTGAAGCGGGAGGATCTGCAGCCCGTGCGGTCGTACAAGCTGCGGGGCGCCTACAACTTCATCATCTCGCTCAGCCCTGCCGAGCAGGCGAACGGGGTCGTGTGCGCCAGCGCCGGAAACCACGGTCAGGGCGTCGCCTACACGTGCCGGCGGCTGGGCGTGCGATGCCGGGTCGTGCTCCCCCGGACGACACCCCGCCAGAAGCGTGAGCAGATCGCCGCCCTGGGCGGCGGAGAGACCACCGTCATCATGGCCGGCCACACCTACGACGAAGCCCACGAGGCGGCGGTGGTGCTGGCCCACAACGAGGGGGCGGTTTTGGTGCCCCCCTTCGACGACCCCCTGGTCGTCGCCGGCCAGGGCACCGTCGCCCTCGAGGTCGTGGAGCAACTCGGCGGCCCGCCCGATCTGTTGCTGGTGCCCGTCGGGGGCGGCGGCCTGCTGGCCGGCTGCGCAGTGGTGGCCGAGGGGACCGCGCCCCGGATGCGGGTGATCGGGGTCGAGCCCGCCGGTGCTCCGAGCATGCGTGCCGCGCTGGACGCATCCGAGCCCGTCACTCTCGGCTCCATCGACAGCTTCGTCGACGGCGCCGCCGTCCGCCGGGTGGGTGCTCACACCTTCGAGCTGGTGCAGTCACTGGTCGACGACGTGGTGACCGTCCCCGAGGGACGGGTGTGTACCACCATGCTCGAGCTCTACCAGCGGGACGGCATCATCGCCGAGCCGGCCGGCGCCCTGGCCATCGCCGCCCTGAGCGACGGGCTGGCGGTCGCCGCAGGGTCGTCGGTGGTGGCCATCCTGTCCGGTGGCAACAACGACGTGAGCCGCTACGGGGAGATCGTCGAGCGCTCCCTCGTGCACCAGGGGCTCAAGCACTACTTCCTGGTGGAGTTCCCCCAGGAGCCGGGGGCGCTACGTGGCTTTCTGGACAACGTCCTCGGGCCCACCGACGACATCACCTTGTTCGAGTACGTGAAGAAGAACAACCGGGAGATCGGCCCGGCGCTGGTCGGTATCGAGCAGCTGACCACGGGTGACTTCGCCCCGCTCCTGGCCCGGATGGAGTCGAGCGGCCTCCAGATCGAGCGCCTCTCGGCCGACTCCCCGGCCTTCCGCTTCCTCGTCTGATGGGCGCCTGGCTCGCCCGGCGAGATCTTCATATCGCCATACGGTAATATGTAGAGGATGCCCGCGTACGCCGCTCTGGCCGAACCGCATCGCCGCCAGATCCTCGACCTCCTGCGGAAGGGCGAGCAGCCGGTCGGGACGTTGGTGGAGCAGCTGGGGATCAGCCAGCCGGGGGTCTCCAAGCATCTGCGGGTGCTGCGCGAGGCGGGGCTCGTCCGGAGCCGGGCGCACGGGAAGCAGCGGCTGTACGGCTTGGAGGCGGCCCCGCTGGCCGAGGTCGCCGCCTGGCTGGCGCCCTACCGCGAGTTGTGGGCCGGGCATCTCGACGCCCTCGAGCGACACCTGGAGGAGAACCCATGATGGACGGAACTCTCGAGACGATCGACGGACGCCAGGCTCTGCGTTTCGAGCGCAAGCTCGCCCACCCGGTGGCACGCGTCTGGCGTGCGGTGACCGAGCCGGCGGAGCTCGACCGCTGGTTCGTCGCCACCCCGCACTGGATCCCACGTCTGCATGAGAGCTTCGAGGCCTACGGTCAACAGGGGGAGATCACGGCGCTCGATCCTCCCCACCTGATCGCCTGGACCTGGGGCGGGGAGCGGTTCAGTTTCGAGCTCATGCCGGCCGAGGGCGGCAGCGTGTTGGTTTTCTTGCACTTCTTCGACCCGACCAGGGGCCCCGGCGCGCAGCACGCCGCGGGCTGGGAGTCGTACCTCAACCGCCTCGACGCAGTGCTCGGCGGAGGCGAGCTGAGCGAGGAGGAGGCGCACAGCATCGTGCCGGAGCTGAGCGAGCGCTACGCGGTGGCGATGAACGCCGACCCGGGTCCGGCGCGAGAGTCCTTTGCCCGCTACGGACCCCTCCAGCTCTCCCTCGAGGAGGGACCGGCGCTTCGTTTCATCCGACGCTACAGCTACCCCATCGAGCGGGTCTGGAGGGCGATCAGTGACCCGGTGGAACGCCAGAGCTGGTTCCCGTCCGACGCCGAGACCGACGTGGTCGAGAGCGACCCTCCGCGGTTGTTGGTCCTGACCTTCTGGGGCGATCCTCTGCGTTTCCAGCTGCAGGCCGACGGTGAGGGCTGTCTCCTGACCTTCACCCACACCTTCGCCGACCGCATGGGCGCAGCGAGGACGGCGGCGGGATGGGACCGATGCTTCACCAGGATGGATGCCTACCTGGCGGGAGGAAGCCTGGGCGAGGCGGAAGCGCTCGAGCTCTGGCCAACGGTGCATGAGCGCTACGCGGAGGCCTTCCACGTCGATCCCGAACCTGGGCGGAAGGCGTTCCGCCAGCACCCACTGACGACCGGCGCGTAGTCGCCGTGCGCCGGTAGCCTGGGCCCGTGGACCCGCCCGTGGACCCGCCCGACGACCCGGTGCCCGAGGAGGACACCGACGACCGGCGGCCCATCGAGCACCGACGTCAGACTGCTCGGTCCGGAGTCGCCGCTTCGGGAGTGGCTGCCGCCTTTGCCCTCGGCCTCCAGCAGGTGTTCGACCCCCGTCCGGTCGACACCGTGGGCATCGAGCAGGAGGCGCCGGCCAAGCCCGTCGATCGGGACAAGCTCGAACTGCGCTTCGACCCGATGAGCTCGGCCAACACGGTGGTCGTGGTCCGCCGCCCCGACGACGCCTGATCGGGCGTAGCGCCGCGGCGTTACAGGCGGCTGTGGACTTTCTCGGCCAGGTTCGAGGCCGATGTCCGCAGGGCGGCGGCGTCCTTCTCGCCCGTGAGCAGGACGACCACGGCGGCGTTGTTCCAGCAGGCGAGGAGGTGGCCCTGCCTGATCGTGGTCAACTCCTCGACCACCCACACGGCCGAGTCACCCACGCCTGAGACGGGCTCCTTGGCCACGCCCGTGGGCAGGGTGTTGCGCTGGTCCCTGCATGCCTCTGCGGCGGCGGACGCGCCGGGGGCGATCTTGACGACGGTGAGGTCAACGCTCGTGCCGCCGTCGACGGCGGTGCCCCAGGTGCAGTTGGAGGCCTCGGCGGGCGTCGCCGCCTCGACGGGGTTGCCGATGGCGGCGGCGATGTCGTCGCCGGTGAGGAAATCGCACGCCGGCTTGGGGAGCGGCACGGTGGCGTTCACCGCAGCCGCTCCGGGTGTCTGCCCGGCCACGACGGTCGTGGACGTCGGGGCCGCCTTCTTGGACGAGCCACCGCCGCACCCGGCGACGACCATGATGCCGGCCCCGGCCAAGGCGGCCATCTTGACGACCAGTCTGCTCATGCCGACCTCATCGGGGTGATCGGCAGCCGAGAACATCGACCACGCCACGACCTGTCACCGTAGTCGGCCCCTGCTTTGCACGGTGTCAGGCGGGTAGCGCTCTGGCTCCCTGCCTTCAGGGAGTGCGCCTGGCCAGCGTCGTGCCCACGACCAGCACCAGGTCGGCGGCGTCGGCCTTCACCACTGCGGGGTCGAGAGGCGCCACCACGCCGGTGTCGAGCCCGAGGGCGACGGCGAGGGCTCGGGCCTCGTTGTCGTAGCCGGTCCGGTACATGATCACGGTGGCGTCCTGGGTCTTGCGGTCGGCCCCCGGTGCCTTGACGTCCCATCCCTGCGACTTGATGGCGGCGCCGACCCGGGTGGCCGAGCCGGCGACTCCGGAGGCGTTGAAGACCATGACCCGCACATCGCCAACCGGGCGGGCCGGCGGGGGCGGCGAAGTCGTCGGGGCGGCGGTGGCGGCTACGACGACCGACGTGGAGGTGGACGACACCTCGGCCTGGACGGTGAGCGGAGTGTCGTGGGCCCGGGACGGGAACCCGGTCAACACCAGGCCCACCAGCCCACCGACCACGACGATCACGATCGGCACCCAACGACGACCCACTGCCGGAGCGTAGGTGACCACGGGCTCCGCTCCCGGGACCGTAGGGTCGTCGGCCGGATGACCATCGGCCGAAGCAGCGACGAATGACAGGTGAGATCGTGCCGCCCGAGCAGACGGCGGCCCAAACCGCGCCGTTCGACACCGAGCCGTTCGACACCGAGCCGTCGACCGTGACAAGGGGTGCCGGACCGGCCTTCGCCCTCGCCGCCGTTATGGCGGCGGCGGGCCTCAGCCACTTCCTCGTCCCCCGGTCCTACGAGCAGATCGTCCCTCGTGTCCTGGGCGCTCCCGGGCCCTGGGTCAGGGCCAGTGGCAGCGTCGAGCTCGGGTGCGCGGCCCTGCTCGTGTGCAGTCGCACCCGTCGCATGGGTGGGTGGTTGACCGCGGCCGTGCTCGTGGCGGTGTTCCCCGCCAACGTGCAGATGGCACGCGACGGGGGGCTTGCAGGCCACCGGTTTCCCCTGGGTTCCCCGGTGATGGCCTGGCTCCGGCTTCCCCTGCAGCTGCCCTTGGTGGTCTGGGCCCGGGCTGTCGCACTTCGTGCCGGGGAGTAGCCCTGGCCTGTCAGATCACCGTGTCGGTCCAGGCGCGGTACTGCTGGAGTCCCTTAGCCGGGTTCGTGGGCATAGAGCGCGCCCACGCGCTCGGCGACCGAGCGCAGCCGACGGTCTCGGGTCCACAACCGTCCTTCGGTCAGCATCGTCGAGGCGAGCAACTGGGCGTCCACGTACCCGATGCCCAGGCCGGACAGCTCACGACCGTTGATGAACTGGAGAAGCTCGGCCGCCGTCGCGACGGTGGCCTGCGGAAGATGTTCGAGCAATCGCAGGACCTCTGCTCGTCCCCGGAGTTGGCCGAGGGCGAGCTCGCCGGTGACCCACGGGTGGCCGAGGGTCTCGCCGCGGTCGAGCAGTCGGACCAGATGTGGATCGCCGACACCAAAGTGGTCAACCCAGACCGACGTATCGACCAGAATCACCGGGCCGGTGAGCGCCGGCGCGGAGGAGCGACGAGGTCGGGCTCGGTCCCCCCGAGGCGGCCCAGCCGGCGCGCGCTCTCGCGTTCGATCAGCGCCTTGAGTGCCTCCCGGACCAGCAGGCTCTTCTCCTTCATCCCCGTGAGGCGCTGCGCCTCGGCGAGCAACTGGTCATCGAGGGCGAGTGTCGTTCTCATCGCCACTCCCTTCTGGTGCATCAGCTAACGCATCATACGATGCCACGAATCGTGCACCAAGCATGGTCGGGGCGGGCGACCCTCGTTCGCTGTCGCCGTCACGGTGGGCCAGGGCCACGACGAGGGTGGCGATGCCGATCAACAGGATCACCACTGCCAGGGCCGTGCGGACGCCGGTGCTGGCGCCGCTGGTGTCGCTGCGCACCGACACCAGGCGGTCGACGACCGGTGTGATGGCGAGGGAATCGAGCGACCGCCGGGCAGCGGCGGGGTCGGCCGTGGGCTCGGCCAACATGATGCCACCGAGGGTGGCCACGGCGGCGCCGATGGCCGCCTGGTCACTGGGCCGCTCGCCGTCGCTGACGTACACCACGTTGGTGGCCACGTTGCGGGCCCGGGCCTCGGCAGCCACCGCCTCGGACGTGACGGTGGGGTTGTCGCCGCCCAGGCGCCTGGCCCCGGGCAGGTCGCCCAACACGGCGT
>DATAQC010000061.1:0-15988 GCA_036264885.1 Acidimicrobiales bacterium | reverse complement strand
GTCGCGCCTCGACCGGCCAGAAACGGTCGGACGAGGCGGACGGCGTGGCCGGAAGGCGAGGGATCGGGACCGCGCGGGCCGTTCTGGTCCACTGATCGGGCAGACACGCCGTGCCGCACCGACTATTTCAGGCTGAAGTAGCTATCGGTGGTAGCCGGGAGGTGTCTAGTGGCGGAACGAGGGGTGAACACCTTGGGAGTCATCGTCAGTCGCCTCGCAGCAGCGACCGCTTGACGTCTTCGATGGCCTGGGTGACCTTGATGCCCCGGGGGCAGGCATCGGTGCAGTTGAAGGCGGTGCGACACGCCCAGGTGCCCGACCGGTCGTCGAGGATCTCCAGGCGCTCGGCGCCCGCCTGGTCGCGCGAGTCGTAGACGAAGCGGTGGGCGTTGACGATGGCGGCCGGCCCCACGTAGGAGTCGTTGGCCCAGAAGACGGGGCACGACGTGGTGCATGCCGCGCACAGGATGCACTTGGTGGTGTCGTCGAACCGGGCCCGGTCGGCCGGGCTCTGGAGGCGCTCGCGATCGCCGGGATCGTCGTGGTTGACCAACCACGGCTTGACCGCCTTGTACTGCTCGAAGAAGGGCTCCATGTCGACGATGAGGTCTTTGAGCACCGGCAACCCCCGGAGCGGCTCCACGCTGATGCTGTGGCCCACGTCACTGATGAGCAGCACGCAGGCCAGGCGGTTCGAGCCGTTGATCACCATGGCATCGGAGCCGCACACCCCGTGGGCGCACGAGCGCCGGAACCCCAGGGTCGAGTCGTGGTACCACCTCACCTGATGGAGGGCGTCGAGCACCCGGTCGGACTCCTCGACCTCGACGCGGTAGGTCTCCCAATGGGGCTTGTCGTCGCTGTCGGGGTCGAACCGCTTGATGCGCAGGTCGACGCTCACCGCCATGTCAGTACTTCCGTTCCATGGGCAGATAGGGCCCTTCTTGGACCGCCTTGTAGCCCAGGCGAACGCCGCCGCCCGGCTCCCGCCACGCCAGGGTGTGGCGCATCCAGTTGGCGTCGTCGCGCAGCGGGTGATCGTCGCGCGAGTGGGCGCCCCGGCTCTCGGTGCGGGCCAGGGCACTGGCCGCCACCGTGTCGGCCAGGTCGAGCAGGAAGCCCAGCTCGAGCGCCTCGGTGAGGGCGTAGTTGAAGCGCATGCCCTGGTCGGACACCGAAGCCTGCCGGTAGCGGGCCTGGAGACCGGCCAGCGTGGCCCGGACCGACTGCAGGCTCTCCTCGGTGCGGAACACCGAGGCATTGGCCGTCATCTCCGTCTGCAGCTCGTCGCGGATGTCGGCCACGTTCTGGCTCTCGGGACGACCGAGGAGTTCGCTGACCAGCGCCCGGGAGACGTCGACGGCGTCATCGGGCAGTTCCGGTTGACCGGCACCGGCCACGAACTCGGCCATGGCGGCCCCGCCCCTGCGACCGAACACCACGATGTCGAGTAGCGAGTTGGTGCCCAGCCGGTTGGCCCCGTGCACCGACACGCACGCGCACTCACCGGCGGCGTACAGGCCGGGGGCGACGGTGCCGGCGGCGTCGAGGACCACCTCGGCGGACACGTTGGTGGGGATGCCGCCCATGGCGTAGTGGGCCGTGGGCTGGATGGGGATGAGATCGGTCTTGGGCTCGATGCCCAGGTAGGTGCGCACGAACTCGGTGATGTCGGGCAGCTTGGCGTCGATCTGCTCGGGGGGCAGATGGGTGAGGTCGAGGTGGACGAAGTCCTTCGTGTCGCCGCACCCGCGGCCTTGGCGGATCTCAGTGAGGATGGCCCGGCTCACCATGTCGCGCGGGGCCAGGTCCTTGACGGTGGGCGCATAGCGTTCCATGAAGCGCTCGCCGTCGGCGTTGCGCAGGATGCCGCCTTCGCCCCGAGCCGCCTCGGAGAGCAGGATGCCGAGCTTGTAGATGCCCGTCGGGTGGAACTGGAAGAACTCCATGTCCTGCATGGGCACACCCCGGCGGTAGAGCAGGCCGGGGCCGTCGCCGGTGAGGGTGTGGGCGTTGGACGAGACCTTGAACATCTTGCCGAAGCCGCCGGTGGCGAAAAGGGCGGCCTTGCACTCGAACAGGTGGAGGTCGCCGGTGGCCAGCTCGTAGGCGACCACCCCGGAGACGGGGGCGTCGGGGCCGGCGTCGCCGCCGCCGGCGAAGGCCACGTCGAGCACCTGGAACTCGTTGAAGAACGCAACGTCACGGGCTACGCACTGCTGGAACAGGGTCTGGAGGATCATGTGACCGGTGCGGTCGGCGGCGAAGCACGCTCGGCGTACCGGTGCCTCACCGTGATTGCGGGTGTGGCCCCCGAAGCGGCGCTGATCGATACGGCCGTCGGGCGTTCGGTTGAATGGCAGGCCCAGATGCTCGAGCTCGATCACCGCGTCGACCGCTTCCCGGCACATGATCTGGGCCGCCTGCTGGTCGACCAGGTAGTCGCCTCCCTTCACCGTGTCGAAGGCGTGCCACTCCCAGGAGTCCTCCTCCACGTTGGCCAGCGCCGCGCACATCCCACCCTGGGCGGCGCCGGTGTGCGAGCGGGTGGGATACAGCTTGGTGAGCACCGCGGTGCGGCACTTCCCCGCCACTTCGATCGCCGCCCGCAGGCCCGCTCCGCCCGCCCCCACGATGACTGCGTCGTAGGTGTGCCGGCGAACCTCCACCCCTCGATCCTGGCACCGATCGCCCGCGTCGGGGAACCGACGGTCAGGAGGACGTGGCCTTGCCCTGGAGGACGGCGTTCACGGTGACACCGGTGCCTCCCGGCGTGAGGGTGATTTTGAAGGGCCCGGGCCCGAAGGTCACGGTCGAGGACCGGCGGGTCGAGCTGGGGCTCTGCACCTGCAGGGTTCCCGACACCGAGATCTTGCCCGGGCCGGTGAGCTCGATGCTCTGGGGGTCGACGTGCACGACGACGCCACCGCGGCTGGTCAGCACCGTCCGCTCGTCGGCGTGGAAGGCCACCGAGTCACGCGGTGTGGCGATGCCACCGGTGCCGACGGCGACCGGGGCGCCCGCCTGGTAGTCGCCGGGCACGAAGGTGCGGGCCCCACCGTCGAGGGCCCAGGTGGCCCCGCCGGCGTCCACGTCGACATGGACGGGCCCGAGCTCGAGCCCGCCGGTTCCGGTGATCGGCAGCGGAGTGCCCGACGGCCAGGAGATGGTGGTGCGCGTCCCGTCGACCACGGCGTTCTCGATGGTGGCATTGGCCGTGCCCCGTTCGACGGCCGTCAAGGTGAACGGCGAGGCCAGGGGCTTGGCCCACTGGGCGTCGTCGGCCACGAAGTGGCCCACGTCGCCGGTGACGAACTCCTGGCCGGGGCCGGGCACGAGGACGGGGTCCTGGGCCCCCTCCCCGGAGGACGAGCCCGAGCCCGAGCACCCCGCCACCACCGACGCCAGCAGGACGGCGGTCATGACCAGGGCGGCGCGGACGGGCCTCATTGCTCGGGCGTGACGAAACCTGGCATGGGGCCAAGACTAGGTTGGCCGTGATGTCGCGACCCGCCACTCTGGGCCAGCTCAAAGAGTCGGGATGGAAGTCGGTCCCGGTCTCCGAAGAGCTACGGCGCAACGCCGCCGCACGCATCGCCGCCGGTCAGCCCGTGGTCGGGGGCGTCCTGGGCTACGACCACACTGTCCTGCCCCAGCTGGAGAACGCCCTGCTGGCCGGCCACGACATCGTGTTCCTGGGTGAGCGCGGTCAGGCCAAGACGCGCATCATCCGGTCGATGACCGAGCTTCTCGACGAGTGGATGCCGGCGGTGGCCGGTTCGGAGATCAACGATGACCCCTACCGGCCCGTGTCCCGGCACGCCCGTGACCTGGTGGGCGAGCACGGCGACGACACGCCCCTGGCCTGGATCCACCGCAGTGCCCGCTTCGGCGAGAAGCTGGCCACACCCGACACCTCCATCGCCGACCTCATCGGGGAGGTCGACCCCATCAAGGTGGCCGAGGGCCGGTACCTGGCCGACGAGCTGACGCTGCACTACGGCCTGGTCCCCCGCACCAACCGGGGGATCTTCGCCATCAACGAGCTACCCGACCTGGCCGAGCGTATCCAGGTCGGCCTGCTCAACGTGTTGGAGGAGCGCGACATCCAGGTGCGTGGGTACAAGATCCGCCTGCCCCTCGACATCGTCCTCGTGGCCTCGGCCAACCCCGAGGACTACACCAACCGAGGCCGGATCATCACGCCGCTGAAGGACCGCTTCGGGGCCCAGATCCGCACCCACTACCCCCTCGACGCCGCCACCGAGCTGAGCATCGTGGCCCAGGAGGTCGACGTCGCCCCTACCGCCGGCGTCGTCGTCTCGGTGCCCCCCTTCATGGCCGCCATCGTCACGGCCATCTCAGCCGAGGCCCGCCGGAGCCCGCACGTCAACCAGCGCTCCGGCGTCTCCGTGCGCCTGTCCATCGCCAACTACGAGACGCTGGCGGCCAACGCCACCCGGCGGGCCCTGCGCCTGGGCGAGCCCGAGGCGGTGCCCCGGGTGAGCGACCTCGACGCCCTGGCCCCGTCAACCGCCGGCAAGGTCGAGATCGAGGCGTTCGAGGAGGGCCGGGCCGAAGCCACCCTCGATCACATGGTGAAGGCGGCGGTGCTGGGTGTGTTCAAGGAGCACTGCCCGATGGATCGCTTCGGCGCCCTGCTGAGCGACTTCGACGAGGGAACCGTCGTCCACACCGGAGACGACGTTGCCTCGGCCGACTACGTGTCCGTACTCGAGCGCCTGCCGGCGCTGCGGGAGGCGGTCCTGCCTCTGGCCGGCACCGAGGCGCCGGCAGCGGTGGCCAGTGCCACCGAACTGGTGCTCGAGGGCCTCCACCTGTCGCGGCGGCTCAACAAGGACGTGGCGGGCAGTCGGGCGACCTACCGGGGACGCTAGAGCGGTGCCCAGCGGCTTCCGGTACTCTCGCTGGGACGGCACCCAGGCGGGCTTCGACGTCGACGCCGACGAAGTCCTGTCCCGGCTCACCGACGACGTCGTCTACCACGGTGACCTCGATGCCGCCCTGCGGCGCCTGCTGGCCGACGGCCTGACCGGGCCCGACGGCGAACGGGTGGCCGGGCTGCGGGAGCTCATCGAGCGCCTGCGCCGCCGCCGCCAGGAGGAGCTGGCCGACAACGACCTGGGCGGCACCTTCGCCGAGATCGCCCGGGAGCTGCGCCATATCGTCCAACAGGAGCAGGAGGCCATCGACGGCACGGAGCGTGATGCCGTGCGGTCCGGCGACGAGCGCCGGCGTCAGACGGCCGCGGCCTCGGCGGCCGAGCGCCGGATGCGCCTCGACCTGTTGCCCTCCAACCTGGCGGGGCAGGTGCGGGACCTGTCGGGCTACGACTTCACCTCGGCCGAGGCGGGCCGACGCTTCGCCGACCTGGTCGAGCGCCTGCGTCAGGAGCTGCTCCAGAGCCGGTTCAACGAGATGACCGGCGCCATGGCCAGCCTGGGCCCCGAGCAGCTCCAGCGCACCAAAGACATGCTGGCCGCCCTCAACCACATGATCGACGAGCGGGGCACCGAAGCTGACTTCGCCGCCTTCATGACCGAATACGGCGACTTCTTCCCGGAGAACCCCCAGAGCCTGGACGAGCTACTCGAGCAGCTGGCGGCCCAGGCGGCCGCCTTCCAGTCGTTCGTCAACTCGCTGTCTCCCGGGCAGCGTGCCGAGCTGGCCCGCCTGTCCGACCAGCTGCTCGGTGACATCGACCTGCGCTGGCAGCTCGACCAGTTGAGCCGGAACCTGCAGGCCCAGTTCCCGGACCTGGGGTGGGCCAACAGCTACGAGTCGACTGGCCAGGCACCGATGAGCATGCTCGAGGCCGTCGACATGGTCGACCGCCTGGGCCAGATCGACGCCCTCGAGGGCCTGCTGTCCGGGGCCACCTCGCCCGGGGCCCTGGCCGAGGTCGACCCCGACGTCGCCCGCGACCTCCTCGGCGACGACGGCGCCCGCAGTCTCGACCAGCTGGCCGAACTGGCGCGCACGCTGACCGAGGCCGGGCTCATCGAGCAGCGGGAGGGCCGGCTCGAGCTGACGCCCCGGGGCCTGCGGCGCATCGGCCAGAACGCCCTGACCGACCTGTTCGCTCGCCTCGGCGCCGACCGCCTGGGCCACCATCCCGACGACCGGGAGGGCCCGGGTCACGAGCGCAGCTACGACACCAAGGCCTACGAGTTCGGCGACCCGTTCAACCTCAACATCGAGCGGACCATCCGCACCAGCCTGCTGCGCACCGGCGGTCTGCCCATCTCGCTGCATCCCGACGACTTCGAGGTGGAGCGCACCGAGACCCTCACAAGGGCCAGCACCGTGCTGGCCATCGACTTGTCGCTGTCGATGCCGATGCGCGACAACTTCCTGGCCGCCAAGAAGACGGCGGTCGCCCTGCACTCGCTCATCTCCGGCCGCTACCCCAGCGACTACCTGGGCCTGGTCGGGTTCAGCGAGGTGGCGCGGGTCTTGCGTCCCGACCAGCTGCCCGAGGTGTCGTGGGACTTCGTCTTCGGCACCAACATGCAACATGCCCTGCTGCTGGCCCGGCGCATGCTGGCCGGCCGACCGGGCACCCGCCAGATCATGATGATCACCGACGGCGAGCCCACCGCCCACATCACCGCTGACGGTGAGCCCGTCTTCCACTACCCGCCGACGCCCGAGACCGTCACCGCCACCCTCAACGAGGTCGTGCGGTGCACGCGCCAAGGCATCCGCATCAACACCTTCATGCTCGACGTCACGCCGCATCTGCAGGCATTCGTCGAGCGCCTGAGCGCCATCAACCGGGGCCGGGTCTTCTTCACCACCCCCGAGACCCTGGGCGACTACGTGCTGGTCGACTTCATCGACCAGAAGCGGGCCCGGCGCACCGGCCGCAGCGCCTGAGGCGGTCGGCGGTAACTGTCGGCGACCACCATTGACCGCCTCGTCGCCGGCTGGTAGCCCTGTGCCCGGTACGCTGTGCACAGCACTGGTTGAGACTGCAGCCGCTTCCTGAGCACTCCTCCTGGTCGGTGGGCCACGCCCGCCTCCCGCCTGGGATCTGATGGAAGGTCGGCCCCTTTGTCACCCGAGTTGCGCATTCTTCCAGGGTCGTTGTTTCCTCTCGATGCCCGCGCCGGTTACCGACCGTGACCAGCGTGCACCCCGCCGAGTCGCCCGGGCCCCGCTCGGGGCCCACCGACATCCGCGCCGCGTTGCCGACGTCGGGTGACGACGATGCCGACGACCTCGCTGGATGTCGCCGCCCGCATCTGTCGCTGATCGTCACCGTCGAGGACGGCGTCATGACCGCCACCCGGAGGGACTCGATGGCCAGGCATCCGTCGGTGGCCCGCCAGGACTGAGCGACGAGCCGGCAGGCGGTCGGCTGCCAGACTGCGACCCATGGTTGCCCGGACTGGCAGCGGCCTGCCGTCGAACCTGGGCGACCGCCTGACGGGAGCGACTCCTCTCGACCCTGACGCGCTGTTCGACGCCTTTGCGGCGTGGGCCCTCGAGAGCGGGTTCGACCTGTACCCCGCCCAGGAGGAGGCACTGGTCGAGATCGTGACCGGGTCGAACGTCATCCTGAGCACGCCCACCGGGTCGGGCAAGTCCCTCGTGGCCCTCGGCGCCCACCTGGCCGCACTGTCGGCCGGTTTCCGCAGCTTCTACACCGCTCCCATCAAGGCCCTGGTATCGGAGAAGTTCTTCGACCTGTGCCGGGTCTTCGGCGCCGACCGTGTCGGGATGATCACCGGCGACTCGAGTGTGAACCCGAACGCCCCCGTCATCTGCTGTACGGCCGAGATCCTGGCCAACATGGTGCTGCGCCACGGCCCCGACGCCGGCGCCGACGTGGTGATCATGGACGAGTTCCACTTCTACTCCGACCCCGACCGGGGCTGGGCCTGGCAGGTGCCGCTGCTCGACCTGCCCCACACCCAGTTCCTGCTCATGTCGGCCACCCTCGGCGACGTGTCGGCCTTCACCGAAGACCTCACCCGTCGCACCGGGCGACCGACGGCGGTGGTGGCCAACACCACCCGGCCTGTCCCGCTGCACTACTCGTACCGGGAGGACCCCCTCCACGAGACTCTTTCCGAACTACTCCAAACCCATCAGGCCCCGATCTACGTGGTGCACTTCACCCAGGCGGCGGCCGCCGAACGGGCCCAGTCGCTCATGAGCATCAACGTGTGCTCGCGGCAGGAGAAGGACGCCATCGCCGCCCTCATCGGCGACTTCCGCTTCACCGCCGGGTTCGGGCGCTCGTTGTCGCGCTTCGTCCGCCACGGGATCGGTGTGCACCACGCCGGCATGCTGCCGAAGTACCGACGCCTGGTCGAGCGCCTGGCCCAGGCCGGACTGTTGAAGGTCATCTGTGGCACCGACACCCTGGGCGTCGGCATCAACGTCCCCATCCGCACGGTGCTGTTCACCTCTCTCAGCAAGTACGACGGCTCCACCGTGCGCCTCCTCAAGGCCCGCGAGTTCCATCAGATCGCCGGGCGGGCCGGTCGGGCCGGCTACGACGACGCGGGCACCGTCGTCGTGCAGGCCCCCGACCACATCATCGAGAACCTCAAGGCACTAGCCAAGGCCGGCGACGATCCCAAGGCGCGCCGCAAAGTCGTCCGCCACAAGCCGCCTGACCGCTTCGTGTCGTGGGGCCGGCCGACCTTCGAGCGCCTGGTCGACGCCCAGCCCGAGACCCTGACCTCGAGCTTCTCGGTCACCCACTCGATGTTGCTCAACATCCTCGACCGCCCCGGTGACGGATGCCAGGCGCTGCGCCGGCTGCTGACCGACAACCACGAGCCCCGCCCGGCCCAGCGGCGCCACATCCGGCGGGCCATCGCCATCTACCGGACCCTGCTGGGCGCCGGCGTCGTGGAGCGCCTCGACGAGCCCGACGACCAGGGCCGCTTCACCAGGCTCACGGTGGACCTGCAGGAGAACTTCGCCCTCAACCAGCCTCTCGGGCCCTTCGCCCTGGCCGCCTTCGAACTGCTCGACGGGGACTCGCCGACCTACGCCCTCGACGTGGTCTCCATCGTCGAGGCCACGCTCGACGACCCGTCGGCCATCCTGGCCGCCCAGCAGTCCAAGGCCCGCACCGAGGCCGTTGCCCGGATGAAAGCCGACGGCCTGGAGTACGAGGAACGTATGGCCCGCCTCGACGACGTGACCTATCCCAAGCCACTGGCCGAGCTCCTCGACGGCGCCTGGGAGATCTACAGCCAGGGCCATCCGTGGGTGATCGAGTACCCGGTGCACCCCAAGGCCGTGGTCCGCGACCTGTGGGAGCGAGCCATGACCTTCGTGGAGCTGGTCGGCTTCTACGGCCTGGCCCGGTCGGAGGGACTGGTGCTGCGCTACCTGACCGACGCCTACCGTGCCCTCAGGCAGAGCGTGCCCGACGCGGTCAAGACCGACGACCTGCGCGACCTCACCGAATGGCTGGGTGAGCTCGTCCGCCAGGTGGACAGCTCGTTGCTCGACGAATGGGAGCAGTTGCGTCACCCCGACGCGGTGCTGGGCGCCACCGAGACCGGGGTCGCCGATGTGCCTGCCGATCATGCGCCGCCTCCCGTCACCGCCAACAGCCGGGCCTTTTCCGTCCTCGTGCGCAACGCCATGTTCCGCCGGGTGGAGCTGGCCACCCTGCGCCGCTACGACGACCTGGCTGCCCTCGACGAAAGCGGGCCCTGGGGCGCCGATCGCTGGCGCCAGGCCCTGGCCCCCTATTTCGACGAGCACGATGCCATCGCCACCGGCCCCGAGGCCCGCAGTGGCGGGCTCTTCGTGGTCGACCAGGTGGGGCGGAGGTGGAAGGTGCGCCAGGTGTTCGACGACCCCGCCGGCTACCACGAGTGGGGGATCGACGCCACCGTCGACCTCGACGCGTCCGACGAGGTCGGCGAGGCGGTGTGCCGGGTCGAAGGCGTCACCCGACTGTGACTCCCACGGCACATCGCGCGAGTTGTTCCTACAAGGATGACCCTTAGCCACTCATTGTCGGGTTCACGTGGTCGGCCAAGCCGGGAATGTTGCCAGGTGGTACTTGACTATCGAACGTACATTCGATAGCGTTAGGGGCGGCTTCCCCCATTTGTTGCTGCCACCGACGTTTGGGGGTGTCCGTTGTCCATCACCGCGATTTTTGATCCGTCCGACGATGCCGTCACGTTCAGCACAGCTGAGCTGGCCAGTGAGCTGATCCACCTCAGCAGCCGGCTGGCGGCCATGGAGGCCCGATGGCTGTCTCTGCTGGCCGAGTACGACCGTCGCGAGGGCTGGCGGGCCGACGCCCAGCTCTCGTGTGTCGACTGGCTGGTGTGGCGCTGCGGCCTGAGTCGCCGCACCGCGCACGAAAAGCTACGCGTGGCCCACGAGCTGCAGCGGCGGCCGGCGGTCCGCGAAGGCTTCTCGGCTGGTGCGTTGTCGTACTCGAAGGTGAGGGCCATCACGCGCATCACCGGTGCGGGCGACGAGACCGACGAGTGGCTGCTCAAGCTGGCCGAGTCGGGCACTACCGCCGACCTCGAGCGGGTGGCCAGGCGCTACGAGCAGCTGGCCGAGCAGGAGCATGGCATCGACGACTACCTGCGCCGCTACGACCGTCGTTGTGTCCGGGCCTCGCGGACCTACGACGGCATGATGGTGATCGAGAAGGTGCTACCCATCGAGGAGGGCGAGGAGTACCTGGCCCTCTTGGAGGCTGTGGACGAGTGTTCAGCTGAACACTCGTCCACAGGCCGACGCCGGGCCGACGCCGCCATGGCCCTGGCCAGAGCGGGACGCGCCAGCCTGGACAAACCCGGCCACGTCGACCGCTACACCGTGCACGTGGTGGCCGACCTCGATGCGCTCGTCGCCAAGGTGGGCCGGGCTGAGCTCATCGATAACACGCCCGTCGCCATGGAGACGCTGCGGCGCCTGGCCTGTGACTGCGGCATCGTCCGCCACCTGGTCAAAGGAGCCAGCAAGCCCCTCGACATCGGCACTCGCACCTCGGTGTGGACCACCGCGCAGCGTCGGGCCATCCAGGTCCGTGACGGGGGCCATTGCCGGTTCCCCGGCTGTCACCGAAAGACCTGCGACTGCCACCACCTCGTCCACGCAGCCGACGGCGGTCCTACCGCGGTGTCGAACGGCTGCCTCCTGTGCCCGCGCCACCACACCTGCCTGCACGAGGGTGGGTTCACCATCTCGGGAGAGGCGAACGAGACTCTCACGTTCCTCCGCTCTGACGGCACGGTGGTGGGCCGCACTGGTGGGCACCAAGCGATCGCCCAGGAGGTTCCCCGGTAGGTTCGGAGCGCACC
This sequence comes from Acidimicrobiales bacterium, assembly GCA_036264885.1. Classification (GTDB taxonomy): domain Bacteria; phylum Actinomycetota; class Acidimicrobiia; order Acidimicrobiales; family AC-14; genus DATAQC01. The sequence continues at coordinate 4,661 of DATAQC010000061.1, read as the reverse complement.
CTCACGCCGCTCAGGCCGGCTCAGGCGGCAGGGGTGGCGGGTTCGCGGATGCAGGGGTCGGCGCAGGCGTGGGAGATGCCGGGCTGGGTTACGGGAACGACCGGCGCGCTGCGGCGGACGGTGATGAAGGCGACGATCCCGCCGGCGACACACAGGCCGGCGGAGAGCAGGAGCGCCCGGCTCACGCCGTCGCGATAGCGGGGGTCGGTGGGCGCCAACCCGCCCAACCCGGCGGCGAGGGGCAAGACCGCTACCGACAACAGGGTGCCGACCCGGGCCACGGCGTTGTTGACCGCCGCTCCCACGCCCACGTGACGCTCCTCGACGGCGCCCATGACGGCGGCGGTGAGGGGAGGCACGGTGAACGCCAGCCCCAGCCCGACGACGACGACGCCGCCCAACACGCCCGAGACGTAGCTGTCCCCGGGGCGGAGGCCGCTCAACACGACCAAGCCACCGGCGATGACCATGGGCCCCACCGTCATCGGGATCCGGGGCCCGATGCGCTGGCCCAGGCGGGCGGTTCGCGACGACAGCGCCAGCATGATGCACGTGATCGGCATCAGCGACGAGCCGGCGGCCAGAGCCGAGTAGTGCAGCACCTGTTGGAGCTCGAGGACGAGCAGGAACAGGGCGCCCCCGAAGGCCGCGTAGACGGCCAGGGTGGTGGCGTTGGCCCCGCTGAACTGGCGCGACGAGAAGATGTCCAACGGCACGAGGGGCTGGCGTGAGCGCCGTTCGACGAACGGGAAGGCCACCAGGGCGAGGGTGCCCAGCACCCCGGTGACCACGACCGCAGCGGAGACGCCGCCGGCCGACCATTGGATGAGGGCGAAGACCACCCCTGCCAGGCCGAGGGTGGCGACCACGGCCCCGGCCAGGTCCGGGGCGGGCACGGCGTCGGGGTCACGGCTCTCGGGCACGTGGGTCACGGTCATGGCGACGGCCGCCGCCGCCACCGGCACGTTGAGCAGGAAGACCAGCCGCCACGACACGCCGTCCACCAACCAGCCGCCCACGAAGGGCCCGACGGCGGCGGCCACCCCGGCCAGGCCCGACCAGGCGCCCACCGCCGCGCTGCGATCCTCGGCGTGGAAGCTGGCGGTGAGCAGGGCCAGGCTGCCGGGCACCAGCATGGCCCCACCCGCCCCCTGCAGGGCGCGGGCGGCGATGAGCACGCCCATGGACGGCGCCAGGCCGCACAGGGCCGACGCGGCGGTGAAGGCGACCAGGCCGGTGACGAACAGGCGCCGCCGTCCGTAGATGTCGCCCAGCGAGCCGCCCAGCACCAGGAGGGAGCCGAGGGTGAGCAGATAGGCGTTGACCGTCCACTGCAGGCCGTCCAGGCCGGCGTGCAGGTCGCGCCCGATGGCGGGTAGGGCCACGTTGACCACCGTGCTGTCGAGGAAGGCCATGCCCGAGCCGGCGACGGTGGCGGCGATCACCCAGCGCCCGGCAGGGGTGCCGTACCGGACGTGGGAGTCCGCCGGCGGCGGCGCAGGGGCCATCTAGGACCCCTCGCCCGTCTTCCAGGTGGTGGGCATCTCCGGCTCGTAGGAGCAGAACGTCCCCGTGCGTACCGAATGGCGGAGGTGGCGGCCGAGGGTGGGGTGGGCGGCGTCGATACGGTCGAGGCACAGGCGCATCCGGGTGGCCACCGCCCGCCGGGCCCGCTCCACGGGATCGGTGACAGAAGCCTGGGGGGCGTCCGAGGCGAAGGCCAGCTCGCCGGCGATGAAGTCCCGCTCGGCCAGGGCCAGCGAGACCCGGACGGGGTCGAGAATCGGGTCGGCTGTCTCCTCGTCCAGTTCGGCCAGGCGGGCCCGGTACTCGGCCCGGGCCCGGGCATCGACGTCCGGAGGAGAGGCACCGGCGACGAGGTCGGTCACGTGGAAGCTGCGGTCGGGGTTGGCGAGGAGTGTGCCCAGGTCGTGCATGCCCAGGCTGTCGGCCAGCCGCACCTCCACGCCGCCGTAGGACAGGACCCAGGCGTCGCCCTGGCGACGGAAGGCGTTGCCGGCGCCCGACCGCTCGCTGGCGGGAGGCTCGTGGGACCGGGCCAGCACCTGGCGCGCCTCGTCGGCCAGGCGATCGACGCCGAGACGGCGGTAGATCACCTCGGCGCCGGTCAGCAGCTCGAGGCCCCGCTCCCAGTCGCTGACCAGATCGCGGGCCCGCAACAGCGCCGACCACTGCAGGCGGGTGTGGGCCACCAGGAGTGGGGCGCCGGCCGCCTCGTTGTCGGCCAGGGCACGGCGGAAATGGTCGTCGGCCTCGTCCCAACGGCCCAGGGCGTGGGCCAGTAGCCCGAGATGGCGTGACACCGATCCGTGACACGTCGCTCCCATGGCCTCGATGGCGAAACACCGGGCGTGGGGGACCAGCAGCTCGTAGAGGACGGCGGCCTCACTGTGCTGATCGAGGGTGGCGGCGACCTCGGCCAGCGCTGCCATGGTGGCCAACCAGCGAGGGTCGGGGTCGACGGCTGCGAACCGGTCGGCGGCCAGAACGGCCAGCTCCACGCCCGCTTCGCCGTCGCGGCCGAGCAGCCCCAGCAGCTGGACCGTGGTGGCCTCCGACGCAACCCGGTCGTCGGGCCGGGAGGTGACGGAACGGGCCGCCATCTCCAGCTCCACCACCCTGTCCTGGGCCACGCGCAGATGGAAGAACTGCACCATGCACAGGGTGTCGACCCGACCGACCCCGGCCCGGCGCCCGAGGGCGGCGGCCCAGGCGTTCCTGCGTTCGCTTTCGGCGAAGCGGCCCTGGAGCAGGGCTCTCATGGCGCCCCACAAGGCGACGATCCAGGTGAACCGGGGCTGGCCGATCCGGTCGGCGATGGAGGCGAATTCCGAGATCTCGGCGTCGGCCGCGGTGAGGCGTCCGTCCTCGAGCAGGGCCACGACGCGTAGGCGCCGCCCGAGGAGCCCGGCCTCGCGGTCAGCGGCGCCCACGGCCACGGCCACCATCTCGTCGGCTGCGTCCAGCCGGGCCTGGCGGTGGGACGGCCCGGCGAGGGCGTCGCACCGGCTGGCCAGGGCGTCGACCAGTGCCGCCGGGTCGTCCACCTGCCGGGCCAGGGCGACGGCGTCGTCGCTCAGCCGGCGACGGCGCTCGGCCACGCCGGCGTCGGGGCCCAGAGCCATCGACAGGCGGGCGTCGACGCGGGCCAGCAGGCCGGCGTACGTCTCCTCGGCGTCGTCGCCCAGCAGGGTCAGGGCCTCCTCGAGCAGGGAAATCGCCGCCGGGTCGGGTGGGGACGGTTGAAAGCCGCGCAGGGACGAGCTGAGGCCGAGGGCGGCCCGAGCCACGTCGCCGGACCGTCCCCGTCGCCGAGCCAGGCCGGCTGCGTCCTGGTAGGCCGACCTCGCTGCGGAGGCGTCACCGGCGGCTGACAGGGCGGCGCCCAGGCCCAGCAGCACCCGGAACCGGGTGTCGGCATCCACCCCTGGCTGCCCGTCGAGGGCCCGGCGGTAGTGCTCGGCGGCGTCCTCCCAGGCCAGCTCGCCCATGGCGTCGTCACCAGCCTGCTCCGCCAGCGCCGGGTCGGCGCCGCTCCCCTCGTCGCCTGGTTCCGCCGCCTCGTTCAGAGAGCCGCCGAGGCCCAGGGCCACGCGGTGGGCATGGTCGCCGAGGCGGTCGAGCCACGGATCGCCAGGGCGGGAGATGGCGACGATGAGCATCGCCGTCTCCGCCAGCCCGGGGAGGACGAACTCGAGGAAGCGGTGAGCGGTGATGCCGGCGGTGTCGAAGTCGTCGAGCACCACCAGCAGGGGGCGAGTCCGAGCCAGGTGGCGCAGCAGGATGGTGGTCCCGTCGAACAGCGCCAGCCGATCGGGGGGCGGCGCATCTTCAGGAGGCCACGGGCCCGGGATCAGCTCGGGGACCAGGCCCAGGGCATGCGGCGCCGTGGCTTGCCCCTCGAGCTCGGCGACCAGGCGGGCCGGGTCGGCATCACCCACCGCGGCCCGCACCACGTCCGCCCACGGGGCCAGTGACCCGGCGCCGCCAGCGGCCACCGCGCGCGACCACAGCGCACGCATGCCCCGGCCCTGCGCCCAGCCGGCGAGCCGTTCGGCCAGCCGGGTCCTGCCCGATCCCGGCGCGCCACTGAGAAGGACCAGGCTGCCCCGGCCGCCCATGGCGTCGGTCGCCATCGCCTGCAGCGCGTCCAGGTCGCGTCCCTCGTCCACCACCGACGGGCGACCTGCGTGCGTGGGTTCCGCCACCAGCCTCCTCGTCGACGATCTGCGCCCAAGCCGGAGGCCCAACGGTACCGGGCATCGCCGGTGTACCGGGACGGTGGCCCGGGCGTGGCAGTGTCGGCGCCGTGGCCAAGGGACACGTCGTCATGGGACTGCTCTTCTTCCCCCGGGGCGGCTCCGCCCAGGTGGCTCGCTACCTGTCCGCTGCGCTCATGCGCTCGGGCTGGTCGGTGGAGCTGGTGGCGGGCTCGCTCGGGACGCCGGGCGACGAGACCGACGCCTCCACGTTCTTCGCCGGCATCCCCACTCGCCCTCTCGACTACTCCGACGCCGTCGAGGTGTTTGCCGCCGGCGGCAGCGCCGTCGCCGCGCCGGTGCCGATGCACCCGTCGTACGAGGACCGCGAGGGCGCCCCTGACGTGGTGTTCGCCGCCGTGGCTCCCGGGTTGGCCGAGC
>DATAQC010000036.1:0-31306 GCA_036264885.1 Acidimicrobiales bacterium | reverse complement strand
GCAGGGCGACCTCACCAAGCTCATCGTGGCCCTCCAGGAGCAGGCGTCACCCCTCACCCCCGACGCCGTCGCCATCGCCACCCGCATCAAAGAGATCACCGCCTGACCCAGCCGACACCGTTCTTTGTCGCCTTACCTACCTCCAGGGTAGGTAAGGCGACAAAGAACCGTAGGGCGCCAGCGATGACCGCAGCCAGAACCTGAGCGACAAGGTGCGGGACGGCCAAGTCGTCCGCCGGGTCTAGGGCCAGAAGATCGAATGCGGAGGGTCAGAGGACTTGGCCCTCGAGGCTCACGCTGTGGGACTCCGATGCATTGTCGGCGGTCACCTCCATGGTCGCCGACGCCTTGACGGCCCCGGAGTAGGTGACGTCGATGGTGCACGACTTGCCAGCGGGGACAGGCGCCGCCGTGCAGGTCGGGGCGGCGACGCTGAACTCCTTGTCCCCTGTGATCTGGGGCAGGTTCATCAGCAGGGCCCCCGGGCCTTTGTTGGTTACGGTCAACGTGGCCTTCTTGGTCAACAGGGAGAACGACATCGAGTCGCGGTCGACGGTGAACGAGGCCTTGGCCGAGGTGGTGGCCGTCACCCCGCCGCCATCGCCGCCGGAGCCGGAGTTGTCGGAGGCACCGGGCGTGCCCGACGACGGCACGGTGGTGGCGGACGGCGAGTTGTTGTTGCTGTTCGAGTTGCCGATCACGCCCAGAGCCACCAGGAGGCTGCCGACACCGACCAGGCCGGTGACGATGCCGCCGATGGCCTTGGCCAGCACGGGAATGCCGGACCAGAACGATTTCGAGGGGCTCACGCGCTACTCCTGGGAGAGGGGTCGAGGCATGCGACGCTCACCGGGGCCACATCGTGGCCCCGGTGGCGACGCTTACAGGACGAACAGGCTGATGCTGGCCCCGCGCTTGACCGTCGTGCCCGATCCGGGGACCGACAGCAGGACATAGTTGCCACCGGGAGGCCCGTAGACACCACCGACCTTGAGGCCGGCAGCCTGGAGGCGGGCGGTGGCGGCGGCCACCGTCATGCCCTTCAGGTCGGGCACGCTGGGCTGGCCCTGCGACACCACCACGGTGACCGTCGCCCCCCGGTCGACGCTGGCGCCCGACGCCGGGGTGGAGCCGATCACCTGACCGGCGGGCACGGTGTCGCTGTAGTCGTCGCCGCGGGCCGCCTCGAGGCCGAGGTCGGACAGAGCGGCCGACGCCGCCGCGAAGCTCTTGCCGGCCAGGTCGGGGACGACCCTGGGGGCGGGGCCCGACGACACCGTGAGGGCGATCTTGGAGCCCGTCGGGGCCAGGCCTGTCTTGGGGTTGAAATCGAGCAGGGCCCCGACCGGCGCCTTCTCGTCGTGGATCTCGGTTACGTCGCCCACGACGAAACCGGCCTTGGCGATGGCCGCCTCGGCTGCCGCCCGGTCGAGGTTGGCCAGGTCGGGGACGGGGATGGGCTGGGGCCCTCGCGACACCGTGAGGGTGACGACGTGGCCTTCTTTCAGGGTCCGCCCCGGTCGGGCGTCGGGGGACTGGTCGGTGACCTGGCCGGCGGTGGTGCCGTTCACGAACGGGCGCCGGAAGGCCACCTTGAACTTCAGCGCTCTGAGGGCGGCGGTGGCTTCGGCTTCGGGCCGGTTGACCTCGTTGGGGACGGGATGGCTGGGCACGTTGGCCTGGGCGATGGCGTAAGCCACTCCCGCACCGGCGAGGGCCACGACCAGGGCCACGACGGCGACGATGGGCCACCGACGGCGCCGGCGGCCCGCTTTGGACAAGGCGGGTGCCACAGGCGGCTGGGCCGCCGGCGGGGCGGGCACGACGTCGCCCGGTGAGAGCGGTAGCGCGACCGTGGCGTCGCCGGTGCCGGTGCCGCCCGGGCCCGGACGCGCCTGGTCCCACTGGGTGGCGGCGACGCCGGTGGCGCCCTCGGCGCCGGGCCGGGTGGACGGCTGGCCGATCTCGGTGGGGTCGTCGTCGAGGCGGGTGAGCGTCTCGTCGAGGGCGGCGATGCCGGCCAGGGGAAGTCGTCCGGGGGCGGGAAGATCGTTGGCCGTGGCCTGGAGGGCGGCACCCAGGGCCATGGCGTCGAGGCGCTCGGAGGCTTCCGGGCGCCCGGCCCGAGCCACGATGGGACCGAGGGGTCCGAGCTCGGGGGCAACCGGGATGGGCTGCTCGAGGCGGCCCATGAGGGTGCCCACCGTGGTGTCGGCCACGAACGGCACCCGACCGGTGACGGCCTCGTACAAGACGATGGCCAGGGAGTAGACGTCGGCCTTGCCGTCGAGGCGGGCCCCTCGCACCTGCTCGGGCGAGGCGTAGCGGGCGGTGCCCAACAGCGTCCCCGAAGGCTCGGTCCAGGCCGCCTCGGCCAGGGCCCGGGCCAGGCCGAAGTCGGCGATGCGCAAGCGGCCTTCCTCGTCGAACAACAGGTTGGCGGGCTTGATGTCACGGTGCACCAGTCCCCGGCGACTGGCGTAGTCGAGGGCCCGGGCCGCCTCGAGACCCACCATGAGCGCCTGGGACGGGGTCAGTCGGGTGCCGCGGTCGAGGATGCTGCGCAGGCTGCCGCCGCCCAGGAACTCACAGACGAGGAACGGTCCGTCGGCCTCCTCGCCCCAGTCGTAGACGGCCATGACGTTGGCATGGTTGAGGCCGGCGGCGGCGTGGGCCTCGGCCCGGAACCGGCGGAGGAAACCCTCGTCGTCGGCCAGGGCGGGGTGGAGGATCTTGACGGCCACCCGGCGGCGGAGCTTGACGTCGTCGGCCAGGTAGACGTGAGCCGACGCTCCGGTGCCGATCGGGGCCAGGAGCCGGTAGCGCCCGCCGAGAACCCTTCCGATGTACTCCGCCAACCGCGTCGTGGCCAAGTTCCCTCTCCCCGTGCCGGACCCACGTCCGGTCTCGCCGAGATGGCTCCCCCCACCCATGCGGCTTCTGTCAGTGACGAGGGTACCGTGCCCGAGCACCCTTCTCGTGGCACTGCATCCCCGTACGCCCCGCGCACGGGGGATGATGGCGAGGTGCAGCGCCGTCCTCCCGCCCCCCGACGACCTATGCGGGTGCGGATCATCATGGCCGCGGCCGTGGCCGCCGCCATCGGCGGCCTGGTGTACGTGGCCACCGCCCCCCGGACGAGCGACGTGACCAAGCTCCCCCCGGCCGTCGAGGGCGTCTCGCCCCAGAGTGGCGACCTCGACCTGCGCCAGGCCACCATCGCCGCCGACCTGGCTCCCGGCCTCACCGGCTACCTCCTTTTCGACGGGGTGGAGATACCCGAGGACGACCTCCAGCACGTCGACGCCCTCAACCAGGTGATCCTCAAGCCCGGCGTCGACAGCGACTACCGCCAGCTCAGCCCCGGGCGGCACTGCGTCACCGTCGTCTACCGCAAGTTCGGGGAGCCTCGCGAGGCGTCGGACTCCTACCGCTGGTGCTTCACCCTGCATTGAGCCCCGAGGCGGGGAAGGGCGCGGTGGCGGCCGACTGCGTGTTCTGCCGGGTGGCCGGCGGTGAGGCCCCGGCCGACATGGTGGTCGACGAGGCCCACGCGGTGGCGTTCCTCGACGTGCGGCCCCTGTTCCCCGGCCACTGCCTGCTCATCCCCCGGCACCACCACGAGACCCTTGTCGACCTGCCCGAGGAACAGGTCGGGCCCCTCTTCGCCACCGCTCGTCGCCTGGCCCGGGCCGTCGAGGAGGCCATGGACGCCCACGGCAGCTTCGTCGCCCTCAACAACCGGGTGAGCCAGAGCGTGGCCCACCTGCACGTGCACGTCGTGCCCCGCCGGCGCAAGGACGGCCTCCGCGGCTTCTTCTGGCCCCGTCAACGCTACGAGAGCCCGGCGCAGTCGGCGGCGGTGGCCGCCTCGATCCGAGCCGCCCTGTCGCTTCCCGACTGAGCCCCTAGGGTCAGGGCCGGCGGTAAGGGCAGCACGGTCAGGGCAGGCGGTGGGCCAGGGCCATCCTCCACTCGTCGGACAGGGGGGGCAGCACCAGGAGCGCCTCGATGACCTCGAGGGGGACGCCACTGTTCGGGCTGGCGGCGTCGTGAGCCAGGCGCACCGAGGCCAGGGCCGGGTGACGCTCGACCACGGTGACGGGACCGTTCACGGGCACCCGTCCGGCCTGGAGCACGCGCAGGTACCACCCGGTGCGACCGTTGGCGTGCATGCGTCGTTGGATGTCGCCCTTGCTGCGGTACATGGCCAGCTTGTAACAGGGCCACCGGGGCTGGGACACCTCGAGGACGGCGTCTCCCCACGCCCATCGGTCGCCGATGCGGACGTCGTCCTCGGTCCAGCCGGTGGTCGTGAGGTTCTCGCCGAAGGCGGCTGGGCCCAGCTCCTGGCCCAGCTCGGCACCCCACTTGTCCAGGTGCTCGTAGGGGTACGCGTACACCGCCTTGTCCTCGCCACCGTGCTGTGACGGGTCGGCCTGGCCGTCTCCCTCCAGGTTCAGATGGTCGAGCCAGAGCTCGTCGGTCGTCACCGGGACCTTGGCGATCCCACTGGTGACGGGCCTGCCCCGGTGCTGGCCCAGGTACTTCGGCAACGAGACGTTGACCGACACCAGCCCCACCCTGCCCGACCCCGGCGACGCCGAGGCCCCGCCCGACCCCGGCAGGCGAGAGGACCCGGCGAGGCTCACGGTTGGCCAGCCGCCCGGAGGGCGACGATTTCCCACTCCCGAGCCGGGTGGCCCGTGGGGAGGGGCCCGCCGCCCGTAGGGCGGTGGGAGGGGCCGGCCACGGGACAGGACCCGGCGAGGCTCATGGTTGGCCGGTTTCGAGCAGGCGGAGGAAGGCGGCCTCGTCGATCACGGCCACGCCGTACTCGCCTGCCTTGGCCACCTTGGCGGCGCCCGGTTCGGCCCCGGCGACCAGCCACGCCGTCTTGCGTGAGACGCTGCCCGGCGACGCCCCTCCTCGGGCCTTGACGGCCTCGGCGGCGGCGTCGCGCGACATCGACTCGAGAGTGCCGGTGACCACGACCGCCTTGCCCTCCAGCGTCCGGGGGAGCTCGGGCTCGTCCCCGACGGCACCCTCGAAGTTGACTCCCGCCTGTCGCAACCGCTCGACCATGGCCACGTTGGTGTCGAGGGCGAAGAACTCGGCCACGCTGTGGGCGATGGTGGGGCCGACGCCTTCCACCGCCGCCAGTTCGTCCTCGGTGGCGGCCACGATGCGGTCGAGGTGACCCATGGCCGCGGCCAGCACCTCGGCTCCCCGACCGCCGAGGTGGCGGATGCTCAGGCCGATGAGCAGGTTGGCCAGGGGGCGGCCCTTCGACGCCTCGATGGCCGCCAGCAGGTTCCGCACCGACAGGTCGGCGAACCCCTCGAGGGCGATGAGGTCGTCGTAGGTGAGCGAGTAGATGTCGGCGGGATCGTGGAGCAGGCCGGCGTCGATCAGCTGCATGACCCGCTTCTCGCCCAGCCCCTCGATGTCCATGGCCCCCCGGCTGGCGAAGTGCCCGATGCGACCGGCTCGCTGGGCCGGGCACTCGACGTTGGTGCAGAAGGTGTCGCTCTCACCCTCGACCCGCACGAGGGGCTGGCCGCACACCGGGCAGGCCTCGGGGAACCGCCACTCGGCCAGGTCGGCCGGGCGCTTGGAGAGAACGGGACCCACCACCTCGGGGATGACGTCGCCCGCCTTGCGGACGAACACGGTGTCGCCCGGGCGCACGTCCTTCTTGGCCACCTGGTCCTCGTTGTGCAGGGTCGCCAGCTGAACGGTGGAGCCGCTGACCTGCACCGGCTCGAGCATGGCGAACGGCGTAGCCTTGCCCGTCCGCCCGATCGAGACCATGACGTCTTTGAGCATTGTCGTGGCCTGCTCGGCCGGGAACTTGTAGGCGATGGCCCACCGGGGTGACTTGGAGGTGGCGCCCAGTTCCATCCGCTGGGCCAGGTCGTCGACTTTGACCACGGCGCCGTCGATCTCGTAGTCGAGGCTGTGGCGGTGCTCGAGCCAGTGACGGCAGAACTCGTCGACGTCGTGCATGGTCGTGACCCGGCGGATCTCGGGGTTGACGGGCAGGCCCGCCTCGGTGAGGAACTCGAGGGTCTCGCAGTGGCGCCTGAACCGGGGGGCGTGCTCGCCGGTGACCTCCCCCAACTGGTAGGCGAAGAACGCCAGCTCGCGGCTGGCCGTCACCCGGGGATCCTTCTGGCGCAGCGAGCCGGCGGCCGAGTTGCGGGGGTTGGCGAACAACCGCTCTCCGGCCTGGCCCCGGCGCTCGTTGAGGTCTTCGAAGGCGGACAGGGGCATGTAGATCTCACCCCTGACCTCAAACACCGCCGGCGTGCGCTCGGGGGACACGCTCAGTCGGTCGGGCACCACGGCGATGGTGCGGACGTTGTCGGTGACGTCCTCACCCACCACCCCGTTGCCCCGGGTGGCGGCCCGCACGTAGCGCCCGTCCTCGTAGAGCAGGGAGATGGCGATGCCGTCGATCTTCAGCTCGCAGACGAAATCGACGTCACCGTCGATGTAGCGCTCCATGCGCTTGCCCCACGCCACCAGCTCGTCGAAGGAGAAGGCGTTGTCGAGCGACATCATGGGCATGCGGTGACGGACCTCGGAGAACGCGGTGGAGACCGAGCCGCCGACCTTCTGGGTCGGGGAATCGGGCGTCACCAGGTCGGGGTAGGCCTCCTCGAGGGCCCGCAGCTCACGCGCCCGGGCGTCGAACTCGGCGTCGGAGATCTCGGGGTCGTCGAGGTCGTAGTAGCGCCGGCTGTGGTACTCGATCAGCCCCCGCAACTCGGCGGCCCGGGCCGCAGAGCCGGCAGTCTCGTCCACAGCCGTGAGGTTACCGTCGGCGTGGGTGACCGCCTCCTGGCCCGAGCCGTAGCATGCCGATCCGTGGCCCGAGCGAGAACCAGTGGCGCGGCGGCGCCCGAGGCCCGGGTGCCGGGGACGGGCCCGGCCTACCGCCTGGTGCCGTGGCTGGTCGGTGCGTTGTGGGCGGCTCTGCCCTTTACCGCCGGCCCAGCGCTGGCCGACGCCCTCCACGGGGCCGGCGGGCCGGTGCGCATGCTGGCGTCGACCGGGCTGTGGGCGGGATGGGCGGCGGCCATGGTGGCGGCGGCCATCCCCCACCCCGTCGCCCTCACCGCCCTGCGGACGCTGGCGCCGGCGGCGGTCGCCGCCGCCGTCGCCTCGGCCGCCGCCGGTCACGGCACGCCCCTGGCCGTGGGATGGGCGGTGGTGGTGCTGGCGTGGGTGTTCTCACCCGCCGTCGGAGCTCGCTGTGTGAACGGTCCTGCCTACCCCAACGAGCGCCGCTACCTGCTGCGTGCGCCGGGGCCGCTCCTGTTCGGTCCCCTGCCCCTGGCCTGGGCCCTGGCCGTCGCCGGCGTCTGCGCCGGGCCGTTGTTGCTGGCCGCTCGGCGATGGGTGCTGGGCGGCGTGTGCCTGGTCATCGGCGTGCCCCTGGCCGTGGTCCTGGTCCGCTCGATCCACAACCTGTCGCGGCGGTGGGCCGTGTTCGTGCCCGCCGGGTTCGTGCTGCACGACCCACTGGCCCTGCTCGACCCCATCCTGTTCACCCGCCGGACGGTGACCACCATGCGCCCGGCGACGGTCGGCGAGGGGCTCGACCTCACCCAGGGGGCGCCCGGCCTGGCTCTCGAGCTGGTGGTGGGCGAGCCGGTGTCGCTCACCCTCATGAAACCGGGCCGGCGCCAGGGCACGCCCGAGTCGGCCACCCGCATCGTGTTCACCCCCACCCGGCCGGGAGCGGTGATGGACGAGGCCCGCAGCCGCCACATCCGCGTGGGCTGAAACCGGTCTGGTCACGTTTCGCCGGTCCCGGACGGGGCCAGAAATAGGCGTGACGAGAACGGCCTACGACACCCTTCCGCCGCCGAGCACCTCGTCGTCGCGGTAGAACACCACGCTCTGGCCCGGCGCCACCCGGCGCTGGGCGCGGGCGAAACGCACGGTTGTTCCGTGCACCTCGGCCTCGGCGGGACGGCCGTGGGCACTGCACTGGACGCTGACGGTGCCGGCGACGGCCACGTCGTGCCACACCAGGTCGTCGAGCTCGACCCGGTCGGTGAGCAGCTCGTCGACACCTCCGGCGACCACCGTGGCGGTGACAGGGTCGACGGACAGGGCGTACCGGCGCTGGGTGCCCCCGCTGCCCATGCCCCGGCGCTGGCCCACGGTGACCAGTTCGACGGCGTCGACCCGGCCCACCTCGGCGCCGGCGCTGTCGACCACCCGCCCCGGGTGCAGCCCGATCCGGGGACCGAGGAAGGCGGTGCGACCACCGGTGGCGGTGACGAAGCACACGTCCTGGCTGTCGGGCTTGTCGGCGGTGCGCAGCCCGAGGGCCCGGGCCCGCTCACGCACCTCGGACTTGGTGATCTCACCGACCGGGAACAGGCAGCGGGCCAGCTCGGTGGGGCCGAGCATGTGGAGGACATAGGACTGGTCCTTGGCCCTGTCGAGCCCTCGCAACAACCGGGGCCGGCTGCCGGCGGAGGCCACTCGGGCATGGTGACCGGTGGCCAGGGCGTCGAAGCCGAGCTGGACGGCCCGGTCGAGGAGGCGTCCGAACTTGAGATGGCGGTTGCACTCGATGCACGGGTTCGGGGTACGCCCGGCGGCGTGGGCGGCGGCGTAGGGCCCCACCACCCGGTCCTCGAAGTCGTCGGTGAAGCTGAACACCCAGTGGTCGATGCCCAGTTGCTGGGCGACCCGCCGGGCGTCGTCCACGTCGGCCACCGAGCAGCACCCGGAGTCTGACGCTCCGCCCCACAGCTTGAGGGTGACACCCACCACGTCGTGGCCCTGCTCGCCCAGCAGGGCGGCGGCCACCGACGAGTCGACCCCGCCCGACATGGCGACCAGGACACGCATCAGCCGGTCGGGGCCGGGTACGGCACTCCGCTCAGAGGGCCGCTCGGGCCCGTGGCCCGCAGGCGGGCGACGGCGGCGGGCACGGCGGCGAGGGCCCGATCGACGTCGGTGTCGGAGGTGGTGGGCCCGAGCGACAGGCGCAGTGAGCCGAGGGCGCGCTGGCGTTCGATGCCCATGGCCACCAGCACGTGCGACGCCTCCATGGCGCCGCTGGTGCAGGCCGACCCGGCCGACGCGCACACGCCGGCGCCGTCGAGCAGCACCAGGAGGGCCTCGGACTCGACCCCGGCGAAGGACAGGTGGGCGTTGCCCGCCACCTTGGCCGACCGGTCGCCCGTCTCGGCGCTGTCGGGCACGGCGGCGAGGAGGCCGTCGACCAGCCGGTCGCGAAGGTCGGCCACCCGCCTCACGGTGGCAGCCCGCTCGGCGACGGTGGCCTGCATGGCGGCGGCCATGCCGACGATGCCGGCCACGTTGTGGGTTCCGCTGCGGCGGTCGCGCTCTTGTCCGCCGCCGTGGAGGATGGGGGCGATCTCCACTCCCTCTCGCACCACCAGGGCGCCGACCCCCTTGGGCCCGCCGAACTTGTGGGCGCTGACCGCCACCAGGTCGGCGGGCGCCGCCAGCGCGGCCACGTCGAGCCACGGGAAAGCCTGGACGGCATCGGTGTGCACCAACGCGTCGGGGGCCAGCTGGCGGACCACCCGGGCCACCTCGGCCAGGGGCTGCACGGTGCCCACCTCGTTGTTGGCCAGCATCACCGAGACCAGGGTGACATCGGGCCCGAGCAGGGAGGCCAGGGCGTCGAGGTCGACGATGCCCGAGGGCTCCACCGGTGCCACCAACCCGGCGAGGGCGGTGCAGGCGTGGAGCACGGCGTGGTGCTCCACCGCGCTGCACACGACGGTGCCGGGGCGCACGCGGTGGCGACCGGCGACGGCCAGGTTGTCGGCCTCGGTACCGCCGGCGGTGAAGACGATCTCACCGGGCCGGGCGCCCAGGCACTCGGCGACCACGTCGCGTGCCTCGTCCACCGCCTTCCTGGCCTCACGCGCCACCGCATGGGACCCCGACGGGTTGCCGAAGCGGTGGAACAGGAACGGCAACATGGCCTCGACGGCCTCCGGGTGCATGGGCGTGGTGGCGGCGTGGTCGAGGTACGCGATCATCACCGCCACGTTAGGCGCCGGCCCGCTTGTTCGTTCCGGCTATAGGGTCACGGCCATGAAGGGCGTGATCCTCGCTGGCGGCACCGGCAGCCGCATGCACCCGCTCACGCGCATCACCAACAAGCACCTGCTGCCCATCTACGACCGCCCCATGATCAGCTACTCGATCGAGGCGCTCGTCAATGCCGGCGTCAGCGAGATCATGGTCGTGACCGGGGGCACCCACGCCGGCGAGTTCCTGCGCCTGCTCGGCAGTGGGCACGAGCACGGCATCGACCGCCTCGTCTACGCCTACCAGGAGCGTGCGGGGGGCATCGCCGAGGCCCTGGGCCTGGCCCGTCGCTTCGTCGAGGACGACTCCCTCGTGGTCATGCTGGGCGACAACATCGTCGAGCGGTCCCTCGCCCCGGCGGTCGCCCACTTCAAAGCCCAGAGCGAAGGTGCCCGGGTGCTGTTGTCCAAGGTCGACGATGTCTCCCACCTGCGCCACCTCGGCGTCCCCCGCTTCGACGACCACGACCGCATCGCCCACATCGTCGAGAAGCCGGCCGAGCCGCCCAGCCCCTACGCCGTCACCGGCATCTACTTCTACGACCAGCGCGTCTTCGAGGTGATCACCACCCTGAAGCCCTCGGGACGGGGTGAGCTGGAGATCACCGACGTGAACAACTGGTACGTGTCGGAGGGGCTCATGGAGTGGGAGGTCCTCGAGGGGTTCTGGGGCGACGCCGGCGAGTCGATCGACGCCTACTACGCGGTGAACGACTTCGTACGGGCCCACGGGGTCAACCGCGACCCCTGAGCGACCTCGCCGCCATAGGCGGGAGCGTCGCCGCCCGCTGGAGGGGCGGGGGGGCATGGGTGGCCCGACCTTGTTCTGATCAACTGGGGTCATGGACTACGACGAGCAACGGGCCGAGGGGTACGACCGGCGCCACTCCCTTCGGTTCGCCGAAGCCGACGCCACTGCCGCCTTTCTCGCCGCCCAGGCGCGGTCGGTCGCCGGCGACGGTCGCCAGGCCCGTGTCCTCGAGTTGGGCATCGGCACCGGTCGCCTGGCCCTCCCCCTGGCCGCCATGGGTCTCGAGGTTCACGGCATCGATGCCTCCGCGCCCATGGTCGCCCGGCTGCGGGCCAAGCCCGGCGGCGGTGAGATCCCCGTCGTGGTCGGTGACTTCGCCGATGTGGGCGACCTGGTGGCCGGTGGCTACGACGTGGTGTTCGTGGCCTTCAACTCGTTGTTCGAGCTGCCCGACCAGGCAGCCCAGTGCCGCTGCGTGGCCGGGGCGGCCAGCCGCCTGGGGGTGGGCGGCCGCTTCGTCGTCGAGGCGCTGGCGCCCGAGCTCACCCGGCTCGAGCAGTCGCTCACCGTCGTTTCCCAGGCTGACGACGAGGTCGTGCTCCAGGCCACCGACCACGACCCGCTCGACCAGGTGGTGCGGGGACACGACGTGGTCCTGTCGCCGAGCGGGATCCGCCTGTCGCCGTGGTCGGTCCGCTACGCCTCGGTCCCCGAGGTCGACCTCATGGCCCGCCTCGGCGGCCTGGAGCTGACCGAGCGCTGGGGCGGGTGGGAGGGCCAGCCGTTCGCCGCCTCCAGCTCCCGCCACGTGTCGGTCTACAGCCGCCCGTAGCGGTGATACGCCTCAGGTCGGGGCTGCGGCAGCCGATACTTCTGACATGGGTACGTCCACGGCGGGTTCGTCGCCATGAGCCGACGGTGGATGGCACCTGTCCTGGTCGCGGTGATCGCCGCCACCCTGGTCACCGATGCCGGAGTCGTGCTGGCCCGCAGCGGTGATGACGGCCCCCACACACCCCCGGCGCACGCCGCACCGCCCCCGCCCGACGTCGTCCCCGACAAGCTCCAACCGGTGCTGCCCGAGCTGGAGGCCTTCGTGGAACAGGCGCGGGGGCTCCGGTTCGAGCGTCCCCCCAAGGTGTCGTTGGTTGGCGACGACGAGTTCGAGAAGCTGCTCGACGGCGACGGGTCCGACACCGGTGGGCAACAGGATGCCCAGACGGCTCTTGGCGTGCTGCGGGCCCTCGGGCTGGTCGAAGGCAACGTCGACATCCAGTCGGTGGGCAGGAAGCAGGACAGCCAGACAGTCGGCTTCTACGACGACCAGACCACCGAGCTCTACGTGCGGGGTGTCGACGCCACGCCGTACGCCGAGGACACGCTCGTCCACGAGCTCACCCACGCCCTCGACGACCAGCACTTCGGGCTGGCCCGGCCCGAGCTCGACAAACCGGACCAGGGCGACGCCCAGACCGCCTTCCAGGCGTTGGTGGAGGGCGACGCGGTGACCGTCGAGACGGCGTGGTACGACTCGCGCTCCAAGGAGGACAGAGACGCCATCGACGCCGCCGAAACCGCAGCCGGCGGAGGCGCCGACAACGGCTCGGAGCCCGACGTGTTCACCAAGTTGCTCGCCTTCCCCTACTCCGTCGGTCCCTCGTTCGTGGCCGCCGTCCGGGAGTCAGGCGGCCAAGCTCGTCTCGACGCCACCTTCGAGCGTCCGCCGACGACGACCGAGCAGATCCTGTACCCCAAGCGGTTCCTCGCCGGCGAGGGCGCGGTGGCCGTCCCCGCGCCACCCGCCGACGGCAAGGTGGTCGACGAGGGAAGTCTCGGTGAGCTGGGGCTCTTCCTGGTCGCCGACGCCACCGTGAGCCATCAGGATGCCGGTCGGGCGTCGACCGGCTGGGGCGGCGACGCCTACCGGGCGTGGAGGGACGGCGACCGGACCTGCATCCGGGTGAACATCCAGATGGACACGCCCACCGACACCGCCCAGCTGCTGGACGCCCTGGCCACCTGGTCGGCCAAGCACCCGGGCTCGACGGTCTCGGGCCGCGATCCGATCGTGATCACCAACTGCGGCTGAGGGCCGGCGGCGGCCCGCCACCTAGGCTGATGCGATCGGCCACATCCGCGTCAGCACCTTCATCCGCGCCCCCCGGCTGGTCGTGTGGCGGGCCGTGCGCGACATCGGTTCGCACGTCCGGTGGATGCACGACGCCGAGGCCATCCGGATCACCTCCTCGCGAGCCACCGGGCTGGGTACCACCTTCGAGTGCGCCACCCGGGTGGGGCCCCTCCGGCTGAGCGACACCATGGAGGTCGTCGAGTGGAAGGAGCGGCGGACCATCGGCATCCGTCACACCGGGCTGGTGCAGGGCCACGGTCGCTTCACCCTGCGCCTGCGACCGGGCGGCACCCTGTTCACCTGGGAGGAACGTCTCCGGTTCCCGTGGTGGATGGGCGGCCCCGTCGGCAGCGTCGTGTCCAAGCCCGTGCTGCGCTCGATCTGGAAGCGCAACCTGGCGACCCTCAAGGAGATGGTCGAGTCAGCCCGCTGACACCCTCAATCGGTCGAGCAGAGCCAGACGACTGAGAGGGGCGCCAGATCGAGAGTGACGGACTGGTCGAAGCCGTGCCAGGCGACCGAGTCGGGCCACCGCTCGCCGCCGTCGTCGGGGCCCTCTCCGCCGTAGGCGTGGGACGAGGTGTCGAGTACCTGCTCCCAGCGTCCCGGGCGGGGGAGACCGATGCGGTAGCCCCCGAGGAACGACGCCGAGAAGTTGCCGATGCACACCAGCGTCTGGGACCGGTCGGCGGAGAAGCGGGCGAAGGACAAGACGTTGTGATCGACGTCACTGGCGTCGATCCACCGGAAGCCGGTGTGGTCGTACTCGAGGTCGTAGATGGCCGGTCGGGTCGTGGCCAGTCCGTTGAGCCTGCGCACCAGTGACTGCACCCCGGCGTGGCCGGGGGCGTCGAGCAGGTGCCAGTCGATGCTGCGGTCGTGCGACCACTCGCGCTCCTGGGCCAGCTCGCCACCCATGAAGAGCAGGCGGCTCCCGGGGTGGGCCCACATCCAGCCCAGCAGGGCGCGCAGGTTGGCCAGCTTCGACCACCCGTCGCCCGGCATCTTGGCCACCAGCGATCCCTTGCCGTGCACCACCTCGTCGTGGGACAGGGGCAGCACGAAGTTTTCGGAGAAGGCATAGAGCAACCCGAAGGTCAGCTCGGAATGGTGGTGACGGCGGTGCACGGGGTCTTTGGAGAAGTACTCGAGGGTGTCGTGCATCCACCCCATGTTCCACTTGAACCCGAAGCCGAGGCCTCCGGCATAGACGGGCTTGGACACGCCCGGCCACGCCGTCGACTCCTCGGCCACCATCATCACGCCGGGGTGCTCGCCGTAGACCACGGTGTTGACCCGCTTGAGGAACTCGACGGCCTCGATGTTCTCCCGGCCCCCGAACTGGTTGGGGATCCACTCGCCCTCCTTGCGGGAGTAGTCGAGGTAGAGCATCGAGGCCACGGCGTCGACCCGCAGGCCGTCGATGTGGAACTCCTCGATCCAGAACAGGGCGTTGGCCAGCAAGAAGTTCACGACCTCGTGACGGCCGAAGTTGAACACCAGCGTTCCCCAGTCGGGGTGCTCGCCCTGACGGGGGTCGGCGTGCTCGTAGAGAGCGGTGCCGTCGAACTGGGCGAGGGCGAACTGGTCCTTGGGGAAGTGAGCGGGGACCCAGTCGATGATCACCCCGATGCCGCGAGCGTGGAGGGCGTCGACCAGGATCCGGAAGTCATCAGGCGGGCCGAAGCGGGCGGTGGGCGCGTAGTACGCGCTCACCTGGTAGCCCCACGAACCGGTGAAGGGGTGCTCGGCCACCGGCATCATCTCGACGTGGGTGAACCCCATGTCGGCCACGTAGTCGGGGAGCTGCTCGGCCATCTCGCGGTAGGTGAGGGGACGGTCACCCTCTTCGGGCACCCGGCGCCACGAGCCAAGGTGGACCTCGTAGACCGACATGGGCCGTGTCCGTGGGTCGGTGCTCGCCCGCTGGGCGATCCACTCGTCGTCAGCCCACTGATGGGCGGGGCTGGCGATCACGCTGGCCGTCTGGGGCGGGGCCTCGGCGGCGAAGGCGAAAGGGTCGGCCTTGAGGGTCAGGGCGCCCGACCCGGTGAGGATCTCGTACTTGTAGCGCTGACCGGGGCCCACGTCGGGGATGAACAGCTCCCATACGCCCGAACCACCCAGGGCGCGCATGGGACAGAGCCGCCCGTCCCAGGTGTTGAAATCACCCACGACCCGCACACTGCGGGCGCTGGGGGCCCACACCGCGAAGGCGGTGCCGTCGGCGCCCTGGTGGCGACGGGGGTGGGCGCCCATGTGGTGCCACAGCGCGTGGTGGCGACCTTCGCCGAAGAGGTGAAGATCGAGGTCGCCCAGCGTGGGCCAGAACCGGTAGGGGTCGTCCACCACGAAGGACTGGCCGTCGGGATAGGTGACCTCGAGGCGGTAGACGACCTCGTTGCCCTCGGCTCCGGCGGGCATTTCGGTGGCGAACAGACCGGCGTCGTCGACGCGCTTCATGGGCAGCCGGGCACCGTCTTGGAGAAGCACGGTGACGCTGTCGGCGTCGGGCTTCCAGGCCCTGACGACCACGGTGGCCCCTTGGCGGTGGGGGCCGAGGAGGCGGTGGGGGTCACCGAGCACGCCGGCCACGAGGGCGGCCGTCTCACCGGCCACGGCCTCGGCCGCAGCCGAAGCCCCGGCCGCACCGTCACCCCCGGACACAGCCTCCGCCCGGGCCGCAGTCCCGGCGGCACCGGGCTCGACCACTGCCGTCTTCGAGGTGGGCGTCTTCTTGGGGCCCTTTGGCGACGCCGGGGTCATTGAGCAGTCCTTTTCGTGAGCGGTTCGTCTGTCGGGTCGTCCCCGCCGTGGCGCTTCTGGGTGAGCCGGCGCAGTGCGGCCCGGGGAATGCCGATCCAGTTCGGGCGGTGGGCCATCTCGTAGCCCAGCTCGTACACCGCCTTCTCCAACTCGAAGGCGGACAGCACGGCGTCGATCGAGGTTTCGTCGCTGGGAAGGATGTCACCCTTGCTGGCCTCGGTCAGGTACCCGTCGAGGAAGGCGCTGCGGTTGCGTGACTCCCAGGCCTCGGCCACCTCGACCTCACTGCGATCGGCCAGACCCGACATGGAGGCGTAGTGGAACGACCGCAACATGCCGGCCACGTCGCGCAGCGGTGACGTCGGCCGCCGGCGCTCGGTGACGGGACGGATGGGCTCGCCCTCGAAGTCGAGGACGAACCAACCGGCGTCGGTGCGCATGACCTGACCCAGGTGGTAGTCGCCGTGCACCCTGATGGACGAGCCGGCGTCGGCCACGTCTCGAAGGGCCTGGAGCACCATCCGGGGCGTCGTGGGGTCGAGGTCGCCGGGCGCCAGGGCGGCGGCCTGGGCACCGATCGACTCCGCCCAGGAGGCGGCATCGCCCCGCTGCTTGCCGAACGCCTCGGCCAGCGCCAGGTGCAGCTCGGCGGTCACCACGCCCAGGCGCTCGGCCTCCCCGGAGAAGTCACCCCCGGCCTCGGCCGGATCGGCCACCGGCGGCGGCATCGTCGGGTCGATGACCGGCAGGGGCTGGGTGTCGTGCACTCCGAACAGGTCACGCAAGGAGGTGAGGGCCATGGCCCAGCCCTCGGTGCCACCCAGCAGGTAGGGCTGGACGACGGCGAGATGGGTTTGCTCGTAGGCGGTGGAGGCCACCGGAGCGGCCACGTGCTCGAAGCCGATGGCGGCCAGCGCCTCGGTGACCTCGACCTCGGGGTTGGGACCGGGCTGCAGACGGCGGAACAGCTTGAGGATGAGGCGGTCGTCGTAGACCAACGACGTGTTCGACTGCTCGACCCCCACCGGGCGCACCCGCTCGGCCGACTCGCGTCCGGCGGTGACGTGGTCGAGGATGGCCAGCCCGAGCTCGGGATCGGCGGTGGCCTCGTAGGCGACAGCCGGTCCGTGGTCGGTCTGCACCTCGCCGACGATCGCTTCGTCGTGGCCCCGGAAGAGCTCGGCGTGGTCGTCGATCGGCCGGAGGCCCACCACCACCTGGTAGAGGGCTCCGTCGGCCTCGACGACGAGCCCGACCATCGCCGGCCAATCGTCGCGGATGACCTCCCTCCTGACCACCTCGACGACCGCAGGTGCGTCGCCGCCGCCGTACCAACGCTGGCGGGGGAGAAACTCGACGAGGCCGGGAACGATCGCGTCGGCAGCGATCATCCCTGGTCGCCCAGGTCGGCGTCGACGACATCGAAGTCGATGAGATCGAACCAGTAGAACCCGTAGCTGCCCAGCGTGAGGAGGAACGGGAGCTCGCCGATGCGAGGGAAGGGAACCCGCCCCACCAGCTCGACGGGTGTCCGTCCCTCGAACCTGGCCAGGTTGAGCTCGACGGGCTGGGCGAAGCGGCTCAGGTTGCTGACGCACAGAATGGCGTCGTCGCCCACCTGGCGGATAAAGGCCAGCACCGACGGGTTCTCGGCGGGGAGCATCTCCAGGTTGCCGGTGCCGAAGATGTCACTGCGGCTGCGGCGAACCGTCAGCATGCGCTGCATCCAGTGCAGGAACGAGCCCGAGTTGCGAAGCTGAGCCTCGACGTTGACCGCCTGGTACCCGTAGACGGGATCCATGAGGGGGGGCAGGTAGAGCTGGGCGAAGTCGGCCTTGCTGAACCCGGCGTTGCGGTCGGGGGTCCATTGCATGGGGGTGCGCACACCGTCGCGGTCACCCAGGTAGATGTTGTCACCCATGCCGATCTCGTCGCCGTAATAGAGGATGGGACTGCCGGGAAGGCTGAACAGGAGCCCGTGGAGCAACTCGGCCACCGACCGGTCGTTGTCGACCAGCGACGCCAGGCGACGACCGATGCCTATGTTCCGCTTCATGCGCGGGTCTTTGGCATATTCGGTGAACATGTAGTCCCGCTCCTCGTCGGTGACCATCTCGAGCGTGAGCTCGTCGTGGTTCCGTAGGAATATTCCCCATTGTGCCCCCTCGGGAATCTCGGGGGTACGGGCCAGGATCTCGGTGATGGGGTGGCGCTGCTCCCGCCGGATGGCCATGAACATCCGGGGCATGAGGGGGAAGTGGAAGCACATGTGGCATTCGTCGCCGTCGCCGAAGTAGTCCACCACGTCGGCCGGCCACTGGTTGGCCTCGGCCAGCAGCACCGCGCCCGGGTGGGTGGCATCGATCTCCTTGCGCAGCCGCTTCAGGTACTCATGGGTCTCGGGCAGGTTCTCGCCGTCGGTGCCGTCCCGCTCGTAGAGATAGGGGACGGCGTCGAGCCGGAAGCCGTCGAGCCCGATGTCGAGCCAGAACCTGATGGCGTCGATCATCGCCTGCTGGACCTCGGGGTTCTCGAAGTTGAGGTCGGGCTGATGGCTGAAGAACCGGTGCCAGTAATGCTGCTGACGCTGTGGGTCCCACGACCAGTTGGACCGCTCGGTGTCGACGAAGATGATGCGGGCGTCGGGCCACTGCTGGTCGTCGTCGGTCCACACGTACCAGTCGGCTTTGGGATTGGTCTTGTCCTGGCGCGACTCCTGGAACCACGGATGCTGGTCGCTGGTGTGGTTCATCACGAAGTCGGCGATGATCCGGATGCCCCGCCGGTGGGCCTGTTCCACCAGTTCGGCGGCGTCGGCCAGGTCGCCGTACTCGGGCAGGATCGTGAAGTAGTCGCTGATGTCGTAACCGCCGTCGCGCAGCGGCGACTGGTAGAAGGGCAACAACCAGAGGCAGTCGACGCCCAACCACTGGAGGTAGTCGAGCTTGTCGATGAGCCCGGCCAGGTCGCCGGTGCCGTCGTGGTTGGCGTCGTGGAAGCCGCGCACACTGACCTCGTAGAACACCGCTTTCTGGTACCAGCGGCTGTCGGGCTCGGTCATGGGCCGACGGCTGCGGGCACGGGCGCCATGGGTCGCAGAGCAAGCACGTGGGCGACCTGCACGGTGGGGTCGAGGCGGACATAGGGATGGGGGCCGTGCCACGTGTAGGTGGTGCCGGTGAGCTCGTCGTGAGCCATGAAGGGCTCGTCCCACGGCAGGCCGAGCAGCTCGAGGTCGATCGACAGGGTGTCGTCGTGGGCGGCGTAGGGGTCGAGGTTGACGACCACCAGCACCACGTCAGAGCGGTCGTCGGTCCAGCGCGACCAGGCCAGGAGGTGGGCGCTGTTGGTGGGGTGGACGGTCACGTTGGGCAGCTGGGCCAGGCAGGGATGGGCGCGGCGGACATCGTTGAGCTGGGTGACCAGTGGGGCCAGCGAATCGGGAGCATCCCAGTTCCGCTGTTTCAGCTCGTACTTCTCCGAGTACAGGTACTCCTCGTTGGCGACCGACGCGGGATCGTTCTCACACAGTTCATAGCCGCTGTAGATGCCGTAGGACGGCACCATGGTGGCGGCCAGGACCAGGCGCATCCGGAAGGCGGCCGGCGGGCCGTTGCGCAGAGGGGCGGCCAGGATGTCGGGCGTGTTGGGCCAGAAGTTCGGACGCATGTAGTCGGCTCTGGGACCGGCCGAGACCTCGAGCAGGTAGTCGGCCAGCTCCACCTTCGCCGTCCGCCAGGTGAAGTAGGTGTAGCTCTGGCTGAACCCGACCTCGGCCAGCTTGGCCATGACCTTGGGACGGGTGAACGCCTCGGCCAGGAACACCACCTCGGGGTGGGCCTGGTGGATGCGAGGGATGAGCCATTCCCAGAAGGCCACCGGCTTGGTGTGGGGGTTGTCGACCCGGAAGATGTCCACGCCGTGGCCGATCCAGAACTCCAGGATCTCCTGGCAGGCCGTCCACAGCTCGTCGCGGGCGGCCTCGTCGGGGGGCCAGAAGTTGATCGGGTAGATGTCCTCGTACTTCTTGGGGGGGTTCTCGGCGTACTGGATCGAGCCGTCGGGACGGTGGTGGAACCACTTGGGGTGCTCGGCCACCCAGGGGTGGTCGGGGGAGCACTGGAGGGCGTAGTCGAGGGCCACCTCCATGCCCAGCTCCCGGGCCCGCCCGACGAAGTGGTCGAAGTCGTCGATGGTTCCCAGCTCGGGGGCGACGGCGGTGTGGCCGCCCTCGGACGAACCGATGGCCCAGGGGCTGCCGGGGTCGTCGGGGCCGGCGGTGAGGACGTTGTTGGGGCCCTTGCGGTGGGCGCGGCCGATGGGGTGGACCGGTGGCAGGTAGACCACGTCGAAGCCCATGGCCGCAACTGCGACCAGACGGTGGTCGGCGGCGGCGCGCAGGCCGCCTTCGGAGCGGGGGAACAGCTCGTACCAGGCGCCCACCAGCGCCCGCTCCCGGTCGACCCAGAGTTGCCGGGGCGTGCTCTGGGTGACGTCGACGGGGTCGGGGGCCCCGGCCAGGGCGGCGGCGACCGCCGGGTCGAGGGCCTCGGCCAACCGGTCGGCCACCGGCCGGGTGTCGTCGCCCAGGGCGGCGGCGGCCGCCTTCACCCGGCGGTGCCCGGCGGGGGCGGCGGCGGGGGCGCGGGTGAGCAGGATGTGGGCGCCCTCGGCCAGCTCGAGGCCGATGTCGTGGCCGGCGTCGTGCTTCAAGGCCACGTCGCGGCTCCAGGTGGCGACGAGGTCGGTCCAGGCCTCGACCACGAAGGTGTGCGGGCCCACCACCGACGGCTCGATCACCGCCTCCCAGCGGTCGTTGCCCAGCTCCGCCATGGGAGCGTCGAGCCACTCCTGCTCGTTCACCGGCCGCCAGCGGACGCGCGCCGCCAAGATGGCGTGGCCATCCCGAAAAATGTCGGCCGACACCCTCACCACCGCCCCGACAGTTGCCTTCGCCGGGTGGTCGACACTGGGAGTTCGAGGCCGCAGATCATCGATCACGATCCGACCGGTCATCTCCGCCAACCGTAGCCGGATCCCGGGCAGGCCCCCATACCCTTCAGCGTCTCCCGGTGCGGCCGCTTGGCATCGCTCATGATGGGTACGAGTGGCGAGATGGGGTCACCAACAGTTGCCGAAATCGCGTGCTGACGACCGGTGAGAGCTCGCCGGTTGGGGTCGCGGTCGTCGGTGCCGGCTACTGGGGGCCGAACCTTATCCGTAACTTCCAGCACAACCCCGACTCCGACCTCAAGTGGGTGTGCGACCTGGACAGGGATCAGGCGGTCAAAGCGGTCGGGCGTTACAACACCATTGCGGTGACGGCGCTGCTCGACGACGTGCTCGACGATCCGACCGTGGAGGGCGTGGCCATCGCCACGCCCGCGGGCACGCACTACGACATCGCCATGGCGGCGCTGCGCGCCGGCAAGCACGTGCTGGTCGAAAAGCCCCTGGCATCGACGGTCACCGAGGCGGCGGCGATGGTCGCCCTGGGCGCCGAGCGCGACCTGGTCGTGATGTGCGACCACACCTATTGCTACACACCGGCTGTCCAGAAGATCCGGGAGCTCGTCGCCTCGGGCACGTTGGGCGAGCTGATGTACGTGGACTCCGTGCGGATCAACCTGGGACTGGTCCAGAGGGACATCGACGTGTTCTGGGACCTGGCGCCCCACGACCTGTCCATCCTCAACTTCATCCTTCCGCCGCGGTGGGCCCCCACCGGCGTGGCTGCCCACGGCGCCGACCCACTCCGTACCGGCAGGGCTTGCGTCGGCTACCTGACCCTGGCCCTGGGTGCCGGCGCGTTGGCACACATCCACGTGAACTGGTTGAGCCCCACCAAGATCCGCACGATGGTGATCGGCGGTTCCCGACGTACTCTGGTCTGGGACGACCTCAACCCCTCCCAGCGCCTGAGCGTGTTCGACCGGGGTGTGGATGTCGAAGCCAATGTCGACGACGAGCGCAAGCGGGAGATCCTGGTCTCCTACCGCCTGGGCGACATGACGGCCCCGGCACTGGTCGAGGGCGAGGCCCTCCAGGGGGCGTTGTCCGAGTTCGTGGGCTGCATACGCGAGGGACGGGCCCCCGCCACCGACGGCTCGTCCGGCGTCCGTGTGCTGCAGGTCCTCGAGGCGGCCGATCGGAGCAGGGGTGACGACGGCCGGCTCACGTGCCTGACGTGAGGCCCGGGCACCCGGTTCCTCCCCCCGGAGCGGGGGCGGCGTTCGTGCACCCCCAGGCCCTCTGCGAGAACGAGTCGATCGGCGATGGCACGAGGGTGTGGGCCTTCGTCCACATCCTGGCGGGCGCAATCGTGGGGTCCGACTGCAACCTGTGCGACCACGTGTTCGTCGAGGGTGGAGCTCGGATCGGCAACAACGTCACCATCAAGAACGGGGTGCAGATCTGGGATCTGGTCACCCTGGAAGACGATGTCTTCATCGGGCCCAACGCCACGTTCACCAACGACCTGCGGCCCCGCGCCTTCATCAAGAGGCCGTCGTCGGAACTGCTACCCACCGTTGTGCGCCGGGGGGCGACCATCGGCGCCAACGCCACCGTGGTGTGCGGTACCACGGTCGGCCCCGAGGCCTTCGTGGCCGCCGGAGCGGTCGTGAACCGCGACGTTCCCGGCCATGGGCTCGTGGCCGGGAACCCGGCACGCCGGATCGGCTGGGTCTGCACCTGCGCCACTCGACTTCCGGCCTCGCTCGTCTGCGGTGACTGCGGGCGCCGGTTTCGCATGCTCGACGACCAGAGCGGCCTGGCACCCCTGGGCTGAGCCTCGTCAACCCCTGCCTCGTCAACCCCTACCCAGGGCGGCCAGCAAGGCCGACGCCACGATGTCCACCTCAGCCTCGTCCATCAGGGGGTCGAGGGGAAGGGACACCAGCTCGCCGGCCGCTCGCTCCGCCTGCGGGCACGGTCGGGCCCACCGAGCCATCGCCGGCTGTTGCGACAGCGCCAGGGGAAAGTGGATGCCGGTCTGCACCCCGGCGGCGGCCAGTTCTGCGATGACCGCCGTACGCTCGGCCGACGGCACGCGGACGACCACCAGGTGGTGCACGGCGCCGTCCTCCCAGTCCACGAGGAGGCCGGCCGGGAGCAGCGCCCGGTAACGCTCAGCCAGGGCGCGCCGGCGCGCCGTCCACCGAGGCAGGTGGCGAAGCTTGACCTCCAGCCAGGCGGCCTGCAAACCGTCGAGGCGCGAGCACCAGCCCACCACGTCGTGGCGCCCCTTGTGCACGCTCCCGTGATCCCGCAGTGCAGCCACACGACTGATCACCTGGTGGTCGTCGGCGACCACCGCGCCACCGTCGCCCAGGGCACCGAGGTTCTTGCCCGGGTAGAAGCTGAAGCACGCAGCATGGCCGACGTCTCCGACCGGCCCCCCACGCCATCGCGCCAGGTGGGCCTGGGCGGCGTCTTCCACGACGACCAGCCCGCTCGCCCGCCACTCCTCCATGACGTCGAAGGGCACCACGTGGCCGTACAGGTGCACGGGCAGGACGGCCCGGGTCCGTGCCGTCCGCACGGCGTCGACGGCCCCAGGGCTCAGCAGGAGGCTGGCGGCGTCGACATCGGCGATCACCGGTACGGCGCCGGCGTGGAGCACCGCCTCGGCGGTGGCGACGAAGGTCATGGCCGGAACCACGACCTCGTCGCCGGGGCCGAGGCCGAGGGCGACCAGGGCCAGGGTGAGTGCGTCAGTGCCGGATCCGCAGCCCGCCGCCCACCCTCGCCCCGAGGCGGCTGCGAACGCCGTCTCGAACGCCGCGCTGGTTGTCGCCCCCACCAGCGCGCTGGCCTCCACCACCTCGCGGTAGGCCGCTTCCAGTTCCGGGGCGATGGAACGATGAAGGCGGCTCAGGTCGAGAAAGGGGACTCCCACCCGAGGCGAGCGTACCGGGCACCGGCGCCATGCGGAACCGGGAGGTTGCCGGTACCCTCGCCCAGGTGGCCGATCACAGCAGTCGGTCGGCGCGCCTCGCCGCCCTGGCGGGGGGGGCGATCCTGCTGTGCTGGTTGGCGCTCGCCGCCCTGACCCTGGTGGGGGCCCATCACGACGTCGACCAGGGCGTGGACTCGATCGACAAGGCGCGGGCCCACGCCGACGCCGCCGCGGTGGCCGAAGGACGGCTCTTGCCGCCCCTGCGCCATGCCCGGGGCCAGTTCGCCAAGGCCCACAGCAGGGTCACCGGCCCCGTCCTGGCCCCCCTGCGAGTGCTTCCCTTCGTCGGGCGTCAGTTGAGCTCGGTGGCCGCACTCGCCGGGTCGGCGACGAAGGCAACGGACGCGGCCATCGGGGGCACGATCGACGCCGAACGGGCCCTGGCCGCTCCGCCCGGGAACATCGCCGCCCGCTCCGTCACCGCTCGCGACCTCGCCGGCGTCGCTGCCCGTGTCGACCAGCGCCTGAACGGCCTGAGCCTCGGGCCCAGCCATGGACTGTTGCCCCCACTCGCTCGGGCCCGCAACCGCATGGCAGGCGAGCTCGACGTGCTCAGATCCACCTTGAACAAGGGTGCGGTGGGCGGGACGGCGCTGGCCGACTTCCTCACCGGTCCGCACCGCTACCTGGTGTTCGCCGCCAACAACGCCGAGATGCGGGCCGGTTCGGGGATGTTCCTGTCGGTGGGCGAGCTGGAGACCGGGCCCGACGGGATCCATCTGGGCGAGATGCGGTCCGTCACCGAGATCCTCCTGCCCAAAGACGCCGTCCCCGTCACCGGTGACCTGGCGGCGCGATGGGGGTGGCTCTCCCCCGGGGTGGACTGGCGCAACCTGATGACCTCGCCCCGTTTCGAAGCCGCCGCTCCTCTTGCCGCCCAGATGTGGGTCGCCCTCGGGAACCGGCCCGTCGACGGAGTCCTCGCTCTCGACCCGGTCGCCCTGAGCGGCATGCTGGGGGCGGTCGGGCCCGTCGATGTCGGCGGGCACCGGATCGACCAGGACAACGTCGAGGACGAGTTGCTCCACGGTCAATACCTGCGCTTCCCGTCCGATGCCGATGTCTCACAGCGGCGGGACGAGTTGGGTGCCCTGGCCAGTGCCGTCTTCGACCAGCTCGACACGGGTAGCTGGTCGGTCTCGAAGCTGGGCTCGGGCCTGGCCGGGGCTGCCGGCGGACGCCACCTGCTTCTGTGGTCGGCGCAGTCGGCACAGGAGACGGCATGGCAGACCTTGGGGGTGGACGGAGCCCTGCACCCCGACTCTCTCCTCGTGTCGGTGCTGAACCGCGGCGGCAACAAGCTCGACTGGTTCCTGCACGTCTCGTCCGATGTCAAGGTCCGTTCCGTCGGCCCCGACAGCGAGGTCAGCGTGACGATGCATCTGGACAACCGGGTGCCCGACGGCGAGCCCACCGAGATCGCCGGGCCCGATGTGCACAGCGGGGTGAGCGCGGGCGTCTATCTGGGGATCGTGACGGTGGATCTGCCGGGGGCGGCCCGCGACGCCCGCTTCGACGGCGTGACCAACCTGGCGGTGGTCGGACCGGATGGTCCCAGCCAGGTCATCGGCTTCCAGCTCGACGTCCCCCAGGGGACGCAACGGACGGTGGTCGCCAGGTTCCGGCTGCCGGGACGGCGGGGCTCGCTCCGGGTAGAGCCCTCGGCCCGGGTACCGGCCATCAAGTGGACCAGCGGATCGACCTCGTGGTCGGACGGAACTTCGGCAAAATTTTTGACCTGGAAGGCCTGAACGTATGTCATCATTGCTGAACAGCAGGTGAACAGGGAGGGACAAGTGCTGGGGAAGAGAATGATCCGGTTGGCGGCGGGCGCATCATGTTGCCTCGGCGCTGTGCTGATGACCACGTCGTCTGCCTGGGCGCAGACCTACACGGGGGTGACCCCCCCGAAGCTGAGTGGTGCCGCAGTGCCTGCCGTCGTCACCCAGGCCGCGCCCGTCCGGTCCGTGCAGGTCGCCTCGGCGCCCGCGCCTGACGTTTCGACGGCGCCCGTGGGCGGCCTGGCCTTCACCGGTGCCGACGTGCTCGGCCTCGTGGCCCTGGGGGCTCTGCTCGTCCTGGTGGGAACGTTCATCACCCGTAGTACGCGTCGCCGGTCGCCTTCGTAGACATCGAACGGCCAACTGGTCGGTTTCACAGAGCTGGGGGGATGTTGTGTGGCTTGAAGCGAGTACCGCGCTCGCCGGAGGAGGCGAACGCCTCGAGAACCTGCAGGTCGTCGAGTCGCCACCGGTCGAGGGCAATCCGTTGCCCCTGTTCGGGCGTTCGGTCAAGCGGCTGGCCGACGTCGTCCTGGCGACGGTGGCCCTGGTTCTGAGCCTCCCGGTGCTGCTGGTCGTCGCCGTGGCCATCCGGCGCGACAGCTCCGGTCCGGCGCTGTTCAAACAGGAGCGGGTGGGATCGAACGGTCGGCCCTTCACCCTTTTCAAGTTCCGCTCCATGGTGGACGGGAACAACGACGACGAGCACCGCAGGTACGTGGCGCGGTTCATCCGCGGGAGTGCGGAACGCAACGACGGCTTGTTCAAGCTCGTCGCCGATCCCCGGGTCACCCGTGTCGGCCGCTGGCTGCGGCGGACCAGTCTGGACGAGCTTCCCCAACTGTGGAACGTGCTCAGGGGAGAGATGAGCCTGATCGGCCCCCGGCCGGCGTTGCCGACCGAAGTGGCCCTGTACAGTGACCAAGCGTGGCAACGGCTCAGGGTCAGGCCCGGGCTGACTGGCCTGTGGCAGGTCAGCGGCAGGTCCAACCTGTCGTTCGACGAGATGGTGGCCCTCGACGTGCGGTACTGGCAGCAGTGGAGCCCGCTGCTCGATCTCACTATCCTCCTCAAGACGCCCAAGACCGTCCTCACCGGCGCAGGCACCGCCTGAGCCCTTGAGGCGGGGAACGCCTCGGGCGGGCCCCTTGGGTGAAGACCGGGCGGCGGCCCCAACGGCCGGAGATGCGTCAGCGACCGTAGGAGCGTCGCTCACGGTGGCCACCTGGACGATGGTCAGCCGGGTCACCGGCCTGATCAGGATCGTCGCCATCGGCGCCGTGCTGGGGCCGACGTACCTGGGTAACACCTTCCTGGCCGTCAACCAGTTCCCGAACCTCACCTTCCAGGCGCTCACCGGTTCATTGCTGCCGATGATGCTGGTCCCGCTGCTGGTCGGGCACATCGATGTCGACGACCGCGAGTCGGCGGCACGGATAGCCGGAGGCTTCCTCGGGCTGGCCATGGCCACCTTCGCCGTCCTCACGGTGGTGTTGGTAGCCGCCGGCCCGCTCATTCTCCGCCTGCTCACCGCCGGCGTGGCCAGTTCTACGGTTGCCGGGGCTCAGGAGCGCGCCGGTTGGGTGCTGATGGCGACGGTGATGCCTCAGGTGGTGCTCTACGGGATTGCCGGCACCGGTGAGGCAGTGATGAACGCTCGGGGGAAGTTCGCTCTCGCCGCTGCCGCTCCCGCCTTCGAGAACGTCGGTGTCATCGTCGTCATGGCTCTGACCGGGCTCGTCTACGGGGCCGGCAGGGGGGTGGGACAGGCCCCCGGGGGCGAGCTTCTGCTGCTCGGGCTCGGTTCGACGGGGGCAGTGGTGCTGCACGCGGGGGCGCAGTGGTGGGGTGCCCGGCGGGTCGGCGTCACCCTGATCCCCAGGCTCGGTTGGCGTGATCCCGAAGTACGCGCCCGGGCCCGGCGCATGCTGCCCTCGTTCGGGTACGCAGCCCTGAACTCCCTGCGGTACTTCGGCATGCTCATCGTCGCCAACCGGGTCCCGGGCGGGGTAGTGGCTTTCCAACTGGCTCTCAACTTCGTCTTCCTGCCGGTCGGGCTGGGGGCGTGGCCGATCTCCGTGGCCATGCTGCCGCAGCTGTCCCGCTTGTACCTGGCCGGTGCGGCCCAGCGGTTCAGGGACGAGGTGGTCAAAGGCGCGAACCTCACCTTCTTCCTCATCGTCCCCGCGGTGGCGGGCTATGTCGTCTTGGCCCATGCCTTGGCCCGGGTGGTGGCCTACGGGGAGATGAGCACGGGTTTCGGCATCGCCCTCATCGCCGCGTCCCTGGCGTCGCTGGCCGTGGGGATGCTGGGGGAAGCAGGGTCGGTCATCGGGACCCATGCCGCCTACGCCCGCCAGGACGTCCGATCGCCGTTTCACTCGATGGTCGTGCGCATCGTGGTCTCAGGGGTCGGGATGCTCGTCGCCTTGTTCTTCGTGCACGGAACCGCCGTCCTGGCGCTGCTCGGCCTGTCCGTCTCGGCCGGCAACATTGCCGGAGCCGTCCAGCTCGGCGGAGTCCTCCGGGCGCAGTTGCCGCCGAGGGGTGAAGGTCTGTGGCTGGGCCTGGTCCGGGCCGGTGGGGCCTCGGCCGTCATGGTCGGCCCCGTCTACGCCTGCTCCCGGTACCTCCCGCAGTTGCTGACGAGCCGCCTCGCGCTGGTGGTGACGGTGGTCGGAGGCCTGCTCACCTACCTCGGGCTTCAGCGGACGTGGCGTTCGCCGGAGCTGGGCGCGCTGCGGGCCGGCGCCGGTCATCTTCTCGGGCGACCCTAGTATCGTGGCGTGAGCACGGAGGTCCTGCCTGAGCTCGATCTGCGGCGGTACCTCGACGGGCTGGTCCGGCGGAAGCTGACCGTCCTGGCGGTGGTGGTCCTGGCCGTGGCCACCGCTCTGGCCGTCTCGTTCACCCAGAGCCCCGTCTACGAGGGCAAGGCCGACATCGTGCTCCACCTCTCGAGCGCCAGCTCGCTCTTTCCCGGGGGCAACGTTCAGACCCAGCTGGATCCCAAGCTCTTGATCGACACCGAGATCAAGATGATCGAGAGCAAGCCGGTGCGAGACGGCGTGACACGGCAGCTGGGGCCCCACCAGAAGGTGTCGGCCGCTCGAGTCGACGAGACCCTGCTCATCGAGGTGGACGGGTTCGGTGGCTCGCCCAAACGGGCCGCCGACATCGCCAACGCCTATGCCCGGGCGTACATCGACCAACGCCAACAACAAGGTGCCGACGAACTGCGCGTGGCCGGGGGAGCCCTCCAGGCGCAGATCGACGATCTCCAGAAGCAGATCGACCAGATCGACGCCCAGGTCAACGCCGCGCCGGCGGCAGACCGGGAGGCGCTGCGGTCGACCCTCGCGACCCGCCGCGACTCTCTGGCCAACCAACAGAGCCTGTTCCGCCAACGCCTCGACGAGCTCAGGGTCGATTCGGGGCTGACCTCGACCGAGGTGCAGCTCGTCGCCCCGGCGACGCCTACCAAGTCACCGGTGAAACCCACACCCGTTCGCAACACACTGCTCGCCGTGGCCGTCGGGTTGATCTTCGGCGTCGGAGTGGCGAGCGTGATGGAGTACTTCGACGACTCGATCCGTTCCACCGACGACGTCACTCGCCTCACCGGTCTCCCGCTCCTCGGCGCCATCCCCAGCTTCCAGGCCAAACACGCCAAGGCCAAGACGGCGGCGGCATCGATGCACGACCAGGACCCCTCGGTGACCGAGGCCTACCGATCGCTGCGGACGTCGGTCCAGTTGCTCGGGATGCCGCGCCCGCTCAAGACCTTCCAGTTCACCAGTGCGGGGCCCGGCGAGGGCAAGACCACGACGGTCGCCCAGCTGGCCCTCGCCGTGGCCGCCACCGGTCGCCGCGTCGTCGTCGTCGACGCCGACCTGCGTCGGCCCACGCTCAACGAGGTGTTCGACCTGGCCAACGACGTGGGGCTGACCTCGGTCGTGCTCGGGCACCTACCGGTCCTCGAGGCCCTCCAACCGGTCCCGGGCCACGACACCATGATGATCTTGACGACCGGCTCGCTCCCCAACAACCCCTCGGAGCTGTTGTCGCTCAAGCGGACCTCCGAGGTCATCTTCGAGCTCGAGTCCAACTTCGACATGGTGCTGATCGATTCGGCACCGGTGGTCCCCGTCACCGACTCGATCGTGCTCTCCGCCTGGGTCGAGGCGGTCGTGATGCTGGCCGCCATCGGCACGACAAAGCGACGCCACCTCCGCAGAGCTGTCCAGCTCCTGAACCAGGCCGAGTCTCCCGTCGTCGGTTCGGTGGTCGTGCGTGTCCCGCCGGAGACGAGTTACGGATACGACTACTACCGCCGCCACGGAACGCCGGGCGGCGAGCACGATCAACCCGGGCGCAGGCGGGCACCCGAGCCGGCCACGGGCTCACCGCCACGGACCTGAGCCGCCGTTGCGCCAGCCATAACCGGCTCTTCGGATTTCAGCAGGGTGTGACGGTTGCCAGTAGGTCCCAGTTGGGCCGGCCGGCGTAGAGAAGGACTCGAATCCTGAAGTTCCGCCAGCGGGTGAACCCGAACGCCACCCGCTTCACGCGCTTGATCAAATTGTTGGCCGCCTCGGTACCCGCGTTCGTCACGTGAGCCCGGTGCCAGGCGGTGATCTGGTTCTTCCAGCGCACGAGCGTCCGCCCGAGGGTTTGCACCTCGACCGGGCAGGACTCATCCTGGAGATCACGGCCGAGTCGCTCGACGAAGGCGACGGCCAGATCGGGATCGTGGTGTTCGTATATGGAGCGGACGACCTCTTTGGCATGCCAGGCGGCGCGGACCTCGCCACGGGGATCACCGGCGTCGAGAAGGCCGAGCAACTTGGTGCGGCCGCGGTCATCGAGACGTTCGTCGGCTCGGGTGAGCAGTCGTCGACACCGGTAGAGCGGGTCGGTCTTGCGGCCTCGATGTCCCATCGTCTCGTTCTGCACGCGCCGCCGGCACTCGTCGAGCTTGGAGTTGGCGAGCTTTATCAGATGGAACGGATCGGCGATCTGGGTGGCGTCGGGCAGCATGGTGTCGAACACCGATCGATAGGGCCCCGACAGGTCCAGGGTCGCCCAGGCGATGCGTGCCCGCCACTCGTCGCTGCGGGCGGCGAGCCATTTGCACGGCTCGCCAGCGCTTCGACCAGGCACGACGTCGATCAGCCGCCCGGCTCCGACATCGACGATCGACGTGGACCAGCGCTGGGTTCGCCACGGACCCTGGTGGGCGAACAGCGTCTCGTCGAGACCCAACGCCGTGGGCTCACCGATGCGAGCGGGATCGTCGACGAGCACGGTGCCGTAGGCAATGACGGCGTCGTTGACGGTGTGCCAGTCACAGCCGAGCTCGACGGCTACCTCGTTCACGGTGCGTCCCCAGCGCCCGACCTGTTCGGTCACCCACCGTCCGGCCCGGTCGGTCATCGCCAGCCGAGGCGACGCGATCGCCAGGTTCTCGACCGTCCACGAGACGACTGGGCAGGACAGCTGCACGCAGACCAGACGGTGCTTTCGCCACACCAGTCGCGCCCGGCGACCGAACACCGGCAGATCCACCAGCTCCACCTCCGGTCGCTCCTTCACCCGAGCAGCAGCGCCGCAGCCAGAGCAGACGCGGAGACCGTCTCGCAGCTCCACGTGCACGCGCAGTGGACCGCTGCCACGCTCGTCGACCACCCCGAGCACGATCACGGTTGGCAGTCCTACCAGCAGCTCGCACATGCGCGTAGGGTCAACTTCCACAGGGGCTCTCCCGGACTCGACGGCTTCGACACCATCAAGTTCGCAGAGTCCCTGTTACGCGTCGGG
>DATAQC010000017.1:0-17053 GCA_036264885.1 Acidimicrobiales bacterium | reverse complement strand
AACAAGACGGAGCGCCCAAGCCCCCCGGGCTCAAACTAACGACGGGCTCCGAAGCGCCATAGAAGAACGACCTCTGCCCGATCTGGCCACCCGATTCTCATCGCGCGAGGGCGGCGCCACCAGGGGCCATCGGAACTAACGGCCTGCGGCCCGTAGAGTGGGGTGATGAGCGCCGAGGACCTCGAGCGGTACGAGACCGAGATGGAGCTCCAGCTCTACAAGGAGTACCGCGACGTCCTGCCGCTGTTCTCCTACGTGGTGGAGACCGAGCGTCGGTTCTACCTGGCCAACACCGTCGAGATGCACGTGCGCGACGACACCCGCCGCGACCACCTCGAGTTGGAGCTGCGCGACGCCTGGGTGTGGGACATCTACCGGCCGGGCCCGGCTCGGTTCGTGAAGTCGGTGCGGGTCGTCACCTTCAAAGACGTCAACGTCGAGGAGATCCGCGCCGACGAGTAGGAGGAGGCGTCAGTGACCCATGCCCGGCGGGCCCTGGGGGTGAGCGGAGAGGACGCCGCCGCGGCGTGGTACGAGGCCAACGGCTATCAGGTCGTGGCCCGGAACTGGCGGTGTCGGGACGGTGAGCTCGACCTGGTGGCCAGGCGGGGTCGGACCGTCGTGTTCTGCGAGGTGAAGACGCGGTCGTCCACCGCCTACGGTGCTCCGGTGGAGGCGGTCACCCGCCCCAAACAGCTCCGCCTGCGTCGCCTGGCCGCCCGCTGGCTGGCCGAGTCCCCGCTGGCTACGGGCGACGTCCGCTTCGACGTGGCCTCCGTGTTGGCGGGAACGCTGGAGGTGGTCGAGGGGGCGTTCTAG
Source organism: Acidimicrobiales bacterium (assembly GCA_036264885.1). GTDB lineage: Bacteria > Actinomycetota > Acidimicrobiia > Acidimicrobiales > AC-14 > DATAQC01. The sequence goes on along the minus strand of DATAQC010000017.1, from coordinate 16,234 downwards.
TGATGGGCGGTCGGCTCAGCCCGGCGCGCACTCCTCGTCCTCGATGGCGCCCAGCTGGTCGATTCGTGCCTGGTGTCGTCCGCCGTCGAAGTCGGTGGAGACGAAGACGCCCAGGATGACCAGGGCGTAGGCGTCGGCCAGGAGCCGGGCCCCGAGTGCCAGCACGTTGGCATTGTTGTGCTGGCGGGACAGGCGGGCTGTCCACTCGTCGTGGCACAGGGCGGCGCGTGCCCCCCTCACCTTGTTGGCGGCGATGGCCTCGCCCTGGCCGCTTCCGCCGATGACCACGCCCCGGTCGGCGTCTCCCGAGACCACGGCCCGGGCCGCGGCGGCGCAGTACGAGGGGTAGTCGACGGACTCCTCCGAGTCGGTGCCCAGGTCGACCACGTCGTGGCCCTGCTCGGCCAACCATTCGGCGACCACCGACTTCAGGCGGTAGCCGGCGTGGTCGGACGCCACCGCGACTCTCACAGGAAAGCCCAGACCAGCAGGACGATCATCACGAGGAAGGCGGCGCCGACGAAGGCGTAGTCCGACTGCCGGCGGCGCTGGGGGCGGTACGGGTTGAATCCCACGCCCTGAGTATCGCCGCTCCCACTCGGGCGCGCCCGTCGAGGCGGGCGGTCCCCGGTGCCGGGGGTCACTGCGTCGGGCCTTTGGCTGTCGCACCCTGTCGGTACTCTGTGATCCGGCGCTCGAGTGGCCGGCGCTCACGGCCCTCCTCCGGAAAACCGTTCTCCGAGGAGTCGCATTGATCGCCACCATCCCTTCGGCCACCCTGCTCGGCGTCGACGGCACGCCCGTGCTGATCGAAATCCACGTCTCCGCCGGGCTCCCCGGGTTCACCATCGTGGGTCTGCCCGACGCTGCGTGCCGCGAGTCGCGCGACCGTGTGCGGGCGGCGCTGCTGTCGAGCGGGTCGGTCTGGCCTTTGCGCCGCGTCACCGTCAACCTGGCGCCGTCCGGTTCCCGCAAGGGTGGCGCCGGCCTCGACCTGCCCATCGCCGTGGCACTCCTGGTGGCCGCCGGAGAGCTCGATCCCGAGGCTGTGGCCGGGCTGGGCATGCTTGGGGAGCTGGGCCTCGACGGGTCCATCCGCCGGGTCCCCGGCGTCGTGCCCCTCGTCGAAGCCGTCGAGGCCGAGAGTGTCGTCGTACCGGTCGATTGCGGCCACGAGGCCGCCCTGGTGGGGCGGCACCAGGTGCGGGTGGCGTCGAACCTGGCCGAGCTGCTGGAGTGCCTCCGCGGCCACGCACCATGGCCCCCTCTCCCCGACCCCCCCTCACCACCGCCACCGGGCGGCGGCCTCGACCTGTCCGAGGTCCGTGGCCAGCACCTGGGTCGTACCGCCCTCGAGGTGTGCGCCGCCGGCGGCCATCACCTGTTGTTGTGCGGGCCTCCCGGGTCGGGCAAGACCATGCTGGCGGTGCGGCTGCCGGGGCTGCTCCCTCCGCTCGACCGGGACGACGCCCTGGTTGCCACCCGAATTCATTCCGCGGCGGGGAGCCCGTTGCCCGGAGGCGGCCTGGTCGAGCGAGCCCCGTTCCGGGCCCCGCACCACGGCGCGTCAGCGGTGGCCCTGATCGGTGGAGGGAGCGCCTGGATGCGCCCCGGCGAGATCTCCCTGGCCCACGGTGGGGTCCTGTTCCTCGACGAGCTGGGCGAGTTCCCGGCGCCGGTACTCGACGCCCTGCGCCAACCACTCGAGGAGGGGGTGGTCCGGGTTTCGCGAGCCCGGGCCAGCGTGAGCTTCCCTGCCCAGTTCCTCCTCGTCGGAGCCACCAATCCGTGCCCGTGCGGCGAAGGCGGCCCTCGGGGCGCCTGCCGTTGCAGCGATGGGGCACGTGCCCGCTACCACCGACGGTTGTCCGGCCCGCTGCTCGACCGCTTCGATCTGCGAGTGGTGGTCGGCCGGCCCGACGTGGGCGCCCTCCTCGGCGGACCGGCGGGCGAGCCCACATCGGTCGTGGCCGATCGAGTGGCGGCGGCCCGAGAGCGGGCCCGGGCGCGGGGGTCGACGGCCAACGCCCACCTTCCCGCCGACCGTCTCGACGAGCTGGCGCCTCTGACCCCCGTGGCCGAGCGCCTCCTCGAGCACCGGCTGCGCAGCGGGTCCCTGAGCGCTCGTGGCTTGCACCGGGTCCGGCGCGTAGCCCGGACCGTCGCCGACCTGTCGGGTGCGCCGCGTCTCGTCGATGACGAGCACGTGAGCCTGGCCCTGGGGTTGCGGGCCGAGATCGTGGTCGGGGAGAACGCGGCGTGACCGGCACCGGCAGCGTGCCCGAACGCGATGCCGGCAGGGTGCCCGAACGCGATGCCGGCAGCGGGCCCGACGCGTTGCCGGACGAGGCCTGGGTGGCGGCGCTGGCCGGCTTGCCGGCGATGGGGCCAAGCCGGTTGCGGGCGATCCTGGGTCAATGGGCGCCGGTCGATGCCTGGAGACGCGTCGCCCGGGGCACCGCCGTGTCCCATCCCGCGGTTGCCGCCGCTTGCCGCGCCGATCGCGCCAGCGTGGCGGCTGCGTGGTCACGGGCGGCCCTCGACATCGATGTCGCCGGGGGGTGGTCGGCGCATCAGCGGGCGGGGGTCGACGTCCTCATCCGAGGCTCGGCGGGGTTCCCGGCGGCCCTGGCCGACGATCAGGAGGCGCCGGCGGTGCTGTTCTCCCGGGGTCGGCCCGCTGTCCTGGCGGCGAGGCGAGCAGCCATCGTCGGCACTCGCACCTGCACCCGCTACGGCGCCGAGGTGGCCACAGAGCTCGGGCGCGACCTGGCCAACGCCGGGGTGGCGATCGTGTCCGGTCTGGCCCTGGGCATCGACGGCGCCGCTCACGCCGGGGCCCTCGATGCCGGCGGGGCCGCTCCGATCGGCGTCGTGGGCTCGGGGCTCGACATCGTCTACCCGCGGGCCCACGCTCACCTCTGGGCCGACGTCGGATCGCGCGGGCTGCTCCTCTCCGAGGCACCCCTCGGGGCGAGGCCCGAGCCGTGGCGGTTCCCGGCCCGCAACCGGGTCATCGCCGCCCTGGCCGAGGTGGTGATCGTGGTCGAGTCCCACTCCCGGGGCGGGTCGTTGCACACCGTCGATGCGGCGATGGCGCGCGCCGTGCCCGTCATGGCCGTCCCCGGCTCGATCCGCAGCCCGGCGTCGGCGTTTCCCAACGCCCTCCTGGCCGACGGATGTGCACCGGTGCGCGATGCCCTCGACGTCCTCGTGGCCCTCGGGCTCTCCTCGGTTCCGGCAGGCGGTCAGACCGAGCTCCGGCCGTCCCCCCAGGGCGACGCAGTGGCCGCCCTGGCCGCCGTCGGTTGGGAACCGGCGTCGCTCGACGACGTCATCACCCGGACGCGGCTCGGTCCGGGACCGGCCAGCCTGGCGCTCGCCCGCCTGCAGAGCGACGGCTGGGTGACCTGTCGGGGAGGCTGGTGGGAACGGGTGGCGACTGACATCGAGGGGAGGCGATCGTCGCCGTGAGCGTCTCCCACCGTCCGTGCGGTCGACCGCTACGCTTGGGTGATGATGAACCGGCAGGTGCAGGCGGCCAGCACCTGGTCGGCGCCACCGTCCCTTCGGCGGTACTAGCCGATGGTCGACACCGCTCCCACCGAAGGCGACGAGGGCGTCACCGAGCTCTGGGAGGAGTTCAAGTCCACCGGTTCGGTCGAGGCGCGCAACCGCCTCGTCCTGCACTACTCCCCCCTGGTGAAGTACGTCGCCGGCCGGGTCTCGTCTGGACTGCCCCACAACGTCGACCCCGCCGACCTGGTGAGCTACGGCATGTTCGGGCTCATCGACGCCATCGACAAGTTCGACCTGGGCCGGGGCTTCAAGTTCGAGACCTACGCCATCAGCCGGGTACGGGGCTCCATCATCGACGAGCTCCGCTCCATCGACTGGGTGCCGCGCTCGGTGCGGGCCAAGGCTCGCACCGTCGAGCGGACCTACGCCAAGCTCGAGAACGAGCTCCTGAGGACGCCCACCGACGCCGAGGTGGCCTCGGCCATGGGCATCTCCGAGGAGGAGCTCCAGACCCTGTTCGCCCGGATCTCGTTCTTCGGCATCGTCGCCCTGGAAGAGACGCTGGCTGTCGGCCCCGACCGCAGCGACGCCGTCACCGTGGGGGACACCATCCCCGATGCGGGCATCGGGCCGGTCGCCGCTTTCGAGGAGGAGGAGACCAGGCAGATGCTGGTCGCCGCCATCAACCGCCTGCCCGAGCGCGAGAAGGTGGTGCTGGCCCTCTACTACTACGAGAACCTGACCCTCAACCAGATCGGCCAGGTCCTCGGCATCACCGAGAGCCGGGTGTGTCAGATCCACACCAAGGCAGTGCTGCAACTGCGGTCCAAGCTGGGTCGCTCCGAGCGCGAATCGGCCTGATCGGCCCACCGGTACTCAGCCCGCCCGCTTCGCCGGCGGGCTGAACAAAAAGGTTCGTCGACCCCTGGTCAGCTGTCCAGGCGGGGGCTACACTCCGGTTCGGCCGGTATCACTCGGCCGCCTTCCCCCCCTTGATCGGCCCCCGTGATTCGGCGCGCCCTGGCGGGCCACAGCGGCTGGGTCCTGCCGCCCGGTGCTGACGGCACTTCCCCGACAGCGCTTCCCCGTGGTCGTCGTCGTCGTCCCGGGGGTTTCCTATGCGCCGTGTGGCCGCCGTTGTGGCCGTCGCCGTGGTCCTCGTCGGGTTTGCGGTTGCCGCAGCCGACCCTGCGTTCCCGAGCCCTCCGGCCGCGGGAGCGGTGAACTACCGCCCGCCTGTGACGGGGCCCATCATCGATCCCTTTCGACCGCCCCCCCACACGGGTGCAGCCGGGAACCGGGGAGTCGACTACCAGACCACCCCTGGAGGTCCCGTCGATGCGGCCGCCGACGGCGAGGTCGTGTTCGCCGGCCCTGTGGGCGGGACCCTCCACGTGGTGGTGCTCCACGCCGACGGCGTGCGCACCAGCTATTCGTTCCTGCAGTCGATCGCCGTGCACCGTGGCGACCGGGTCACCCAGGGCCAGGCCGTCGGCACCTCAGGGGACAGCCTCCACTTCGGAGCCAGGGTGGGCGACACCTACGTCGACCCCACTCGGCTGTTCGCCACCGGGCCGCCCCAGGTGCATCTCGTGCCCGACGACGAGCGCCGCCCGGCCAGCGAGGCCCACGAGAGGTCGGGCCTGCTGGCCGGGCTCCAGGGGCTGGCCGGGTCGGTGATGGGGTCGACGGCCGATGCCGTGGCCTGGGCCCGCGACCATGCGGCCGCCGCTACCGCCGACACGACCCGCCTCGCTCTCGACAGCCTGGATCGCCAGCTCGCAGGGCTCCCCGGGGTGCTGTCCTCTGTCTATGAGAACAACCCGTGGCTGGTGTTGGCGCGCCGGGCCCAGGTCATCGCTGACTGGTACGCCCAGCGCGACCACTGCACCTCGGCCCAGGTGACACCCCAGCCGCTCCGGCCCGGTGAACATCTGGCCGTCGAGGTGGCCGGCTTCGACTCGTCGAGCACGAAGGCGAGCGCTGACCCGAAGAAGAAGGCCAGCATCGAGAACCTCGACACCCAGGCGCTGGGCTATGGCGCCGACGACGTCGTCCGGTTCTCCTACGTCGGGGGTACCACTGCCGAGAACGACTACAGCCCACCCGTCACCGGTCAGGACATTCGCATCTCGGCCCGGCTCCTGCGGGAGCTGCTCGAGCGCCTGGGCCGGGAGCACCCCGGGGTGCCCGTCGACATCCTGGCCCACTCCGAGGGCGGCATCGTGGCTCGCCAGGCTCTGGCCATGGAGGCCGACGCCGGCGACGCCACGCTCCCTCCCATCAACTCGCTGGTGCTGCTCGGCGTGCCCAACACCGGTGCCGACCTGGCGACAGCCGCCAGCATGCTCGGCCAAAGCACGTCTGGCGCCCTCGTCGAGGACCTGGTGGGTGTGGCCATGCGTGGCAAGGCCGACATCGACGGGCCTGCGATCCACCAACTGTCCGAGACGTCGACACTCCTGGCCCGCCTGAACAACACGCCGCTGCCGGCTGGCGTGCACGTCACGTCCGTCGGCGCTCGCACCGATCCCATCGTCCCCGCCCTGCACACCCGGCTGGGGGGAGCCGACAACATCGTCGTCGACAGCGGTGGGGGCTTCTCCACCCATGACGAGCTCCCCGGTTCGGCTCAAGCTCGGCGCGAGGCGAGCCTGGCCATCCACGGTCTCCCGCCAACCTGCCAGACCCTCGCCGACATGCTGGCCGACTCGGACTCGGGTGATCAGTTCGGCCGAGGATGCCGTCGGGGCCCGTGCCTGGCTGACCGGGCAGTGGGTCGACGCCATGCTGCCCGTCCATCCGCCCATTCCGGTCTTCTACAAGCCCGACGCCTCAACGCCCGGAGGTAGACCATGAGCATCGTCCCCCCTGTCCCTGGCCCGGTCCCTCGCCGCGCCCTCGCCGTCGCCGCCGGCATGTCGCTCATCACGAGCCTCGGCCTGGCCGGGTGCGGCCACGGTTCCGGCCGCCCCAGCTCCGGTCCGACCCCGTCAGGGCCGGCCACGGGGGCGTTGGCCACCAGTTGGCAGTGGGTCGCCCCTCGTCCCTCCTATGTCGGCATGCCCGGCACCGACGACGCCGGTGTGGCCGCCACGTTCGGGCACTCCCATGTGGTGCTCCTCGACGGGTCCGGCAAGGTGCGCTGGACGGTCGACCACGCCCAGGTCCGCGACGTCGCTCCCAGGCTCACCGCCGACGCCGTGCTGGTCGCCACCGAGGACGGGTTGGTCGCCCTCGACCGACCCACCGGGGCCCTTCGGTGGACGGCATCCATCGGGGAGCGGGCGAACGCACCGGCGGTGGCCGCCGGGGTGGCGGTGGTGAGCACCTGGGAGGGATCTCTGGTCGGCGTCGACATTGCCGATGGGTCGGTCGAGTGGCGGACCCCGCTTCCCGGGCCGGCGCTGGGCCCGGCCGCCGTTTCCGGGGGTGCTGCCGTGGCGTCGTGGGAGGGCGACCACGGAAACGGCGCCGGCGTGGTCGCCGTCGACGCCGCCACCGGACGCCAGCGTTGGGCGACGGCGGTGCCTCCCGACGGCGTGAGTGCGCCGGCGGCGGTGGCCGCACCGGGTGCGGGCGGGTCGGTGGTGGTGGTGGCGGCCGGCGACATCGCTGCCCACGCCCTCAGCGCCGACACCGGCGTCGAGCGGTGGCGGTCCGACCTCGGCGGCGCAGGGTCGCCGGAGGACGCTCCCCTCGACGCCGGCGGGGGTGCAGTGCTGGTGGCCGACCGCCTGGGTGGCATGGCCCTGCTCGACGCCGCCGACGGGCGGTCGCGGTGGCACGTGACCAGCGACGGCGCCGCCGTGCGGGGCGGGCCGGCCGGCCCGGGCCCCGGAGGCGGCTACGCCCTCCCGCTGGAGGACGGCAGGCTGCTTCTCGCCGGTCCCGGCCGCCCCACCACCCTGGCCGACCCTGCCGGCCGGGTCAGCGGGGTGGCTGTCGGGCCCGGCGACGCGCTGGTGGTGGGCGTGAGGGAGGCGGTCGACAACACGCTCACCGCGTCCACCGGCTGGTAGGCCGAGCCGTCGGGGTCGGCCTGGCGCGCTACACTCGCAGGGCTCCGAGCACGAGGCGCGGGGCCACCCACGCCTGTTCGTAACCCACGGTCGCTCGCTGTCTGAGCGCAACGCGCAGGCGAGACCAACCGATGGGGAGGAGAGCCATGGCCGTAGTGACCATGAAGCAGCTACTGGAGGCCGGGATGCATTTCGGCCACCAGACCCGGCGCTGGAACCCCAAGATGAAGCGCTTCATCTTCGGCGAGCGCAACGGCATCTACATCATCGACCTCAACCAGACCTTGGGGCGGATCGACACCGCGTACAGCTTCGTCCGCGACCTGGTCGCCGGTGGCGGGTCCATCCTGTTCGTCGGAACCAAGAAGCAGACCCAGGACGCCATCGCCTCGGCGGCCCAGCGCGTCGACATGCCCTACGTCAACGAGCGGTGGTTGGGGGGCATGCTCACCAACTTCCAGACGATCAGCGGTCGGGTCAAGAAGATGGCCGAGTACGAGCGCATGAAGGAGAGCGGCGACTTCGAGGCCATGCCGAAGAAGGAAGCCCTCATCCTCGGCCGTGAGCTGGAGAAGCTGCAACGCAACCTCGGGGGCATCCGCAACCTCTCCCGCCTGCCCGATGCCATCTTCGTGATCGACACGAAGAAGGAGCACATCGCCGTCACCGAGGCCAACAAGCTGGGCATGCCCATCGTGGCCGTCGTCGACACCAACTGCGACCCCGACCTCATCCAGTACATCGTCCCCGGCAACGACGACGCCATCCGGGCCGGCACCCTCATGTGCCGCATCATCGCCGACGCCGTGGAGGAGGGCCGCATGATCGCGTCCCGCCGCAACGCCAAGGCCGCCGCCGCTGCGCCGGCGCCCACCGTCGACCCCGAGGCGGAGGCCCGCCGGGTCCACCAGCAAGCCGAGGCCCGACGCCAGGCTGCCCTGCAGGCCCAGGAGCGCGAGGCCAGGTTGGCCACCTCCCGACGCCCGGCCGCCGACACGCCATCAGCCGAAGCACCTCCGGCGGACGCTGCCCCCACCGCCCAAGCCCCCCCTACCGACGTGTCTCCCACCGCCTCCGACGCCTCCACCTCCGACGCGCCGCTCAGCCCGCCGGCTGACGACGCTGCCCCCGCCGGGGCGGGCGCCGATCCGGCCCAGCCCGGCCCGAGCGAGGGCTGAGACATGGCCGACTTCTCAGCCAAAGACGTCCAGGCACTCCGTCAGGCGATGGGCGTGGGGATGATGGACGCCAAGCGGGCGTTGACCGAGAACGACGGCGACATGGAGATGTCGCGACGGTGGCTCTTCGAGCACGGTCTGGCCAAGATGGGCGAGCGCTCCGATCGGGAGAACACCCAGGGCGCGGTCACCGCGGTCCGCGAGGGTCAGACGGCGGCGGTCGTCGCCCTGCGCTGCGAGACCGACTTCGTGGCCAAGTCGCCCGAGTTCACCGACCTGCTCGACGAGTTGGCCACCCTGGTGGTGGCCAAGGGTGAGGCAGCGGTGGCCGAGCGCCAGGAGGCGGTCGACGCCCTGCGGATCTCGTTGAAGGAAAACATCCAGGTCGGCGAGGTGCACCGCTTCGAGGCGGGGCCCCATTCGGTTCTCGACGCCTACGTGCACATGCAGAACGGCCGGGGAGTCAACGGCATCCTCGTCGAGCTGACGGGGGGCGACGAGGCCAAGGCCCACGAGGTGGCCCTGCACATCGCCTTCGCCCGTCCCGAATGGCTCAGCCGTGACGACGTGCCCGTCGAGCGGGTGGAAGACGAGCGGGAGCTGCTGGCCAACCTCACCCGCAACGAGGGCAAGCCCGAGGCAGCCGTGCCCAAGATCGTCGAGGGCCGTCTGGGCCGGTTCTATAAGGAACACTGCCTGCTGGAGCAGGCCTACGTGCGCGACACCAAGCTCAGCATCGCCCAGTTCCTGGGTGAAGCCACCGTAAGCCGGTTCGTCCAGGTCGTCGTGGGCGGATGAGCGTTGGCCCCTGACGCGCCGCGCTGGTCGCGGGTCGTGCTGAAGCTGTCGGGTGAGGCGTTCGCCGACCCCCAGACCGGCTTCGGCATCGACGGCCTGGTCGTCGCCCGCATCGCCGCCGAGGTGGCCGAGGTCCACCGTGAGCTGGGCGTGGAGATGGCCATCGTCGTCGGGGGAGGCAACATCTGGCGGGGGATGGCCGGCGCCGGTGCCGGCATGGACCGGGCCCAGGCCGACACCATGGGCATGCTGGCCACGATCATCAACGCTTTGGCTCTCCAGGATGCCCTGGAGAAGCTGGGCCAGCCCACGCGGGTGATGACCGCCGTGCAGATGGCCCAGGTGGCCGAGCCCTACATCCGACGCCGGGCCCAGCGCCACCTGGAGACCGGTCGCGTCGTCATCATGGCCGGGGGCACCGGTAACCCCTTTTTCACCACCGACACCACCGCGGCCCTCCGTGCCGCCGAGATCGGGGCCACGGCGGTGCTCAAGGGCACCCATTCGGGCGTCGACGGGGTCTACACCGACGACCCCCGCACGAACCCCGATGCCACCAAGTTCGCCGAGGTCCACTACATCGATGTCCTCAACCGGGGCCTCAAGGTGATGGACGCCACGGCCATCACCTTCTGCATGGACAACAAGCTGCCCATCGTCGTGTTCGACCTCATGGCGCCGGGCAACATCCGCCGCGCCATTCAGGGGGAGGCAATAGGTACGCTGGTCACATGACGTCCCTGGGCCCGAGCGGCCCCCTGAGCGGGAGACCGGGCCCGAGCGGCCCCCTGAGCGGGAGATGGAGCGACCGATGATCGACGACATCCTCGTCGACACGGCCGACAAGATGACCAAGGCCACGGCCCACACCCGGGCTGACTTCTCGTCGATCCGCACGGGGCGGGCGACCCCGGCGCTGGTCGAGAAGCTCAAGGTCGAGTACTACGGCAGTGACGTGCAGCTCCAGCAGCTTGCCGGCTTCAGCGTGCCCGAAGCCCGCGTGCTGGTGATCGCCCCCTACGACAAGGGGGCCATCAAGGCCATCGAGCGGGCGCTGCAGAACTCCGACCTGGGCATCACGCCGTCGAACGACGGCCAGGTGATCCGCCTGACGTTTCCCCAACTCACCTCCGACCGCCGCAAGGAACTGGTGAAAGTGGCCCGCCACAAGGCCGAGGACGGCCGGGTTGCCACCCGCAACCTGAGACGGTCGGCCCGCCACGAGCTGGAGGCGTTGGAGAAGAACGGGGAGATCTCATCCGACGAGCTCGAGCGGGCCGAGAAAGACCTGGAGAAGCTCACTCAAGAACACGTGGCCGACATCGACCACGCCCTGGCCCGTAAGGAGCAGGAGCTTCTCGAGGTCTGAGCAGCGCCGCGACGGGCGCCACCGCAACGTTCAGGACCGAAAAGAACTTCGCAGCCGACAACCGACGGAGAGAGGAGGGCCAGACGATGGACGACGGCTACACCGACGACCACACCGAGGCGCTCGACCTGCCGGGACCGGACGCCGACGCGCCGGGCGACATCCCCAGCGGCGCCGGGGCGCGCCGCGGCCCACGCCAGGCCGCCGAGGGGGTCAGGATCATCGGCGCCGAAGAGGCGGCGGCCGCCATCGAGGCCGGCCAGGTGGCCGGTCGCCGTCCGGGTGACGCCCCTCGTTTCGGCGACGTCCCCGAGCCGCCGAGCGGGCCTCGCCCCTCGCTGCGCTTCCCGGGCGCCGATCCCATGTCGGTATCCATGCCTGCGGTGGCCGACCATCCCCGGCCCCCCGCCTCTCAGGAACCGTCGCCCGAGGGCCAGTTCTGGCGGGAGGAACCTGACCCGTCGGCGGGCGCATCACCCGTCGGGCACGAACCCGGCCGCTACGCTGACCCCACCATGGGAACGGGCCCCGGTGACACCGGCAGCCTCGTGGGTCCCGAGGACCAGGGCTTCGAGCGCGAAGGCCTCCCCGGCCCCGAGGAGCACCAGTTCTGGGATGCTCCCGCCGGAGAGGCCGAGCCCGATGCCCCCCGGTTCACGGCCTACCCTCCCCCCGACGAGGGCACCGGTTCGGTGCCGCTGCCGCACTGGACCGAACCGCCCAGCGGCGAGGTGGCGCGCGTCCAGTCCGACCCCGATGCTCCGGCTGACGATGACCTGAGGGCGTGGTCGTCGCTGTCCACCGGTCCCCGTTGGCGCGACCAGCACACGGACTGGGACGAGGCCGACTTCGGTGACGAGATGCTCGACGACCCCGAGATCGGTGGCCTGCGCACCGGCGCCCTTCCCGACCTCGACGCCGACGACGGGTTCGACTTCCCCGAAGCCGAGCAGGCGCCGGCTCCCGCCCCCGGGCGTATGGCCGGCCGCCAGCGCCAGCCCCGGCGTCCCGCCCCCAGCCCTGCCGCCATGGCGCCCGGCGCCTCGGTCCCGCCCCGCGACGTGACCACCTCGGTGGTCACCGGGTTCGTAGCCCTGGTCGTGGTGCTGCTGGCGGCGGCGATCGGTCCCAAGGCGCTGCTGGTCCTCGTCGTCGTCGCCCTGGTGATGGCCGCCGCCGAGCTCTTCGGCGCCATGCGCACCGCCGGCCACCACCCGGCCACGCTCCTCGGCGTCACCGCCACCGCCGCCCTGTCGGGAGCGGTCTACTGGCGCGGCATCGACGGGTTCAACCTGGTCATGCCCCTGTTCATCGCGTTCGCCCTGCTCTGGTACCTCACCGGCGTGGTCCGGGGCCGGCCCATGATGAACGTGTCCGTCACCGTGTTCGGGTTCTTCTACGTGGGCATCCTGGGGTCGTTTGCCGCCCTGTTGCTCAAAGCACCCCACAACGACGGCATCGGGCTGCTGGTCGGCGCCGTGCTCACCACCGCGGCCTACGACGCCGGGGCCTTCTTCGTCGGGAGGTTCGCGGGCAAGACCCCGCTGGCCCCCGACATCAGCCCCGGCAAGACCGTCGAGGGCATGGTCGGCGCCTGTGTCGCCACCTTGGTGGCCGGGGCCGTCGTCGGCCAGATCGCTCCGTGGACCCTCAAGCGCGGCATCGTCCTCGCCCTGGTCGTCATGGTGGTCGCCCCGCTGGGCGACCTGTGCGAGTCGATGCTCAAGCGTGACCTCGGGGTCAAGGACATGGGGGCGATCCTGCCCGGCCACGGCGGCGTCCTCGACCGCATCGACGCCCTGCTGTTCGTGGTGCCTGCCACCTGGTACCTCATCCGCATCCTGAACTTCGCCTAGGTCTTCGGTCCTCATGAGGACGGTCAGCCTGGTGGGCTCCACCGGGTCCATCGGCACCCAGGCCGTCGAGGTCATCGAGGCCGAGCCCGACCGCTACCAGGTGGTGGCCCTGGGGGCGTCCCAATCGGTGGAGCTCCTCGCCGAACAGGCCCGCCGGCTACGACCCCTGCGCGTGGCGGTGGCCGACGCCGCCCGGGCCGCGGAGCTGGCCGAACTGGTGCCCCCTGGGACCGAGGTGCTGGCCGGGCCCGACGCACTGGCCGCCATCGCCGTCGATGCCGACGTGGTGGTCAACGGAGTGGTGGGGTTCGCCGGCCTCCCCGTCACCCTGGCCGCCCTGCAGGCGGGTCGCCGCCTGGCCCTGGCCAACAAGGAGTCGCTGATCGCCGGGGGCCCGGTGGTGCAACAGGTTCGGACCACGCCGGGCGCCGAGATCGTGCCCGTCGACTCCGAGCACTGCGCCGTCCACCAGTGCCTGGGCGCAGCCGGCGGCCCACCGGCGGCCGGTGACCTGCGCCGGGTTTCCCGGATCGTCCTGACCGCCAGCGGGGGCCCCTTTCGGGGCCGGTCGGCCGACGACCTGCGCCGGGTGACCCTCGACGACGCCCTGGCCCACCCCACCTGGACCATGGGCCCCAAGGTCACCATCGACTCGTCCACCCTCATGAACAAGGGCCTCGAGGTCATCGAGGCCCATGAGCTGTTCGGCGTCGACTACGACCGCATCGAGGTGGTCGTCCATCCCCAGTCGATCGTGCACTCCATGGCCGAGTTCTCCGACGGCGCCACCCTGGCCCAGCTCTCCCAGCCCGACATGCGCCTGCCCATCAGCTACGCCCTGGCCTGGCCCGACCGCGGTGCGGTGGCCTTCGGCGCCCTCGACTGGTCCAAGGTGGGCCGGCTCGACTTCGAAGCACCCGACCGCCAGGCCTTTCCGTGCCTCGACCTGGCCTATGACGCGGGCCGGGCCGGAGGTACGGCGCCCGCCTGGCTCAACGCCGCCAACGAGGTGGCCGTCGATGCCTTCAGGGAAGGGCTCATCCCGTGGTCCTCGATAGCCGACATCATCAAAGAGACTCTGGAGAGCCATGATGGGGCGTCGGCCGAAAACGTCGGAGCCGTCATCGAAGCCGACCGCCGCGCTCGCCAGCGGGCCAAGGAGACGGTACAACGGAGGATGACCACCGTCGGGTGAGTTCGAGGAGTCCGGGGGGGCCGCCGACGGATCAACGCACGACACCGGAAGGAACCCACCCCATGACCCAGGCCCACGACAGCTCGCCACCGGACCTCTCGCCCGGCGCGTCACCGCAACCCGGTGGCGAGGCGGCGACGGGGACGTGGCGACAACTCACGCCGGTCGTGGCCTTGCTCGTCGCCGTCGTGGTGGTGGCGGTGGTCACCCAGACCTTCGGCGTGGTCGGGTTCGTGCTGGCCATCCTGGCCGTGGTGATGGCCCACGAGGGGGGCCACTTCATCGCCGCCAAGTTGTCGGGCATGAAGGTCACCGAGTTCTTCGTCGGTTTCGGTCCCCGACTGTGGTCGATGCGCAAGGGTGAGACCGAATACGGCGTGAAGGCCATTCCGCTGGGCGGCTACGTGAAGATCATCGGGATGAGCAACCTCGAGCGCGACATCGACCCGGCCGACGAGTCCCGTACCTACCGCCAGCAGTCGTACCCCAAGCGGATGATCGTGGCCGCCGCCGGCATCGCCATGCACTTCGTCATCGCCGTCATCGTGCTCACCTTCGCCTGGACCGTGGTGGGCGTCCCCAACTACAACGCCGCCACCACCACGGTGGGCGACATCAGCCGTCTGAGCACGGGCCAGAGCCCGGCCCAGAAGGCCGGCTTCCAGGTCGGCGACAAGATCGTGTCCTACGACGGCATCACCGTGCACGACTGGCTCGATCTGCCGGCCTACATCCGGGCCCGCCCCAACCAGGACATCACCTTCGTCGTCGAGCGTGACGGCAAGCCGGTGACCCTCACGGCCAAGCCGGAGGCGGTCAGCCAGGACGGGGAGACGACGGGCTACATCGGCATCGGCGCCAAGGTTCCTACCGAGAAGGTGAATCCGGCGGTGGGCCTCGTCCGCGGTGTGCGCGACACGGGCGACATCGCCTGGCGGTCGATCCTGGCTCTGGGCTCGTTCTTCTCGCCTCACTCACTCGGCAACTACGCCAAGCTGATGACCGGCAACAGCACCGGCCAGACCAAGGCCCAGGCCGATGCCAGCCGGCCCGTCTCCATCGTCGGCGTGGCCCGCATCGCCGGGCAGGCGGCAGACACCGGCATCCTCAACGTCCTCCAGCTGTTCGTGGTCTTCAACATCTTCCTGGGCGTGTTCAACCTGGTGCCGCTCCTCCCCCTCGACGGCGGCCACCTGGCCATCGCCAGCTACGAGCGCATCCGGTCGCGGAAGCGCCGCTACCAGGCCGACGTGGCAAAGATGCTGCCGTTCACCGCCGCCGTCATCGTCGTGCTGGTCATGCTCGGTGGGGTCTCGATCTGGCTCGACATCTTCCGACCCCTCGCCAACCCCTTCCAGTGAGCCAGCACCGACGCCGAACCTCGCCGTCCTGGCGTGCGGGTCACAGGGATTCTGTCGGCGTTTCGCACGCCAGAACGGAGACGTGGTCGTGAGCGGCGCTTTCCAACGGCGGAGGACCCGCCGGATCGACGTCGGCGGCGTGCCCGTGGGCGGCGGCGCGCCGGTGAGCGTGCAGTCGATGACCATCACCAAGACGGCGGACGTGGAGGGCACGCTCGCCCAGATCTACGCCCTGGCCGGCGCCGGGGCCGACATCGTGCGCTGCACCTGCAACGACGCCGAGGCGGCTGAGGCCCTGGCCCGCATCGTCCCCCGGTCGCCCGTGCCCATCGTGGCCGACATCCACTTCCAGTACCGCCTGGCCCTGGCCGCCCTCGACGCCGGCGTGCAGTGCCTGCGCCTCAACCCCGGCAACATCCGCAAGCCCGGCCAGATCAAAGCGGTGGCCACCGAGGCCAAGGCCAGGGGTGTTCCCATCCGCATCGGGGTCAACGCTGGCTCTCTCGACCCCGACATCGCCGAGCGCCACGGCGGCGCCACGCCCGAGGCCCTGGTCGAGTCGGCCCAGCGAGAGCTGGCCTACCTGGCCGAGGTCGACTTCCACGACGTCAAGATCTCGGTGAAGGCCTCCAACCCGGCCCTGATGATCGCCGCCTACCGCCAGCTGTCGGAGGTCACCGACCACCCCCTGCACCTGGGTGTCACCGAGGCAGGACCGCCGCCCCAGGGGCTGATAAAGGCCACCGCCGGCATCGCCACCCTCCTGGCCGAGGGCATCGGTGACACCATCCGCTACTCGCTCACCGCCGACCCGGTGGAGGAGGCCAGGGCCGGGCGCCAGCTGCTCGAGGCCCTCGGGCTGCGTGAGCGCAAGGGCCTCGACCTCATCGCCTGTCCGTCGTGCGGGCGGGCCGACGTCGACGTGATCGCGGTGGC
>DATAQC010000101.1:0-33602 GCA_036264885.1 Acidimicrobiales bacterium | reverse complement strand
CTTCGGAGCCGGAGTCGCCGGCCTGGCCCTGGTGGTCGCGGCATGCGGCAGCTCGTCGAAGAGCGGCAGCGGCGCCGGCTCCAGCACGACGACCAAGGCAATAACGATTGGGGCGTTCAACTTTCCCGAGAGCGCCACCCTGGCCGGCATCTACGAGGGCGCTCTCAAGAAAGCCGGCTTCGACGTCACGGTGCGACCGAACCTGGGCAGCCGGGAGATTGTGGCACCGGCGCTGGAGCGAGGCGAGATCGACCTGTACCCGGGCTATGCGGCCACCGACCTCGAGTTCTACAACAACTCCGCTGGCCAGGCCACACCCGATCCCCAAGCCACCACCGAGAAGCTCCGGGCAGTGCTGGCGTCGAAGGGAAGTACCGCGCTCGATCCCTCTCCGGCCATCGATGCCAACGCCTTCGCCGTCACCAAGGCGACGGCTGACAAAGACAACCTCAAGAAGCTCTCGGACCTCGCGCCCGTCGCCGGTCAACTAAAGCTTGGCGGACCCCCCGAATGCCCGACCCGACCCTTCTGCCAGGCCGGACTGGTCAGCACCTACGGGCTCAACTTCAAGGAGTTCAAGCCCCTCGACGTGGGTGGGCCCCTGACCGTCGCCGCACTCAAGGGCGGAGACATCGACGTCGGCCTCCTGACCTCGACGGACGGCGCCATCCCCGCCAACGGGTTCGTGGTGTTGGAGGACGACAAGCACCTGCAGAACGCTGACAACGTCGTTCCGGTGATCCGCACCGCGGCAGCCGACGACAAGGTTCGCCAGACTCTCAACAAGGTATCGGCCGCCCTCACCACGGCCGACCTGACGGACCTGAACAAGCGGGCCGAGGTCGACAAGGAAGACCCCCAGGTCCTGGCCCAGGACTGGCTCAAGAACCACGGCTTCTAGAGGTTCACGGGCACCGGTGCACTGACACCGCGTAGGGACCGCCGGTACAGGGTTGGCGGTCCCACGTGGCCCAGCGGTGCTCGAGCTCCAGGCCGGCGGCAGTGGCGTGGGCGTCGTAGCCGGCCAGGTCGAGTCGGCCGGCATCGAGCTGGAACCCGGCCACCACCAACCCACCGGGGCGGGTGTGGCGGGCCAGGGCGGCCACGACCGCACCCTCGGTGCCGGGAGCCAGATAGATCATCACGTTGCCGGCGGCCACCACCACGTCGAAGACGCGGCCCACGTCGAGGTCGGCCAGGTCCGCCTGGATCCACGTCACCGCGGGCGCCTTGGCCCGCGCCCGGCCCAGCATGGCGGGGTCGAGGTCGACGCCCACCACGTCGAGCCCCCGGCGGGCCAGCTCGGCGCCGACGCGGCCGGTGCCGCACCCGGCGTCGAGCACCGAGCCCTGGGGGCACAGCGACTCGATCAGATCGGCCTCACCGTGCACCCGCCGGCCCTCGGCCGCCATCTGCTCCCACCGGTCGTCGTAGCTGGCGGCCCGGCCTTGCGCTTCGGCCAGCCACCGGTTGGCGGGGGTGGCATCCACGACCGCGAGTGTACGGCCGGGGGCCCATACCGACAGCGGTCTGCTAGGCAGTCGGGCATGAGCGATGCACCAGTGGCGCCACCCCTCGTCCCGCGCGCCGTGTTGTTCGGCAATCCCGAGCGCACCAGCCCGCGCATCTCACCCGACGGCACCCAACTGGCATGGCTGGCCCCCGACGAAGGCGTCCTGAACGTGTGGGTGAGCCCCATCGGCGCCGGCGCCGGCGAGGGCCGGGCCGTCACCCGCGACCGTGAGCGTGGCATCCGCTCGTTCTTCTGGGCCCACGACCGGCGCCATTTGCTCTACGTGCAAGACGCCGGCGGCGACGAGAACTGGCGGCTCCACGACGTCGACCTGGACACGGGCGACATCCGCGACCTCACTCCCTTCGACGGGGTGCAGGTGCGGGTGGACGAGATCGACAAGCGGTTCCCCGACCACCTGCTGGTCGGGCTCAACCGCGACAACCCCGAGCTCCACGACGTCTACCGCCTCGACCTTCGCGACGGCCGGTTGGAGAAGGTGGCCGACAACCCCGGGTTCATCGGGATGCTGGCCGACGCCGACTGGCACGTGCGCGCCGGGCTGGCCCCGACCCCCGACGGTGGGTTCGTGGTGATGGTGCGCGACACACCCGACGACGAGTGGCGGGCCCTGCTGGAGATCAGCCAGGAGGACGCCCTCAGCAGCGAGCCCCTCGGCTTCACGCTCGACGGCAGCGCCCTATGGGCCATCACGTCGGTCGACGCCAACGCCGGGAGGTTGGTGCGCATCGACTGCGCCACCGCCGAGAGCACGGTGGTGGCCGAGGATCCCACCTACGACGTCGGCGCCGTCCGGCTCCATCCCGACACCCGCGAGCCTCAGATCGTGGTGTTCATGAAAGATCGGGCCGACTACCACGTCCTCGACCCGGCCGTGGCCGACGACGTCGAAGCCCTCCTGGGCCTCTCCCCTGGCGACCCCGTTCTCCTCGGCCACGACGACGCCGACCGGGTGTGGCTGGTGGCCTACACCACCGACGACGGTCCCGTCCGCTACTACGCATGGGACCGCGCCGCCGCCCAGGCCACCTTCATGTTCGAGCACCAGCCCAGCCTGTCGCGCTACCAGCTGGCCAAGATGGAGCCCTTCTCCTTCACCGCTCGCGACGGCCTGGTCATCCACGGCTACGCCACTTTCCCTCCCGTCCTGCCGCCCAAGGCTCTCCCCACCGTGGTCAACGTGCACGGCGGGCCCTGGGCCCGTGACGCGTGGGGGTTCGACCCCGAGGCGCAGTGGCTGGCCAACCGCGGCTATCTCTGCGTCCAGGTCAACTACCGCGGGTCCACCGGCTACGGCAAGGCGTTCGTCAACGCGGGCAACCGGGAGTGGGGCGCGGCCATGCACGACGACCTGCTCGACGCCGTCGACCACGTGGTGGCCAAGGGCTGGGCCGACCGCGGCCGGGTGGGCATCTACGGCGGGTCCTACGGCGGGTACGCCGCCCTGGTCGGTGCCGCGTTCACCCCCGACGTGTTCCGCTGTGCCGTCGACATCGTCGGGCCCTCCAACCTCAAGACCCTGATCACGTCGATCCCGGCCTACTGGGCACCGATGGTCGCCCAGTTCCACACCCGGGTGGGCAACCCGGAGACCGAGGAGGACTTCCTCTGGTCGCGCTCACCGCTGTCCAAGGCCGACCAGATCCGCATCCCCCTGCTCATCGCCCAGGGGGCCAATGACCCGCGGGTCAAGCAGGCCGAGGCCGAGCAGATCGTGGCCGCCCTCACCGCCAAGGGCATCGAGCACGAGTACCTGCTCTACCCCGACGAGGGGCACGGCTTCGCCAAGCCCGAGAACCGACTGTCGTTCTACGCCGCCGCCGAGCGCTTCCTCGCCCACCACCTGGGCGGGCGGGCCGAGGACTGAGCGCTACGGGGCCTGCTCGACGGGACCGTCGTCGGCCGGAGGATGAACCACCTGCTCGGCCAGTTCCCGGAGCTTGATGTTCATGCGCTGGGATGCCCGGCGCAGGATGTCGAAAGCCTCCTCGTCGGAGACGTGCTGGCGGGCGATGATGATGCCCTTGGCCATCCCGATGATGTCGCGCCCGTGGGCCTTGGCCTCGAGGTGGGCCGCCTTCTGGGCCGTGGCCAGGGCCACCGCGGCATGGGCGGCGAACACCGACGCCACGGCGATGTCCTGGTCGCTGTAGGCATCGCGCCGGGAGCTGTAGAGGTTCAACGCCCCCATGGTGTCGCCATTGGTGAACAGGCGCATGGCCAGCACGCTCTCCACGCCGGTCTCGTCGTGGGCCCGGCGGGCGAAGTTGGGCCAGCGCCGCTCCTCGGTGAGGGAGCCGGTGACGAACACCTGGTGCTGCTGGATGGCGTCGACGCAGGGACCCTCCTGGGTCTCGGACTGGATCTGGTCGACGATCCGCGGCACCTCGTCGCTGTGGACCCTGGAGGCGACCCGGGTGCCCGTGGCTATCGAGATGCCGGCCGTCTCACATCCGTCGACCGTCTTCACCGCCAGCTGGCAGATCCGCTCCAGGGTGGAGTCGACGTCACTCTCGTCGAGAAGCGACCTGGCCACGTCGGCCAGTATCTCCGCCAGCCCGACCTCTGACTCGGGCTTGGCTGGCATCACTGCCATCCTACGACCGCCCGGGGCCATCGTCAGGAAGGCTGCCGGCACGGTCACGTTCCCGGCACGCGGTCAAGACGCCCTCCAGGGCGCCACCGGTGTCGACGAGCAGCGGACGCACCCGGACGACGGCCGGCCGCCGAGGGGGTTCGCTGAACCCGAACCCCGTCGGCCCGCGGAACCGACAGATCGACCCGAGGTCCTGACCGGCGAGAGTGGCGCGCCCGTCGACCACCCGCCGGTACCGGTCGGACCGGTACCACTCGTCGACGCCGGTCGGGCTGGTGCCGAAGGTCCGCACGCCGAGCAACCACCGGGCCACCGGCGCCTCCGCCCGCCGCCCCATGGGCCGGCCCCGCAGTCGGGCCAGCGGGATGGGCCACTCCCGTCCGCCGCGCAGCTCCAACACCAGGTCGCCGGCGCTCACCTTCACGGAGTCGCCCTCCACCCGGGCTACGAGTGGCATCTGCTCGACGGCGTCGAACCGGTACACGGCGGTGATGAGCTCGCCGACGGCGGGGCGATCGACAAGGAGGACCCGTTGCCCGCCGGGCCGCGACCACATGACGTCGGCCATGGGCCCGAGCGGTGACTCGTGCCAGATCCCGACCACGAACCGGTGCCCGGAGGTGAACGCGGCGCTGGCGATGTACCCCGCCAGCTCGCACCTGAAGGCACCGGTGGCGTCGAAGGCGGAGGCGGTCCTCACGGGAGGGCGCCGACGGTCAGGCGTCGGCCGCCAGGTCGAGACCGGCGTCGGCCAGGGCCTGCTCCAGGTCGGCGCGGTCATCGGGGCCCATCTCGTCGCGGGCGGCGGCCGGCACATCGACATCGAAGATGTCCGCCGCCGTAACCAGGGCCTCGTCGTAGGCGTACAGGGCCAGCTCCCACTCGTCGAACGACAACGGGGGCTCGGTGCTGAGCCGGCCGCGCAGCTCACGCAGCAGGGTCGTGACCCGCTCGACGCGATCGTCGACCATGGCCGGGCTCAGTCGTCGTAGTTGCGCAAGGCGCCGAAGCGGGACTTCACGTTGGCCGGCGAGGTCCCGAACGACGACGCCAGGTCGTCCCAGCTGGCGCCCTCGGCGATGGCCTCGTCGACCAGGGTCCGGGTCAGCGACTCGAGGAACTGCTGGGCGGCGATGGTGGCGTGGATGCGCGAGGCGGCCGGCGACGTGTTGTCGACGATCTGGTCGAGCAGGCTCTGCAGGGCGACGAAGGATTCTCCGGAGGTGTCGATGGGCACCCGGCCATGGTAGGCGCCAACCCCGCTACCGTCGGGCGTCTGGGCCCCTCCCCTCCCTCCGAGCTCGTCGCCGGCATCGACCTGGCCACCCAGGAGGTGCGGGTCTCGTGTGCCGACGCTGCCGGTCGGGTCGTGTCCCGCGGCTCCGCCCCCCTGCCTGCTCCTGACCGCCCTCGGCCCGGCTGGTCCCAGACCGACGCCCGGGCGTGGTGGCCGGCGACGTTGACCGCCCTGCGGCAGGCCACTTCCGCCTTGGGCCCCAGGGCGAAGTCGATCGTGGCCGCGGCGGTGGCGGCCACGTCGGGGACAGTGGTGGTGGTCGACGGCGGCGGCCGGCCACTCGGGCCCGCCCTGCTCTACGACGACCAACGGGCCGACGCACAAGCAGCGGTGGCGGCCGAGGCCGGGGCCGACCGGTGGGCGGCGCTGGGATGGCGCCCCGGGGCCACGTCGGGACTGGCCAAGTGGGGATGGCTGATCGCCCAGCCCGGCGTGGCGGCGCGGGCCCGGTCGGCCTGGCACGCCTCCGACGTGGTGGTGGCCGGGCTCACCGGCGATCGGCCGCCGACGGACTGGAGCCACGCCCTCAAGAGCGGCTACGACCCCGGACGCCAGGAGTGGGCGGTGGAGGCCACCGCCGCACTGGGGATCGGCGACGACCTGCTGGCCGAGGTGCGACCCCCGTCGTCGCCGGCGGGCGTGGTCGGGGCCGAAGCGGCGGCAGCCACCGGCCTGCCCGCCGGTTGCGGTGTGCGCCTGGGCATGACCGACGGCTGCGCCGGCCAGGTCGCCGCCGGCGCCGACCGCCCGGGCCGCTTCGTGACCGTGATCGGCACGACCATGGTGGTCAAAGGGGCCACCGACGGTCTCGTCCACGACCCCTCGGGAGCGGTCTACAGCCACCGCCATCCCGGCGGGTGGTGGTTGCCGGGCGGCGCCTCCAACACCGGCGGGGCGGCGCTGGGCGCCGGCTCGCCGGGCGCCGACCTGGGCGAACTCGACCGCCGGGCGGCAGCGGCCGGCCCTGCCGGCTGTGTCACCTATCCCCTCCTCGGCACGGGCGAGCGCTTCCCGTTCGTGGCCCCGGCGGCGACCGGCTTCTGGCTCGGCCACCCGAGCGACGACGCCGAGCGGCACCGGGCCGTGCTCGAGGGCGTGGCCTTCCTGGAGCGCCTGGCCTACGGTCGCCTGACCGGCCTCGGTGCGTCCCCCGCCGGCCCCGTACGCTCGGCCGGTCGGGGCGGTTCCAGCCGGGTCTGGGCCGGCGTGCGGGCGTCGGTGCTGCGCCGGCCCATCCTGGTCGTCGAGGGAGCCGACACCGCGTTCGGCGCGTGCATCCTGGCCGGCGCCGGCACGCTGCACGCCGACCTGGTCGCGGCGGGCACCGCGATGGTGGCCGAAGGCGACGAGGTGACCCCCACCGACGCCGAGGGCGACGCCCTGGACGAGTCGTTCGCCCGCTTCGTCGTCGCCCTCTCCGAGCGCGGGTGGCTGGGCGATGAGGCGGCGCAAGCGGTGCTGTCGACCCTCCCCCACGACCACGGTGAGGACCCCGGGCCGGCGGTCTAACCTGACGCCGTGGCCGAACCCGCCATGGCCCCGCCCCCCACCGCCCAGGACGTGGCCACCGCGTGGGTGGAGGCGGTCATGGACGACGCCGACCTGGCCAAGGCGTGGCCCCTCACCCACCCCACCCTGCGCCTGGTGCTGGTCCAGGACTGGATCTGGGCCCACCGCCACCAGAAATGGCTGGGGCGGGGCGCCGACTGGGACGACCTGGCCACCAGGCTGGCCGGGCCCCGGCCCGACCACGCCCTGTGGCCCCGGTTCAGCACCGAGCTCCTCGAGCTGTGGCACAAGATCTGGAAGGGCTTCAGCGCCCTGACGTGGCGGTCACTCGACGACCCCGAAGTCGTCGGCCTCGACCTGGAGACGGTGACGTTCGTGGAGACCGACGCCGAGCAGGCGGCGGCCAAGCGGTACTCGTTCGCCCGGCGGTTCGCCCTGCGCCACTCCGACGAGGGCTGGCAGGTGGCCAGTATCAACGGCGACCAGATGTTCGTGCCCGGATGGCCGCCCTCGGTGCAGGAACCGCCCTGAGCCCTGACGGTCAGCCGCCCAGGCGATCGGCCACCAGGCGCAGACGATCCATGGTGACGACCATGGCCAGGCGGAGGTACCCCGCCCCGGCGACGCCGTAGAACTCGCCCGGTGACGTCACCAGGCCACCTCGACGGGCCAGGTCGGCGGCCGCCGACCAGGCGTCGCCGCCGGGCGCATGAGCCCACAGGTAGAAGCTGCCGCCGGGCAACGTGCACTGGAAACCGGCCCCGGTGAGCACGTCGGCGAAGAAACCCAGCCGTTCGCGGTAGCGGGCGCGCTGGTCGTCGACATGGGTGTCGTCGCCCAGGGCGGCGATGGCCGCCGCCTGGACCGGCCCGGACACCATCATGCCCACGTGCTTGCGCACCTCGGCCAGGTAGTGCACGAGCTCGGGGTCGCCGGCGTAGAACCCGGCCCGCAGCCCGGCCAGGTTCGACCGCTTCGACAGCGAGTGGACGGCGATCACGCCGTCGAGGCCGTGCTCGAGGATCGTGCGGGGCCCGCCGTCCCAGGTGAACTCCACGTAGCACTCGTCGGAGAGCACCGGCACCCCACGCCGGCGGCCCCACGCCGCCGCCGCCGCCAGGTCGTCGAGGGCTCCGGTGGGGTTGGCGGGCGTGTTCACCCACAGGCACAGGGCCCGCGCCGCGTCGTCGTCGTCGATGGCGGACACGTCGAGCCGCCAGCGCTCGTCGACGGGCACAGGCACGGCCCGGCACCCGGCCAGCACCGCGCCCATCTCATAGGTCGGGTAGGACACGGCCGGATAGAGCACGGTGTCGCGCTCGGGCGCACGCAGGCGCAGGTAGTGAGGCGTGGTGGCCACGAACTCCTTGGTGCCCACGCAGGCGGCCACCGCGCCGAGAGGCACCTCGACACCCAGGCGTCGCGCCATCCAACCCACTGCCGCTTCACGCAGGGCCGGCGAGCCGACCGACGGCGGGTAGCCCCGTTCGGTGCCCGACGAGCCCAGGGCGGCGACCACCTCGGGGGCAGGGGCATCGCCCGGCGCCCCGACCGACAGGTCGACGGCGCCTCCCACGTGGCTGGCGGCCAGCTCATGAATCGGGCCGAGCCGGTCGTAGGGGTAGGGCGGTGGTGAGAACCCCGTGGTCACGAGATGGGTGTCCCGGTGGCGGTCACGCAGGCCGGAACTCGTCGAAGCGGGCCAGGTCGGCGGCGTCCAGACGTACCCGCAGGCGGGTGGCGGCCTCTTCGTGCTCCTCGCTCAGGACCTCGCCGTAGCGGTGCAGGGCGGCGACCACCTCACCCCGGTCATAGGGGACGGTGAGCTCCACCACCTTGGTCACCGCCCGCAGGCGCTCGCCGATGGCGCCGAGCAGGTCGTCCACGCCCGCCCCGGTGTGGGCCGACACCAGCACCGACCCGGGATGACGGGCGTCCATACGCTTCATCCTCACGTCGTCAGTGGCCCGGTGAAGACCGTCGCCGCCCCCGTCCCCGTCGCCGTGGACCAGGCAATCGGCCTTGTTGAAGGCCAGCAGCTCGGGGACCTGGTCGGCCCCAAGCTCGACCAGCACCGTCCGCACGGCGTCGATCTGGAACTCGGGGTCGGCGGCGGAGGCGTCGACCACGTGCACCAGCAGGTCGGCCTCGGCCACCTCCTCGAGGGTCGACCGGAAGGCCTCGACGAGCTGGAGGGGCAGCTTGCGGACGAACCCCACGGTGTCGGTGACGAGGACCCGCTCGCCGCCGGGAAGGTCGAGGCGGCGGGTGGTCGGGTCGACGGTGGCGAACAGGCGGTCCTCGACGAGGACGTCCGACCGGGTCAGGCGGTTGAGCAGCGTGGACTTACCGGCGTTGGTGTAGCCCACCAGGGCCACCGTCGCCAGACGCGAGCGCGTCCGGGCCTTGCGTTGGGTCCGTCGGTTCTGGGTGAGCTCTTTCAGGTCGGATTCGAGCTTGGTGGCCCGACGGAGCAGGCGCCGGCGGTCGACCTCCAGCTGGGTCTCGCCCGGCCCCCGCGTGCCGATGCCGCCGGCCTGCTGACTGAGGCTCTTGCCCCGACCCCGCAGCCGGGGCAGGCGGTAGCGCAGCAGGGCCAGCTCAACCTGGGCCTTGCCCTCCTGGGTGTGGGCGTGCTGGGCGAAGATGTCGAGGATCACCGCCGTGCGGTCGATGGCGGTGCGCCCCAGGATCTTCTCCAGGTTGCGGCTCTGGGCGGGCGACAGCTCGTCGTCGAACACCACGGTGTCGGCGTCGACGCTCTCGGAGATCTCCCGCAGCTCCTCGGCCTTGCCCCTGCCGACGAAAGTGGCGGCGTCGGGCGAGTCCCGCCGCTGGACGATGCGCTCGGCCTCGTCGGCCCCGGCGGTGTCGACCAGGGCGGCCAGCTCGTCGAGCGACGCCTCGGCCGCCTTGGTCGACACCGGCGGCATGGCCACGCCCACGAGCACGATCCGCTCCCGCCGATGGCGCTCGATGAGCGTCATACCGTCTCCACCCGGCAGACGAACTCGGCCGGGCCGGTGAGCACGACGACGTCGCCCGACAGGTCGACGAGCAGGTCACCGCCGGGCTGGCGCACGGTGACCCGCTCGCCGACCAGATGGCGGTGACGGGCGACGGCGGCCGCCGCGCAGGCGCCGCTGCCGCACGCCAGCGTCTCGCCCACTCCTCGCTCCCACACCCGCATGCTCAGAGTGTCGGGCTGCGGCCCGACCACCACGTACTCCACGTTGATGCCACCCGGGTACTGGCGGTCCCACGCCCGGCCGTCGGCCACGATGTCGGCCTTGTCGAGGTCGTCGACGCCGAACACGGCGTGGGGGTTCCCGGCGTCGGCGAACCCCGACCATCGGGCCTGGTCGGGCGCCAGATCGTCCCACTGACCCTGCTGGTCGGCAACGGGCACGACCCCCATCTCCACGCTCACCAGGCCGTCAACGCCCATCGTCGCCCGGCGGTCGCCCGCCCCTGTCGTCACCACCAGCCCGGGGCCGGCCACCAGGCCGGCGTCCATCACCGCCCGCACCACGCAGCGCAGGCCGTTGCCGCTGATCTCCGCCGTGCTGCCGTCGGCGTTGCGCAGTTCCATGGTGACGTCGGACCCGGCTTCGCCGGCCGTGACGCGGATGAGGCCGTCGGCGCCCACTCCCCGGTGGCGGTCGCAGATGGCGGCGGCGATGGCGGCATCGACGGGCTGGGCCCCGTCCATGTCGAACAGGATCAAGAAGTCGTTGCCCAGCCCGTGGTATTTGCGCAGTCTCACCGTGACCAGTGTCCCAGGAGGGCGGGCAGCACGGCGACAGGGTTTCGGGCGGTGGCCATCCAGGTGACGCGAGGATCCCGCCGGAACCACGCCCGCTGGCGGCGGGCGAACCTGCGGGTGCGGCGCACCGCGGTGTCCACCGCCTCGTCGAGGCTCGACCGCCCGGCGAGGTGATCGAGCAGCTCGCGGTACCCGAGGGCCTGGCCGGCGGTGCGGGACAGTCCGCCGGGGCGGGCGGCCAGCCTCGCCACCTCGTCGATGAAGCCCGCCACCAGCTGGTCGACGTAGCGGTGGGCGATGCGATCGGCCACGACCTGGCGCGGCAGCCACACCCCGGCGACACGGAACGGGCTGGAAGGGTAGGCACCCAGGCCGGGGCCGAACGACGAGAACGCACGCCCGCTGCCGAGGGTGACCTCCAGGGCCCGTACCAGGCGACGTCGGTTGGTGGGCTCGATGCGGGCGGCGGCGGCCGGGTCGGCGACACTGAGGCGGCGGTGGAGCGAACCCACACCGGCGGGGGTGAGGGCGTCGGCTTCGAGGCTCCGGCGGACGTCGGGGAACTGCCCGGGCAGGGTGAGCCCGTCGATCACCGCCTGGACGTAGAGCCCGGTGCCCCCTACCAGCAGGGCCCGATGACCTCGCGCCTCGATGCCGGCCAGTACCTCGGTGACCGCCGCCTGGAAGCGGGCCAGGGAGAAGTCCTCAGCCGGCTCGGCCACGTCGATCAGGTGGCAGGGAACCTCGGCCTGCTCGGC
Organism: Acidimicrobiales bacterium; assembly: GCA_036264885.1. Taxonomy (GTDB): domain Bacteria; phylum Actinomycetota; class Acidimicrobiia; order Acidimicrobiales; family AC-14; genus DATAQC01. Next base: position 22,142 of record DATAQC010000101.1, on the reverse strand, counting down.
CGGGGTCGGCTTGGCGGTGCCGATGTCCATGTCCCGGTAGACCTGCATCGAGTCGGCCGACACCAGCTCCACGTCGCCCAAGCGGGAGGCGACGGCCATGGCCAGCGCCGACTTCCCCGACGCCGTGGGCCCCACCAGCGCCAGATGCCGCCGCTCGCTCAGAATGCGGCCACGGGGATGAGGGTGCGGTGACGGGCCCGGGAGGTGAGCTCCACCAGCTCCCCCCGCAGGTAGTGAGGGGCGGCGTCGGTGACCCGAACCGTGGCATAGCTCCCCGGCCCCGGCGGTGGCTGCTCGCCCACCGGGAAGTGCACGAGCTTGTTCTGGCGCGTGCGGCCGCTGGTGACGGCGGGGTCGCGCTTGCTGGGCCCCTCGACGAGCACCTCTTCGACTCTCCCCACCCGGGACCGGTGGCGGAGCAGTGCCGAACGTTCGACCACCACCCGGAGGCGCTCGAAGCGCTCGGCCGCCACCTCGGGGGCTACGAAGCGCTCGGGCACCTCCGCCGCCGCCGTCCCCGGGCGCGGGGAGAACAAGAACGTGTAGGCGCTGTCGTAGCCCACCTCGGCCGCCACCTCGAGGGTGCGGGCGAAGTCGTCGTCGGTCTCTCCGGGGAACCCGACGATGATGTCGGTGGTGACGGCCAGGTCGGCCACCGCAGCCCGGGCTTCGGCCAGGCGCGCGAGGTAGCGCTCGGCGGTGTATCCGCGGTGCATGGCCGCCAGGGTGCGGTCGCTGCCCGACTGCAGGGGCAGGTGCAGGTGCTCGCACACCTCGGGTGTCCCGGCCATCGCCTCGATGGTCTCGGGACGCAGGTCCTTGGGATGGGGGCTGGTGAAGCGCACCCGCCTGATGCCCTCGACCGCTCCCACCGCCCGCAGGAGGTCGGCGAACAGGGGCCGGGCCCGGCGGCGTTCGTCGGAGGCCCACACTGGGCCGGCCGCCTCCGCCGCCCGAGCCCCGTCGTCGGCCGAGGCAGGGGGTGTGGCCCGCAGCCCCATGGTGATGTCGCGACCGTACGAGTTGACGTTCTGGCCGAGCAGGGTCACCTCGGTGGTGCCGTCCCTGGCCAGGCCCTCCACCTCGGACACCAGGCGGGCGAAGGGGCGGCTCACCTCGGGGCCGCGCACGGCGGGCACGATGCAGAACGCACAGGCGTTGTCGCACCCCACCTGGATGGTGACCCAGGCGGCATGGGCCAGGTTGCGCCGGGTGGCCAGAGCCGAGGGGAAGGCGGCTTCGTCGCCGGCCTGGGCGGCGTCGAGGATCTCCATCATCGGCCCCTCGGTGGCCGCCCGGCGGAGCAGGCCGGCGGCGGCGGCCAGGTTGTGGGTGCCGAAGACGGCGTCGACCTGGGGCGCCCGTTGCTGGACGAGACCCCGGTCCTTCTGGGCCAGGCAGCCCCCGACGGCGATCTGCATGCCCGGGCGTTGCTCCTTCAGGGACTTCAGCTGGCCGAGGGTGCCGTAGAGGCGGTTGTCGGCGTTCTCGCGGATGCAACAGGTATTGAGGACCACGACGTCGGCCTCGTCGAGGTCCTCGGTGGCCTCCAGGCCGTCGGCTTCGAGGACGGCGGCCAACCGTTCGGAGTCGTGCTCGTTCATCTGGCACCCGAAAGTGCGAATGAAGAACCGGCGGGATGCTTCCTGGGCCACCGATCCACCGTACCTGCCGGGACCGCCCGGCAGGCCGGGATCAGCCGAAGGCGTGCCTGGCCACCGGCGGTGGCGGGATGGTGGCCATCGGCGGAGGGGGGATGGCCCCGTGGCCGGCCGAGCCCGATGGGCGGGACACATCGGTGGCCGGCGGCCGACCCACGCTGTCGGCGGGCAGGTGCCCACTGCGGTCCTGGACGGCCAGGCGGATGGCCGTGCGCCCCTCGCCATCGATCTCGATGTCGGCGAAGGTGGGGATGCAGACCAGGTCGATGTTGGATGGCGCCACGAACCCCCGGGCGATGGCGATGGCCTTGACGGCCTGGTTCAACGCCCCCGCTCCCACGACCTGGATCTCGACTGCGCCGCATTGACGCAGCACGCCGGCCAGGGCCCCGGCGACGGAGTTGGGGTTGGAACGACTGGACACCTTCAGGACCTCGACCACGTCATCACCCCGGAACTAGGACTGCTCTCTAGGTTCGACGGCCGAGGGTGAAACTCCTGCCTCCCCCGACCCGGGCGCCGGGGGAGGCAGGAGGCGCTCAGTCGATGCTGATGGGCTTGTCGTCGGGGTCGTCGACGGTCTCGGGGGCCGGGGCCGTCTCCTTGGGCTTGATCTGCTGGCGGATGCGCTCGGAGATCTCCATCATGATCTCGGGGTTCTCGATGAGGAACACCTTGGCGTTCTCACGGCCCTGGCCCAGCTGTTCGCCGTCGTAGGTGTACCAGGCCCCCGACTTCTTCACCAGGCCCAGGTCGACGCCCACGTCGAGCAGCGATCCCTCCCGGCTGATGCCTTTGCCGTAGCCGATGTCGAACTCGCACATCTTGAACGGCGGGGCACACTTGTTCTTGACCACCTTGACGCGGGTGCGGTTGCCGATGACCTCGACCCCGTCCTTGATGGCCTCGATGCGGCGGATGTCGAGGCGGACCGACGAGTAGAACTTCAGGGCCCGACCTCCCGGCGTGGTCTCGTTGGAGCCGTACATCACGCCGATCTTCTCCCGCAGCTGGTTGATGAAGATGGCGATGGTGTTGGTCTTGTTGAGGGTGCCGGTGAGCTTGCGCAGGGCCTGGGACATGAGCCGGGCCTGGAGGCCGACATGGGTGTCGCCCATCTCGCCCTCGATCTCGGCCCGGGGGGTGAGGGCGGCGACCGAGTCGACGACGACCACGTCGAGGGCGCCCGAGCGGATCAGCATGTCGGTGATCTCCAGGGCCTGCTCCCCGGTGTCGGGCTGGGAGATGAGCAAGTCGTCGACGTTGACGCCGATGGCTCGGGCGTAGACCGGGTCCATGGCGTGCTCGGCGTCGATGTAGGCGGCGATGCCGCCGTTGCGCTGGGCCTCGGCGACCACGTGCATGGCCAGCGTGGACTTGCCCGACGATTCCGGGCCGAAGATCTCGACGACGCGACCCCGAGGCAGGCCGCCGACACCGAGGGCGATGTCGAGGGCCAACGCACCGGTGGGGATGGACTCCATCTCCATGTGGGTGGCATCACCCATGCGCATCACCGAGCCCTTGCCGAAGTGCTTGTCGATCTGGCTCAGCGCCATGTCGAGTGCCTTGTCTCGCTCCACCGCTGGCTCCTTCCGTCCTGGCCTGGGGGCCGTCTGTGATTGACGGGTCTCACCCTACGAAGGGGGTGTGACGGTTACGCTCGTGTACTTCCACCACCGTAGTTTCGAACGTGCGTTCGGTCAAGGACCCGCGCCCAGGACGTGAGGGTGAAAGCGCTCCACCACCTGGTAGCTCGCCCCCTCTGACGACAGCCGGCTCTCCACCAGGTCGACCTCGGTCGGCGGCCACCGCCCGGTGATCGCCTGACCGGTCAGGTTGCGCAGGTCCACCCCTGCCCCCCTGGCCACCCGGCCCAGGGTGAGGTGACCGGCGAAGGGTCGGTCCTCGGGAGGCTCCCCCACCCCAGCGGTGGCCGCAACGACCGCCCGGGCCAGACCCTCCAGGCCGGAGACGGGGACGTGCAGCACCCGGTGGCCGAAGCGTCCCACCTCGGGCCCGAGCACGGCTTCGACGGGCACCGGCCCGCCCAGGGTCACCTCGGCCAGGGCCCGGCGGGCAGCGTCGACGTCGGCCCGGCCCAGGAAGCGGAGGGTGACATGCCACTGCCGGCGGTCGGTCCAGCGCAGCCCCGCCACCTCGGGTCGCTCCAGGGCCTCCACCCGGTCGAGGACCTCCGCCGGCGGCCACACCGCCACGAACAGCCGGGCCAGGGCCAGGGTGCGGACCTCCTCAGCGACGCAGGAGGCGCTGGCGCACGAGGTCGAGCAGGGAGATGGCAGCGAACTGGCGGACGTGCTGGCGATCGCCGGGAAGGTGGAGCTCGCGAGCCTCGACCCCCTCCTTGTCGGCCATGGCCATGAACACGGTGCCCACCGGCTGGTCCTCCTGGGTGGCCGGTCCGGCCACGCCGGTGATGCCCAGGCCCACGTCGGCCTCGAGAGCCCTGCGTGCCCCCCGGGCCATGGCCACCGCTGCCTCCTCGCTCACCACCGGGCCCTCCGGCACACCGAGCAGGTCGAACTTGACCTTGCTGTCGTAGGCCACCACCGACCCCCGGAACCACTCGCTGGCCCCTTCGGTCTCGGCCAGGCGCGAGCCCACCAGGCCCCCGGTCAGCGACTCCGCCACCCCGATGGTGAGACCCCGCTCGACGAGGGCGTCGGCCACCACCCGCTCCATGGACTGCTCGTCGACACCGAAGACGGCGTCGCCGATGAGGGGCCGCAGCTCGGCCTCCTCGGCGTCGAGCAGGCGGCGAGCCCCGGCCTCGTCCGACGCCTTGGCCGTGATGCGCACCTTGAGCCCCTCGATGCCCGAGGCCAGGAAGGCAATGGTGGGGTTGGTCTGGGCCTCGACCCGCTCGGCGATGCACTCGGCCAGCACCGACTCGGACAGCCCCCAGGTCCGCAGCACCCGGCTGAGGATGACGCCCGGGGCGTCGGCCCGGCGGACGAGATCGGGGATGACCGCCCGCTCCACCATCTCCTGCATCTCCTGAGGCACGCCGGGGACGGCGTAGACCACCTTGGCCCCGTCGCTGCCGGCCGGGCACAGGAGCCCGGGGGCGGTGCCCCGCTCCTGAGGGATGAACGAGGCGCCGACGGGCACGTCGGCCTGGCGCTCGTTGTTGGCCGCCATCTCCCGCTTGCGGTCGGCGAAGATGTCCGAGATCCGCTTCACCATGGCCTCGTCCCGCACCAGGGTCACACCGAGGGCGGCGGCGACGCCCTGGCGGGTGACGTCGTCGGGGGTGGGCCCCAGACCACCGCAGACGAGCACGGCGTCGGCCCGGTCGAGAGCGATGGTCACCGCCGCCACGATGCGGTCGACGTTGTCGCCGACGGTGGTACGGAAGTGGCAGTCGATGCCGGCCAGGGCCAGGCGGTCGCCCAGCCAGGCCGAGTTGGTGTCGACGATCTGTCCGAGCAGCAGCTCGGTACCTACGGCGACGACCTCACACCGCACCGAGGACCTGCTTTCGTCCGTCCAGGAAGTACTGGGCGCCGGTGACGACAGTGAGCCCGACGGCGACCCACAACAGGCTCGCCACCCAGTGGCGGTACACGGGTGAGCCGAGCGGCGCCAGGGCCAAACCCACGGCCAGGTCCTGCACGACGGTCTTGACCTTGGCCCAGGGCCGGGCCGGCACCGACACGCCCCGCCGGCCCACCCACGAGCGGTATCCGCTCAACGCCAGCTCGCGCAGGCCGATGAGGACGACGGGAGGCCACCACAGCCGGCCCTTGGCCACCAGGGCGACCATGACCCCGACGACCAGCACCTTGTCGGCCAACGGGTCGAGGAAGGCGCCCGAGCGCGTCTCACCCTGGCGCCGGGCCACCACCCCGTCAGCCACGTCGGTGACGGCCACCCCCACCCACACCGCCAACGCCGCCCACGACGGGCCGCCGGTGAGCACCATGACCAGCAGCACCGGCGTCGCCACCACCCTGATCATGGTCAGGGCGTTGGCCGGGGTGGCCAGCGCCGAGGGGCCGAAGCTCTCGGTGGACATCTACCGCAGGGCCCCGCTCGCCGGCCACGTGGCCTCCAGGTCGGGGCCGGCGGCGCCGGTCACGGCGACGCTCACGATGTCGCCGACGGGAAGCGTCGGGGGCACCGTGACGATCCCGTCGATCTCCGGCGCCTCCCGGTGGCTGCGCCCCACCCCGGGCCCGTCCACCAGCACCTCGATGGTGCGCCCGACCAGGGCCGCCCGCCGGGATGCGGTGATGGCGTCCTGGAGCTCACCCAGCTCACGGAGCCGTTCGCTGACGAGGGCATCGTCGACGGCGCCGTCGAGACCGGCGGCGTAGGTGCCCTCCTCGGGGGAGAAGGCGAAGAAGCCGGCCCAGTCGAGCTGGGCGTCGGAGAGGAACGCGAGCATGCGGTCGTGGTCGTCCTCGGTCTCGCCGGGGTAGCCGACGATGAACGACGAGCGGAAGGCGGCGTCGGGCTCACGGTCGCGGATGGCGTGGATGCGGTCGAGGAAACGCTCCCCGTCGCCCCAACGGCGCATGCGTCGCAGGAGGGGGCGGGAGACGTGCTGGAGCGACAGGTCGAAGTAGGGGACGCCGGTGGCGCAGATGACGTCGATGAGCCTGCTGTTGAGCTCGGACGGATAGAGGTACAGGAGGCGGACCCGCCGGACCCTCTCGGCCACGGTGGCGACGAGGTCGACGATGGCCCCCGAGCGGCCGTCGTCGCGCCCGTAGGAGGCCAGGTCCTGGGCCACCAGCACCACCTCGGCCACGCCGAGGCCGTCGACCTCAGCCAGGATGGCTCCGACCGAACGTGATCGCTGCGGGCCCCGGAACGACGGGATGGCACAGAACCCACAGGCCCGGTCGCAGCCCTCGGCCACCTTGACGTAGGCCCACGGCGCCGCCGATGGGGGCCTGGGCAGGTTGAGCAGGTCGAGGCGGGCCATGTCGGGAGGCGCTGTGGGACGGGTGCCCAACTCGATGGGTACGCCGAAACCGGCCACCTGGTCGGCCTCGGGCATGGCCTCGGCCAGGGCGTCGCCGTAGCGCTCGGCCAGGCACCCGGTGACGACCAGGCGGGCGCCGGGGCGGCGGACTTGGGCCAGGCCCAGCACGGTGTCGACCGACTCCTGACGGGCGGCCTCGATGAAGGCGCACGTGTTGACCACCACCACGTCGGCCTCAGCCGGTGATCGGGCAGCCTCCAGGCCGTCGGCCACCAAGGTGCCGACCAGCTTGTCGGAGTCGACCTGGTTCTTGGGACAGCCGAGCGTCTCTATCCAATACCGGCCGGCCACGGCCACTCACTGTACGCGGCCGGCCCGAAGGCGGCCGCTACTTGCCGAGCATGCGGTTCATCTTGGTGCCACAGGTCGGGCAGGTGCCCTGGGCGGCCCGGCGACCGTTGGCCAGGTCGACCTCGGTCCCGTCAAAATGACGCTTCTCTCGGCACTTCACGCAGTAGCCCTCGTAGTCAGCCATTCGGTATCCCTTCGCAGACGATCGCCAGAGAGTCTTGCCCGAATCGGCACGGGGGTCGCGCATCCGCGCCGGGATCGGCCCGTCAGCCGCTCCCCATCACGCTCCCAGGATGTCACCTTTGGTGAACCGGCACGGTCTCATGGGTCCGTAACGTCCACTGAAGGAGGGCGATTCATATGTACCAGTTCGCAACCGTCGCTTTGCTCGGACTTGGTGTCCTCGGGGTCACCAATCTGGTCGCCGAGATCGTCCCCGACCTGGCCCGGTTCCGCACCCTCGCCATGTTCGTGCTGGCCGTGGCCGGCGTGGTCGCTCTCGACTACTCCGTCCTGGCCGGGTTCGGCATCCACGTCCGCCAGGCGTGGATGGGCCCTTGGGTCACCGGCGTGATCGTGGCGTCGCTGGCCTCTGCCTGGCAGGCGACGTTGGCGTGGCTCCAGGCGCCGGAGCGGGCCGTCACCGGCACCGACAGTGCCCGTCGCCCCCGTATCGCCGCCTGACACAAGCAGTTCTTTCCCCCGCCGAGCTACCGGTTCCCGGCCCGTCGGGCGACAATGACGTCGCCCGGCGAGCCGGGAACAACGGTGTACGCGATGGCCCCAATGGCTCGGTCGCTCCGGCGATCAGTCGGCAGGCCCCGTCGCCAGCGTTGCCCGGGCAGTGTGCTCCGTCCCCGACTGGTCGACCCAGCCGATGGCCACCTTGTCACCCGGACGGGCGGACTGCAGCAGGGTGCTGAGCCCCGATGCGCTGTCGACGGTCCGACCGTCGACCGAGGTGATGGTGTCACCCGCGGCCACGCCGATCGACGCCGCCGGCGTGCCCGGCACCACGCCGGCCACGGGCGCTCCGCCCGAGGCGGGCCCGAAGTCCGAGCTCGATCCCGAGCCGTCGACTTGCACGCCCAGGAAGGCCGGGAGCCCGATGTGGATCGTCGCCGACGCCTTGCCCGACTCGATCTGGTCGGCGACGGAGCGGGCCTTGGCGATCGGGATGGCATACCCGGCCTGGGCCGACGACCGGAACCGGGAGCCGCTCACCTCGGCAGCGGTATCCATGCCGATCACCGTGCCCGAGCCGTCGGTCAGGGGCCCGCCGGAGTCGCCCGCCTCGATGGGCGCGTCGACTTCGATCAGACCGGTGAGGCGCTCGGCGTTGGCGCCGGTCTGGTCACTGGCGGTGATCGCCTGGTCGAGGGCGACGATGTTCCCGTTGACGACGCTCGGCGTGCCGCCCCGGCCACCGGCGTTGCCGATGGCCACCACCGGATCGCCCACGGCCAGGTGGGCCGCCTCTGAGGTGCTCACCGTGGCCAGGCCGGAGGCGCCCATCAGCTGGATGACGGCCACGTCCTCGGTGGGATCGGTGCCGACCACGCGGGCCGAATAGGTGTGGCCGGTGTCCACCGCGGTGGCGGTGATGGTGGTGGCGCCGTCCACCACGTGGTTGTTGGTGACGACCTCCCCCGAGGCGCTGAGCACCATCCCCGTCCCCGCCGCCCGGGCGCCCTGGTAGCCCAACTCGGTGTCGATGTCGACCACGCCGGCGTAGGAGGCGCTACCCCCTCCCGACGCCACGCCGGCGCCAGGCGACGACTCGGGCGGGTACCCGGCGGTCGCACCGGCGCCGGCCCGGGCGCCGGTGGGGCTCCCGGCAGCGGTCGTCGTCCGGGGCCGCAGGGCACCCCCGACGGTGAAGGCCACGATGGCGACCAGGGCGAACATGGCCGCCAGCAGTAGTCCCCCATGGGACCGCCGTCCGGACGGCGGGGCCGGGGGGGCCGGAGGCCGGGTCGGGGGGGCCGGCGGCCGGGTCGGGGGGGCCGGGATCTCCCAGTCCAGCCGCCCCGGCTCCACCGCCCATCCTGCCGGCGAGGGTGAGGCGGGTTCATCCAGCGGGGCGTAGTCGGGGCCGTAGCTCACAGGGTGCTCCTCGGGTGCCAAGGGGGCCGACCTCATCTCGGCCTGTATCCCACTCAACGCCGCTGGGTTGGGACTATCCGGGGAGGGTCCTGAAAGTTTCCTGTGAGCCCTGGACCTCCGGGCGAGGTCGTCACCCCAGGCCGTTGCGCTCTGCCCAGAGGGCGGCCTGGGTGCGGTCCTGCACGCCGATGCGGCTGAACACCCTGGTCAGGTGGGTCTTCACCGTCTTCTCCGAGATCCCCAGCCGGCGGGCGATCTGCTTGTTGGCCAGCCCCGACGACAACGCCGACAACACCTCGCGCTCACGGGCAGTCAGGTCGTCGGCCGCCTTGCGCTGCGAGCCCAGCGACAACAGGGCCTTGGCCGCCTTGGGAGAGAACGGTGACTCGCCCTCGGCCGCCGACCGCACTCCGCGGAGGAGCTCGTCGGGCTCGGCGTCTTTCAACAGGTACCCGACGGCGCCGGCGTCGATGGCGTCGAGAATCCTGTCGCGCTCGGAGAACGACGTGAGGATCACGACCGGGAGCCCGGGCTGGGCCGCCCTGATCCGGCGGGTGCCCTCGACACCGTCGACGCCGGGCATCGACAGGTCCATGAGCACCAGGTCGGGTTGGTGGGCCACCGCCTGCTCGGCCGCTTCGGCGCCGTTGGTGGCCTCGCCCACCATGTCGATATCGTCGACCCCGCCGAACAGCTGGGTGAGACCGCGGCGGACGAGCTCGTGGTCGTCGGCGATCAGTACGCGGATCATCCGGTGGGCAGCTCCAGGCTGAGGTGGGTTCCGGTCGAGGCGTCGGACCGCACGTCGAGATGGCCACCGGCGTCGTGGGCCAGCTCGGCGAGCAGGTGGAGCCCGACGTGGCCCTCGGCGTGGCGGGCCTCGAGGGTGCCCGGGGCGAAGCCGGGACCGTCGTCGGAGATCTCCACGCAGACCCCGTCGTCGCCCCGGGTGACGGTGAGGGTGACCCGACGGGCGCTCGGAGCGTGACGGGCGATGTTGCGGATGGCCTCCTGGGCCGTGCGGTAGGCGAGAGCCTCGGCCTGGCGAGCGAGGCGCAGGTCGGCGGGGACGCTGAGAACGGTGTCGACGCCCTGGGCCCGCAACGGCGAGACCAGGTCGTCGAGGGCGGCGGCCAGGCCTTCATCGTGGAGGCGGGGCGGGGCGATGGCCACGATCAGCGTGCGCAGGTCGCGAATGCCCTGGCGCAGCTCGCCGGCCGCCACCGACACGGTGGCGGCCACCTGGTCGAGCCCGGCCTGCTCGGCCTGGTCGGCAGCGGCACTGAGCGACAGGGCGGTGCCGGCCAGGGCCTGGACAGGTCCGTCGTGAAGATCGGACGCGATGTGGCGGCGTTCGACGTCGGCCGAGGTAAGTGCCCGGTGCAGGAGGCGCTGCTCCTCGACCTGGCCGGCTTCGATGCGGCGGCCCATCCTCCACGCCAGCGGCACCTGGGCGAGGAACAACAGAACCAGCCCGGCGACCATGGCGGGAAGCAGCGACACGAAGTCCCGGTGGCTCTGGGCGCTGACCGAGGAGAACCGGATGTAGGCCTCGAAGAGCACGGGCTGGCCCCCGGGCGTGCGGATCCCGTCGTACACCTGGAGGAGCTTGACGAAGGGGCGTTCGTAGACGTTCTCCGGCTCGGCCAGGTCGGACACTCCGGCCAGTGGCCGGCCGGTCGCCAGGGCCTCCCGCTCGTCCTCGCCCAGGCCGAAGTGCTGTCCGATGAGACGGGGCTCGTCGGAGTACACGACGGTCCCGTCCGCCGACCACACCTTGACCCGCACCAGCCGGTCGGAGAGGACCTGGGACCGAACAGCACGGTCCAGTGCCGCAACGGCGGTGGGGTCGCCGCGTACGACATCGTCGGTGAGCAGCGGCCACACCGCCGCCCGGCCCTCGGCCACCGTGAGGTCCCGCGCCTCGCGTACCGCTCCGGCGGTGGCGCGCCGACCCGCGAGCACAGCGACCACCACGGCGACGACGAGCATCGCCGCCAGGTCGGCGGCCACGAAGGCGGTGACCGCCGAGCTCACGGTGATGGGACGCCGACGGCGGCGCGACGGGGGTGTGAACGACATCACCATCCCAGAGCATCCCCCGCTTCGACGCTTCTCACCACTACCGGCGCGAGGGCGTGGGCGCCCTGTCCGGCGCGGGGACCGCCGGCGTCAGGTCCCGGTCGGTCGTCCGGGTCGGCCATGGCCCGACCAGTGTGTGCCGAACGGTGCCCGCCGACCATGGTCCGATGGTCCTAGGACCACCACGCTCAGGATGGGGCCCGACCCTGTCGCTCGTCGAGCTCCTCGACGGTCATGAGGACGGCACGGGCCTTGGAACCCTCCGAGGGGGCGACCACGCCCCGGCGTTCGAGCAGGTCCATCAGCCGGCCGGCCCGGGCGAAACCCACCCGGAGCTTGCGCTGGAGCATCGAGGTGGAGCCGAGCTGTGAGCGCACCACCAGGTCGAGCGCCGGCTCGAGCAGGTCGTCGTCCTCCTCGTTGGTCGCCCCGCCACCCCCGGGCGCGGCGGTCTCGTCGCCCTCCACGCCGGAGACGTACTCGGGCTGGGCCTGGCGGCGCCAGTGGCCCACCACCTTGCGCACCTCGTCCTCGCCCACCCATGCGCCCTGCACGCGGCGCGGCACGTTGGAGGCGGCCACCGCCAGCAACATGTCGCCCTGACCGACGAGGCGCTCGGCCCCCATCTGGTCGAGAATCACCCGGCTGTCGGCCTGTGACGACACCGCGAAGGCCATGCGGGAGGGGACGTTGGCCTTGATGACCCCGGTGATGACGTCGACCGACGGACGCTGCGTGGCGATCACCAGGTGGATCCCCACCGCCCGAGCCATCTGGGCGATCCGACAGATCGACTCCTCCACGTCGCGCGCCGCCACCATCATGAGGTCGTTGAGCTCGTCGACCACGACGATTACGAAGGGCAGCCGCTTGTACGTGGCGACACCATCGGCGCCGTCGCCACCGCCGGCGCTCCCACCGCCGGCACCCTGGGGATCATCGTTCTCCCCGCGCAGCTCGCCGCGATCGAACGCGGCGTTGTACCCGCCGATGTCGCGGGCGCCCACCTCGGCCAGCAGGTCGTAGCGGCGCTCCATCTCGTGCACCGCCCACGACAGCGCGTTGGCCGCCCGCTTGGGGTTGACCACGACCTGGGTGAGCAGGTGGGGAAGGCCGTTGTACTGGCCGAGCTCCACCCGCTTGGGGTCGATCAGGATCATGCGCACCTGGTCGGGAGTGGCTCGCATGAGAATCGACGAGATGAGCGAGTTGATGCACGACGACTTGCCGGCGCCGGTCGCCCCGGCGATGAGGACGTGGGGCATCTCGGCCAGGTTCACCATCACCGGACGGCCGGCGATGTCGCGGCCGATGGCCACCTCCAGCGGGTGGGTGGCTCTGTGGGCCTCGGGCGAGGCGAGGATGTCGCCGAGGAGCACGAGCTGGCGGACCTTGTTGGGCACCTCCACTCCGATGGCCGAGCGCCCGGGGATGGGGGCCAGGATGCGCACGTCGGGCGACGCCATGGCGTAGGCGATGTCACGGTGCAGGTTGGTGACCCTGGCCACCTTGACGCCGGGCCCCAGGGCCAGCTCGAAGCGGGTGACGGTGGGGCCCACGGTCATGCCCACCAGGGTGGTGTCCACGCCATGGGCGGCCAGAGCGCCCTCGAGGGTCCGTCCCTCGGCTTCCACCAGGCGCTGGTCGACCTCGTGGGTGGCCCCCCGCTTGAGGTCGCCCATCGGCGGCAGCCGCCAGGCGTCGGGAGTGGCGGCGGGTCCCAGGTCGATGGCCAGCTGTTCGCCTTCGGGCTGGGCCCCGGTGGGGACGTGGACGAGCGTCGGTGGCTCGGGCTCACCCTCGGACCTGTCGAGGCCCGGCTCGCCGTCGGGCTCGGCATCGCCGTCGCCGTCGGCGTCGGCCACGGGGACGGGGGACAGGTCCGGGTTGGTGAGCACCGGCCACGCCATCGACGCTCCTGCGCCGGCGGCGGTGACGGGGAACCCGTCATCGCCCGCAGGCGCCTTGGCAGCGATGGCCCGGGCCCGACGGCCCAGCGCCGAACCACACCACCGGGCGGCCTGTCCGGCCAGGGCGCCGGCGTGGCGGACATCGGTGTGGCCCAGCACCACGACACCCAGGCCGCCCAGGGCGATCAGCACCACGGCGGCGCCGCCCTGCGCCAGCAGCGCGGTCAGCGGTGAGGCGACGGCTCCGCCCACCACCCCACCGGCCGAACGCAGCGTGGCCAACGTGGCATCCATGGAGGGGGAACCCTCGACCAGGTGCACGAGCCCGGCCGTAGCCACCGCGACGAGGGCGCCGCCGACGCCCAGGCGCCCGACGCTTTGGCGCGGTCGGCGCACGAGCAGCACCAGACCGAGGGCCACGAGGGCCGGCGGAACGATCATGCGGGTCTGACCGACGAGCGTGGCGGCGGCCAGGTCGAGGGCACGGCCGGCGGGGCCGGCCAGATCGGCGTAGATCCCGAAGGCGGTGAGCACGCCCACGGCGACCAGGGTCAGCCCGGCGATGTCGAGGGCGTGGCCGCCGAGCAGCGGGTGGCGTGGCTGTGCGGGCGTCGACCGGCGCGGCCCGGCGCGTGAGGACCTGCCGCCAGAGGCGGCGGGGCGCCGCGGCGGCCGTGCCGAGGTGGCCCTGGTCGAGGCTGTGCGCCGAGGTGAGGTGGGGGGCGCCGAGGCACGGGACGCGGCGGCCCCGGCGGGTGCCTTGGTCTGCGCGCGCCTCTTGGGCCCGGTGGTCGTAGCCACAGTAAGCACAACCGTAACAGCAGCAACACTGGTCACTGCGGAACCGTCGGCCCCGGGCATCCCCCCCTCCCGCCCCCTGTGGCGCGACCCTGGAGCGACCGCACACTGACGGAGGACCGATGCTCAACGCGGTGATCGAGCTCACCATCGGCCTGATCGTCTTGTACTCGCTGCTCAGCCTCATGTGCTCGAAGACCAACGAGCTGCTGGCCAACGTGTTGTCGTTGAGGGCCAGGAACCTGCGCCGGGCCATCCAACACCTGGTCGGTGAGGCCTATGTGATCAAGGTCTACGAGCACCCCATGATCCTGAGCCTCTACCGCGGGGATGCCAGGCCGGAGAAAGGGGTCAGGCGGTTGTTCCAGTCACCGGGCCCCTCGTACCTACCCGCTCAGAAGTTCGTCATCGCCGTCCTGGACAGCACCTGCCCCACGGCGGTGACGGCCGACCCTCCCCTGCCGCCTGACCCCGGTGATCGCCTCCAGTACGCCCTGATCGCCGAGCGCGACGATGGCGACCCGGCCCCCGCCGGCGTTCCGCCCCGGCGGGTGCCCCCTTCCCCGGCACCCGGGCAGGTGGAGCGCGACATCACCGCCGAGATCAACCAGGTCACCGACGCCGAGCTGAGGAGATCACTGGAGACACTGTGGCGGGCCGCCAGTCACAATGTGGTGACGTTCCGGGCCGGCGTGGAGCAGTGGTTCGACCACACCATGGACCGGGCTTCGGGTTGGTACAAGCGGATGGCCCAGACGATGGCCCTGGTGCTGGGGCTGATCATCGCCGTCGGCCTCAACATCGACACCGTCCACGTGTCCGAGCGCCTATGGGCCGACTCTCCGGTGCGCTCGGCGGTGCTGGAGCAGGTGAAGAGGGTCCCGCCGCCGTCCGCCCCCACGACCACCGTGGCCGGCGCACCGGCGACCGAAGCCCCGCCGACCACGGCGGCAGCACTGGGTGCCCAGGTGCAGAGCATCCAGGACGGCCTGGGTCAGGTGGGCGCGCTCCACCTGCCCCTGGGATGGGCGGCCGCCGAGCGTCCGGACAGCTACTGGGTAGCCGTGCTCGGGTGGCTGCTCACTGCCATCGCCCTCTCGCTCGGTGCCCCGTTCTGGTTCGACCTGTTGAACAAGGTCACCGCCCTGCGTGGCGGCGGCACCAAAGAGACGACCCCGACCCAATCACCCCAGCCCGCCGGCACCCCCAGGTAGGAGGGGAGCGAAGCCGCCGGGTGACTACGCCTCGACCACGACGGGCACGATCATGGGGCGACGCTTGGTGCGTTCGTTGACGAAGCGGGCCAGCGACTTACGCACCCGTCGCTTCAATGTCTCCAGGTCGACCTGGTGCTCGTCGGCCGCCTGCTCGAGGACGGCGACGACCGTCTGACGGGCCTCGCCGAGCAGCTCCTCGGCCTCGGGGGCGTAGACCCAGCCGTGGGTGATGATCTCGGGGTCGGTCAGGACCTCGCCGCTGCTGGCGTCGACGGCCACGACCACGACGATGACGCCCTCGTCGGCCAGCACGCGCCGGTCGCGCAGCACGCCGTGGCTGACGTCGCCCACGATGCCGTCGACGTACAGGTAGCCCGACGGGACGGTGTCGACGAAGTCGAGGCCGGCGTCGGTGAGCTCGACCACGTCGCCGTCCTCGGCCAGCAGCACGTTGTTCTGGACCACGCCCATGTCCATGGCCAGGCGGGAGTGGTGGGTGAGGTGGCGGAACTCGCCGTGCACGGGGATGAAGTGCTCGGGACGGGCCAGGGCGAGGAGGGTGGACAGCTCGCCCTGCATGGCGTGACCGGTGACGTGCACGGGCGCCAGCCCCGCGTGCACCACCTGGGCGCCGCGCCGGTAGAGGCCGTCGATGACCCGGTTGACCGAGTACTCGTTGCCGGGGATGGCGTTGGCGCTGATGACGACCACGTCGCCCTCGCTCAGGGTGAGTCGGCGGTTCTCGCCCGCGGCCATCAAGGTGATGGCCGACATGGGCTCGCCCTGGGAGCCGGTGGAGATCACGCAGACCTTGCCCGGGTCCATGCCGGCGATGGCCTCGATGTCGACCAGCGAGTGCTTGGGGATGTTGAGCAGGCCCATGTCGATGGCCAGGGCCACGTTCTTGGCCATGGAACGGCCGAGGGTGGCCACGTTGCGGCCGGTGGAGATGGCGGCGTCGGCGATCTGCTGGATGCGGTGGATGTGGCTGGCGAAGCAGGCGGTGATGATGCGACGGCCGGGATGGGCGCGGAAGATGTCGCGCAGGACCCGGCCCACCGAGCTCTCGCTGTCGGTGTACCCGGGCTCCTCGGCATTGGTGGAGTCGGAGAGGAGAAGGCGAATCCCGGGGTCGCGGCCCAGGGCCCCGATGCGGCCCAGGTCGGTGACGCGCCCGTCGACGGGGGTGAGGTCGATCTTGAAGTCGCCCGAGTGCAGGATCACGCCCTGCGGGGTGTGGAAGGCGGTGGCGAAGCCGTGGGGCACCGAGTGGGTGACGGGGATGAACTCGCAGTCGAACGGGCCGATCCGGCGGCGCTCGCCGTCGGCCACGGGGTTGAAGCTGGTGCGGTTGAGCAGGCCCGCCTCGTCGATGCGGCTGCGGGCCAGGCCCAGGGTGAGCTGGGATCCGTACAGGGGGAACCTCAGATCGCGCAAGAGGTAGGACAGCGCGCCGACGTGGTCCTCGTGGCCGTGGGACAGCACGCACCCCTCGACCCGGTGGGCGTTCTCGCGCAGCCAGGTGAAATCGGGAAGGACCAGGTCGACACCGAGCATGTCGGCGTCGGGGAACATGAGGCCGCAGTCGAGCAGGAGCAGGCGGTCGTCCTGCTCGAAGACGGCGCAGTTCCGCCCGATCTCGCCCAGCCCGCCGAGAAAGGTGATCCGGACGGGATCAGCCACGCGTTGGATCACCTGCACCGGTGAGGTCAGCCAACACCTGGCGGGCTCTGTCTTCGAGGCCTTCGGGGGCTGGTCCCATGGGAAGGCGGCATTGGCCGACCCGGTGCCCGAGCACTCGCATCATGGTCTTGGCCGGCAGGGGGTTCGGCGCATCGTCACTCGTCTCGTAGGTGTAGGACCCGCTGAGGGTCGCATTGATCTCGCGGGCCCGGGCGGCGTCGCCCTTGGTGAATCGGGCGATCATCTCCGCGAAGTGGGGACCGGCCCAGTGCGTGGCCACGCCGACGATGCCGACGGCACCGACCGACAGCAGCGGCAGGGTGAGGCCGTCGTCGCCGCTGTAGAGCTCGAAGCCGTCGGGTGTCGCGGCAACCAGCCGGGCCGAGCCCGCGGGATCGCCGGCGGCGTCTTTGACGCCCACGATCGTGGGCACGTCGCGGGCCAGTCGCACGAAGGTGTCGTGGGCGACCTTGCGCCCGGTGCGCACCGGGATGTCGTAGATCAGCAGCGGCAGGTCGCAGGCGGCGCCGAGAGCACGGAAATGGGCCTCGATGCCGGCCTGGGAGGGCCGGTTGTAGTAGGGCGTGACCACCAGGGCGCCGGCCACGCCGCATCCGGCCGCCCGTCGGGTGAGCTCGACCGAGTGGGCGGTGTCGTTGCTCGCCGAAGTGGCGACGACGGGGACGGTGACGGCCTCGGCGACGGCTCGCCACAGGTCGACCTTCTCGTCGTCACTGAGCACGGGGCCTTCGCCCGTCGTCCCCGCCACGACCAACCCGTCGCTGCCGTGTTCGGCCAGCCACCGGGCCACGCTGGCGGCGGCGTCGAGATCGAGTGATCCGTCCTCGCCGAAAGGCGTCACCATGGCGGTGACGACCGCGCCGAACCTGGGCATCCCTGCACCCTACCAGCGGGTTCCGGGGCCTCCTGATGGGCTCGCTAGCGTCAGACCGTGCATCCTGACCTCTCAACGCCCCCCACATCGACCCCCACCACGGCCTCGCGCCCCAAGGTGGTGGTCGTCGGCGGTGGGTTCGGCGGGATCGCCGCCGCCCATGCCCTGCGGTCGGCGCCCGTCGACGTCACCGTCGTCGACCGGCACAACTACCACGGCTTCTGGCCGCTGCTCTACCAGGTGGCCACCGCCGCCCTGAGCCCGGGCGACATCGCCCACAACCTCCGAGGCATCTTCTGGGGGGATGCCAACGTCGACGCCCGCATGGCGGCGGTGACCGGTATCGACCTCGAGGCCCACCGGGTCGATCTCGAAACCGGTCCCCCACTGACCTACGACTGGCTGATCCTGGCCGCCGGCTCGGTGAACGACACTTTCGGCGTCCCCGGCGTGGCCGACAACGCCTTCCCCCTCAAGTCGCTCCCCGATGCCATGGCCCTGCGCAACCACCTGCTCGAGCACTTCGAGGAGGCCCACACCGACCCCGGTCTGGTCGACGCCGGTTTCCTCACCGTGGTCATCGCCGGCGGTGGACCCACCGGCGTGGAGGTGTCGGGTGCGCTGGCCGAGCTCTTCCGGGTCCTCGAGCGCGACTTCCCCGACCTCGGCGTGGAGCGGGCGTCGGTCGTGCTGGTGGAGATGGGCGACCATCTCTTGAACGGCTTCCACCCGTCCTCGCAGGCCGAGGCCCTGCGCACGTTGCGGGCCCGGGGCGTCGAGATCCGCCTGGGCACCAAGATCGCCGAGGCCAGGAGCGACGGCGTCACCTTCGACGACGGGTCGGTCGTGCCCACCCGCACCCTGGTCTGGGCCGCCGGCGTGCGGGCCAACCCACTGGCCGACATGCTCGGCGTCGAGCAGGGCCGGGCCGGCACCGTGATCGTGGCCGATGATCTGTCCGTCCCCGGGCACCCCGACGCCTTCGTTATCGGCGACATGGCCGGCAGCAGCGACGCCAAGGGCCCCCTACCCATGGTCGCGCCCGTGGCCCAGCAGGGCGCCCGCCACGCCGCCGCCTGCATACGGGCCCGCACGGCCGGAGGGACCACCCGGCCGTTCCGCTACCGGGACAAGGGCAAGATGGCCACCATCGGGCGCCACTCGGCCGTCGCCGACCTGCCCTTCGGCATCCGCCTGGGAGGCACCCCGGCCTGGCTGTCGTGGCTGGGGCTGCACCTGGTGCTGCTCGTCGGATTCCGCAACCGTGCCGCTGTGTTGCTCAACTGGGCGTGGAACTACGTCACCTGGGACAGGGGCAACCGCATCATCCTGCGCCTTACCGAAGACCTGCCCGGCGACGGGTGAAGACGACCTGAGCGCACCTCGATGACTGGCTGCCCGTGGCGAGCCCCGCGCCGGACCGCGAATTGCCGAATCAGCCACGACGAGGGGCTTGACCGCCTCGCTACGTGGGTAGAACCGGTCCATGACAACGGCCGCCCGGACGGGCGAGGTAGAAGAAGCAGGACAAGTCGAGTACCTCACGCCCGGCCAGGTCGCCGACCTGCTCCACGTGTCGCCCAAGACCGTCAACCGCTGGGCCGACCAGGGCCGTATCGGTTGCCTGGTCACCCTCGGCGGTCACCGGCGTTTCGCCCGCACCGAGGTGGCAGCGGTGATGCAGACGATGGCATCGGGCTCGGCCCGCCGCCGCCGTCACCAGCCGGACGACAACGTGACCTAGTGCCGTCGGCCAGGCCGACGGTGCGCCCGCCACGGACAGCCCGGACGCAGCACCAGTTCGGCGCCGGGGCGCTGAGCCGGTACCGTCGGTCCGGGGGATCACCGACCGGAGGGGACCTGGCGTGCAGCAGTTCATCGTGGACAACGGCTATCTGGCCGTCTTCCTGCTCATGGTGGCCGAGTCCGCCTGCATCCCCATCCCGAGCGAGGTCACCATGCTGCTGGGCGGGGCACTGGCCAACACCGCCTTCGTCGCCAGCGTGGCCGCCGGCCACAAACCCCTGAACTTCGTGGTGGTGGCCGTACTCGGCACCATCGGGAACCTGGTCGGCTCATGGATCGCCTGGGGGGTCGGCTACCGGGGCGGGCGCCCGCTGATCGAGCGGATGGTCACCGCCAAGCCCGGATCGGAGCCGTGGCTCTGGCGGGTGCTGCGCCTGAAGCCTCACCACGTCGACCGGGCCGACACCTGGTTCGCCGAGCACGGCGACGTGGCGGTGTTCGCCTCCAGGCTGCTCCCAGTGGTGCGGACCTTCATCAGCCTCCCCGCGGGCGTGGCCAGGATGAAGTTCGGCAAGTTCAGCACCTACACGGTCGCCGGCTGCCTGCCCTGGACCTTCGCCCTGGCCGCTGCCGGCTACGGCCTGGGAAGCCAGTGGCACACCGTCGACAAGTGGCTCAAGCCGGTGACCTACGTCGTTGCCGCCGCCCTGATTGGCACCCTGGTGTGGTGGGTCCTGCGTCAGCGCCGGGGGGCCGGGGTCACCGACCACGCCGCCGGCTGATGGCTGACCTGCTCACGCCTCCGGACTGAGACAGAGCCCGGTCAGAGGCCGAGAAGGGTATCGAGGCCGACGGTGAGGCCGGGCTTGTCGGCCACGGCCTTCACCGCCAGCAACACGCCGGGCATGAACGATGCCCGGTCGGTGGAGTCGTGGCGGATGGTCAGGGTCTGGCCGGTGGTGCCGAGGAGCACCTCCTGGTGGGCCACCAGACCCCGGAGCCGTACCGAGTGGACCCTGATCCCCGCCGGTCCGACGCCACCCCGGGAGCCTTCGACCACCACCGACTGCGTGGGGTCGTCCCCCCATTCCGACGATGCCGCGGCCATGCGGGTGGCGGTGAGCATGGCCGTTCCCGACGGGGCGTCGACCTTGGCGTCGTGATGGAGCTCGATGATCTCGGCGGTGTCGAACCAGGGAGCGGCCAACTCGGCGAAGCGCATCATGAACACCGCGCCGATGGCGAAGTTCGGGGCCACGAAGCAGTTGCTCGACGTGAAAATCCCGGCAAGCTCGTCGAGGTCGGCGGGCTCGAAGCCGGTGGTGCCCACCACCGCGTGGACGCCGTGGTCGGCGCACCAGGACAGGTTCTCCCGAGCCGCGCCAACGGTGGTGAAATCGACGGCCACCTCTACCCCGGCCGCAGCCAGGGCATCAGCGTCGGGGGCGATCTGGCCGGCGACGTCGGCCCCGCTCACCTGGCGGAGGTCGATCCCTGAGTGGAAGGGGTCGACGGCCACCACCAGCTCCAGATCGGGGTCAGCGGCCACCGCCCGACAGACCGTGGAGCCCATGCGCCCCCCCGCCCCGAACACGCCCACCCGGATGGCCATCGGGCCGACAGTACCAAGGTGTGACCCGGACCAGACGGGGTGGGACACGGCGGCCCGCCGGCCGCAGAGCTCAGTTGTCGCTGGTGAAGGCGTCCTCGGTGAACGGGCCCACCACCGCCAGGATGCGGTCGCCGGTGACGACCTTTTCCACGACCCGTCGGAGATCGGCCCGCGTCACCGCCTCGGTACGCGCCACCAGCTCGTCGAAGCTCGGGACGTACCCGTGGATCAACTGGCTGCGCCCGATACGGCTCATGCGCCCGGCCGAGTCCTCGAGCGACAGGGCCAGGGAGCCTTTGACGTGGCCCTTGGCGACGGCCAGCTCCCGGTCGGTGATCTCGGCGTCGACCAGCCGGTCGAGCTCGACGTTGACCAGATCGAGGACCTCGTGCACCGAGGCCGGAGACGTGCCCGCGTAGACGGCCAGGTAGCCGCTCTCCACGTAGGCGGCCCGGTAGGAGTACACCGAGTACACCAGGCCCCGCTTCTCGCGGATCTCCTGGAACAGGCGGCTCGACATCCCCCCACCGAGCACCTCGTTGACCACGTTGAGGGCATAGCGGTCGTCGTCGTCGCGGGCCAGCGCCCGGGTGCCGACCACCACATGGGCCTGCTCGGTGGGACGGTTACTGACGGCCAGGGGTCGGGCCGGGCTCAGTTGCGGTCGGGCCCGCTCCGGGCGGCTGCCAGTGCGGCCGTCGAGGCGCGACTCGATGCCGGCCACCACCCGGTCGTGGTCGACGTTGCCGGCTGCGGCCACCACGATGGCCTCGGGCCGGTAGAGAGCGTCGAAGTACCCGGCGATGTCGTCGCGGGTCATGGCCAGGATGGTGGAGCGGTCACCTAGCACCTCCCGGCCCAGGGGGTGGTCGGGGTAGAGCGTCTCGGCGAACAGGTCGTGCACCAGGTCGGAGGGCTCGTCCTCGTGCATGAGGATCTCCTCCAGGATCACCTGGCGCTCGGCTTCGATCTCGTCGGGGCGCAGAGCGGGCGCCCACATGATGTCGGAGAGGATGTCGAG
Source organism: Acidimicrobiales bacterium (assembly GCA_036264885.1). Taxonomy (GTDB): domain Bacteria; phylum Actinomycetota; class Acidimicrobiia; order Acidimicrobiales; family AC-14; genus DATAQC01. The sequence continues at coordinate 106 of DATAQC010000101.1, read as the reverse complement.
GCCGAGGTCGAGGTCGGTGTCGATGAGGCGGGTGTAGAACGCCGTGTACTCCTTGGTGGTGAAGGCGTTCATGTCGCCTCCCACCGCCTCGACCGATTCGGCGATC
>DATAQC010000031.1:0-14067 GCA_036264885.1 Acidimicrobiales bacterium | reverse complement strand
GTCGCGCCTCGACCGGCCAGAAACGGTCGGACGAGGCGGACGGCGTGGCCGGAAGGCGAGGGATCGGGACCGCGCGGGCCGTTCTGGTCCACTGATCGGGCAGACACGCCGTGCCGCACCGACTATTTCAGGCTGAAGTAGTTATAGCTACCTAGTGCGGATCGCCCTCCGCAGTCCCTCTGCGATCTGTGCATGGAGTAGGGCTACACCGTATGCCTCTACATCGCTTGGTCGGGCGTGGCGACCAGACGGGCGGCGTCGAGGCGACGGTCCTCGCGGAGCGACTCTCGATCCTCGTGCGCCTTCCACTGCGTCAGCACCACGGCGACGGTGGCCAGGCTCAACAGGTCGCCCACGGCCCACAGGATCCCGGCGCCGGCATGCTGGTCGCTGAGGGTGTGGGCGGCGAACAACGGCTGGTTGCTACTGAGCAGGGCGATCCCGAGGAAGGCATGGAAGGGCAGGGCCACGAACACGTAGAGCAGGCGAAGGCCGTGGTTGAGACGCCAGACGCTGGGGTCGAGGCCGACGACGGGCCAGAAGAACAGCATCCCCACCACCAGGAAGTGCACGTGGATCAGGTCGTGCACGGCAGGGTTGCGCAGCGAGAGGGCATAGAGGTTGCTGAAGTACAAAGCGAACATGGAACCGGCGAACAGCACCCACGCAACGAGCGGATGGGTGAGGACCACCATGGGCCGGGAATGGAGCACACGCAGCAGCCGGCGCTGGGTTCGGCGCGACCCGGCCTGGAGGGCCAGGGTGACGGGAGCGCCCAGCGCCAGCAGGGGCGGACCCAGCATGGACAGCATAAGGTGCTCGCCCACATGGAAGCTGAAGTACCTGTCGTCGTAGGTAGCGAGGCCTGATTCCAGGGCCACGATCACCACGCCACAGCCGGCCATGAACGCCACCGTCCTCGCCCGCGGCCAGTGGCGGCCCATGTCGCGCAGCCGCCTGATCCCCACCGCGTAGGCGCACACCATGACGGCCACACCCAGCAACGGGACGGGTGCCAACGACCAGCCGAGGAGCAGTTGGCGAAGCGTCGGAGATGCGGCCGCGAGGCCCACCGGGGGCACCACCGGCACAAGGTACCGCCTGAGGCGCTGTTACTATCCCGAGCCGTGACGGGGGTGGTGTCCACTCAGTCCGAGTTCCGGCGCCCCTCGCCCCTGGCGGTGGGCACCATGGTCTGGCTGGCCTCCGAGCTGATGTTCTTCGGCGGCCTCTTCGCGTCCTACTTCACCATCCGGGCCCAGACACCGGTGTGGCCACCGCCGGGCGTGCATCTCGAGGTCCTGCGCGACGGCCTGTTCACCATCGTCTTGGTGGCATCGAGCTTCACGATGCAGATCGGCACGCGCCACCTCGAGCGTGGGAACCGTCCCCTCGCCCGGCGCTGGATCGTCGTCACCCTCGTCCTCGGAATGGTGTTCCTCGCCAACCAGATGGTGGAGTGGTACACGCTCGATTTCACCGCCACCACCCACGCCTACGGATCGCTGTTCTTCGCCATGACCGGGTTCCACGGCCTGCACGTCGCCCTGGGGCTGGCGGTGATGGTGGCCCTGCTCGGGCGCATCATCGGGCCCGGTCCCGACCCCGGCGACCACGCCGCCGCCGAGGTGATCACCTATTACTGGCACTTCGTCGACGTCGTGTGGTTGGCTCTGTTCGCCATCATCTTCCTCCTTCAGTAGGACATCGGACCCGGATGCGGAAAGGCGTCGTCCCAGTTGTCGCATTTGTCTTCTCGGCAGTCGGGATCGCCATGGCGATGACACTGGCAAGCGCCGCAGCCTCCCCCGTAGGGTCCTCGGCCGCACCGGCCGTCCCCCAGTCGCAGCTGGCCGAGGGCGCCGATCTCTACAACCAGTCGTGCACCAGTTGCCACGGTGCCCGCGGCGAGGGGTCGAAGCTGTCGGGGGGCATGGTGGCTCCTTCCCTGGTCGGTGTCGGCGCCGCCGATGTCGACTTCTACCTCTCCACCGGGCGCATGCCCCTGGCCAACACCAACGAGTCCCAGGCCATCCGCAAGCCCCCGGCGTACGACTCGACCCAGATCGCCGCCATCGTCGCCTACGTAGGGACGTTCGGTCCGGGAGGCCCCGCCATCCCCGTACTCGACCAGGCCAAGGCGTCGCTGAGCCGGGGTGGCGAGCTCTACCTGCTCAACTGCGGCGCCTGCCACAACGCCGCCGCCATCGGGGGTGCCTTGAGCTACGGCTCCTACGCCCCCGCCCTGCACCAGGCCACCGCTCTGCAGATCGCTGAAGCCCCCAGGATCGGGCCCGGGAACATGCCCGTGTTCGGCAACGAGGCGCTGTCCGACGACGAGCTCAACGACGTGGTGCGCTACGTCCGCTACCTCCAGCATCCCGACGACGCCGGCGGCAACCCCCTGGGCCACCTCGGTCCCGTCACCGAAGGTCTCATCGGCCTGTTGTTCGGCCTCGGCACCCTGATGGCCTACACCGCCTGGCTCGGCACACGAGCATGAGCCTCGACGACGAGCGCGAGGACCGAAGCGGAGCGGAGGACCACAGCGACCAGGGAGACAGCGAGGACGGAGCCAGGCGTGACAGCGAGGGGCATCTGGCCATCGCCAGCCGCAATCCCCAGCGCACCGAGACAGGCGTCGGTGTGGCCTTCATCGTCGCCACCTTCGCCGGCATCGGCCTGGCCGTCACCTATGCCCTCGGTGGCCAGACCCAGGTCGAAGGCGTGCTCCTCTTCTTCTGCCTGGGCGGCCTGGGCTTCGGCATGACCCTGTGGGGCAAGCAGTTGATGCCCCACGGCCCCTTCGAACAGCAGCGCGAGAACCTCATCGGCAGCGAGGAGGACAGGGCCGAGTTCACCGCCGCCTTCGTGCGCGGGGAGCAGGCCTTCGGCCGGCGCAAGCTCCTTCTCACCTTCCTGGGCGCCGGCTTCGCCGGCTTGGGCGCAGCGCTCGTCTTCCCCATTCGCTCCCTCGGCCCCAGCCCGGGGCGGTCGCTGTTCGAGACCCCCTGGAAGGCCGGCTCCCGCCTGGTGACGCCCGACGGCAAGTTCGTCCGCCTCACCGACCTCGAGGTGGGCGGGATCTACACCGTGTTCCCGGAGGGCCACATCGGCTCCGACGACGCCCAGACCCTGTTGATCCGGGCCGACAGCTCGCCCATCACCACCCGCAAGGGCCGCGAGAGCTGGTCGCCCGACGGCTACCTGGCCTTCTCCAAGCTGTGCACGCACGCCGGCTGCCCGGTGGGCCTCTACGAGCACGACCGCCAGCAGATGCTGTGCCCCTGCCACCAGTCGACCTTCGACGTCCTGGCGGGATGCCGTCCCGTCTTCGGCCCCGCCACCCGCTCGCTGCCCCAGTTGCCGATCATGGCCGACGGCGAGGGCTTCCTCCGGGCCCAGAGCGACTTCACCGAGCCCGTAGGACCCGGTTTCTGGAACCGCTCGTGAGCGCCGGGGGGACGAAGAAGAAAAAGAAGGGGGTGGTCGGCCGAACGGCGGGGTGGTTCGACGACCGGTTGGCCGCTTCGCGCTTCGTGCGCACCGCCCTGAACAAGATCTTCCCCGACCACTGGTCGTTCATGCTCGGCGAGATCGCCCTCTACGCCTTCGTGGTGCTGATCGTGACGGGCATCTACCTGACGTTCTTCTTCAACCCGAGCCTGAAGGAGACCGTGTACAACGGCTCCTACGCTCCGCTGCGTGGCGTCAAGATGTCGGTGGCCTACGAGTCGACGCTGAAGATCAGCTTCGACGTGCGGGCGGGGATGGTGATGCGCCAGATGCACCACTGGGCCGCCATCGTCTTCCTGGCCGCCATCGTGGTGCACCTGTGCCGGGTGTTCTTCACCGGCGCCTTCCGCCGGCCGCGCGAGCTCAACTGGATCGTGGGGGTGACGCTGCTCCTGCTCGCCATCCTCAACGGCTTCGCCGGCTACTCGCTGCCCGACGACCAGCTCTCGGGCACGGGCTTGCGCATCATGTACTCGATCCTGTTGTCGATCCCCGTCATCGGGAACTGGGCCGCCTTCTTGTTGTTCGGCGGTGAGTTCCCCTCCGACCAGATCGTCTCGCGCCTGTACGGCATCCACATCCTCATGGTCCCGGCCGCCATCGCCATGGTCCTGGGCGCCCACATGGCGATCATGTGGCACCAGAAGCACACCCAGTTCAAGATCACCGGAGCCACCGAGGACAACGTGGTGGGCTCGCCGTTGTGGCCCACCTACGCCAGCAAGAGCGTCGGCCTGCTGTTCATCGTCAGCGCCGTCCTGGCCGCCCTGGGCGGGTTGGCCCAGATCAACCCCATCTGGCTCTACGGACCGTTCGTGACCGAGAAGGTCAGCTCGGCCTCCCAGCCCGACTGGTACATGGGGTGGCTGGAAGGAGCGTTGCGCCTGATGCCCGCCTGGGAGTTCCGGGGGTGGGGGCACATGATCCCCAACCCGTTCTTCCCGGGAGTCCTCCTCGCCGGGATCACCTTCGGCGCCCTCTACGCCTGGCCGTTCCTGGAGGCCCGGTTCACCAAGGACCGTGAGCCCCACAACGTGCTGGATCGCCCGCGTGACCGTCCCGTGCGCACCGCCCTCGGCGCAGCCACGCTGTCGTTCTACCTGGTGTTGTTCCTGGCCGGCTCCACCGACGTGCTGGCGGTGTACTTCGGCCTGTCCGTCAACTCCATCGTGATCAGTTTCCGGGTAGCCGTGTTCGTGGTGCCCGTGATCGTGGCGGTGATGACCCATCGCGTCTGCCGGGAGCTGTCCGCCGCGGGCGGCGGCCGGCGCAAGCCACCCGGGCTCTACGACCGCTCGCCCGAGGGCGGTTACGAGTCCCGTCCCGCCCCCCGGCCGGTGGGCGCCCCGGCCGGCGAGTTGGCGCCCGAGCCCCTGCCTGAGGCGCCGGCGGAGCGGCCCCAAGCCGAGCCGAGCCCACGGTGAACGCCATCTCCCCGACACGACGACTGCGCCCACGCCCCCGAACCACCTGGGCCCGAACCGCAGCGTGGGCCGTCGGCCTGCTGGCCCTCACCGGCTGCGAGGTGCCCGACTTCGGCGCCCCCCACGGCGCCACGACCCAGGGAAAGGACACGTTCCACCTGTGGCAGGGCGCAGTGCTCACTGCCTTGGTGGTCGGCGTCATCGTGTGGGGCCTCATCTTCTACGTGATCATCCGCTACCGCCGCCGCGACGACGAGATCCCGTCCCAGCGCGACAAGAACATCCCCCTGGAGATCGCCTACACCATCGTGCCCATCATCATCGTGGCCGGGCTCTTCTACTTCACTGTCACCACCCAGGACCGTGTCGACAAGGTGGCCGCCCATCCGGCGGTGCAGATCGACGTGACGGGCTTCCAGTGGGGATGGAAGTTCCAGTACACCGGCACGCCCATCACCGTCATCTCCCAGGGCGACACCAAGCCGGCGCTGGTACTGCCGGTCGACCAGACGACGCGCATCACCCTGCGATCCGTCGACGTCGTCCACGGCTTCTACGTCCCCGAGTTCCTCTTCAAGCGCGACGCCGTGCCCGGTCTGGTCAACACCTTCGACTTCCACCCCGTGCGTACCGGGACCTTCCTCGGCCACTGCTCGGTGTTCTGCGGGCTGCGCCATGCCGACATGCTCTTCAACGTGTCCGTGCTCAGCCGTGCCGACTACGGGCGCTGGCTTTCCGATCAGCAAGCCAAGGGGACTTCATGATGCAGGTGAACCCATGACGCTCGTCGAGGACAGGGAGGCCGCTCCCGAAGCCGAGCCGCCCGAACACCCCGAGGCCACCGGTCTGCTCAAGTGGTTCACCACCACCGACCACAAGGTCATCGGCAAGAGCTACATGATCACCGCCTTCGTCTTCTTCTGCCTGGGAGGCGTCCTCGCCCTGTTGCTGCGCACGCAGTTGGCCCAGCCCAACAACACCCTGCTCGACCAGCAGAACTACAACCAGGTCTTCACCATGCACGGCACGATCATGATGTACCTGTTCGCCACACCCTTCGGCTTCGGGCTGGCCAACTACTTCGTGCCACTCCACATCGGCGCCCCCGACATGGCGTTCCCCCGCCTCAACGCCTTGTCCTACTGGCTGTTCCTGGGCGGCGGCATCATCGTGGTCTCCGGCTTTTTGACCTCGGGTGGCGCCGCCTCGTTCGGATGGGTGTCCTACGCCCCCCTCTCCGAGGCCGTGCACTCACCCGGGGCGGGCGCCGACCTGTGGATCGTCGGCCTCGCCCTCACCGGCCTGGCCACCATCGCCACCGCCGTCAACATCGTGACGACAGTGTTCTGCCTACGGGCGCCGGGCATGACCATGTTCCGGATGCCGATCTTCACCTGGAACATGCTGGTGACGTCGGTGCTGGCTCTGATGGCGTTCCCGGTGCTCACCGCCGCCCTGGCCCTGTTGTTCTGTGACCGCCACTTCGGCATGCGCATCTTCGACGTGAGTCGGGGCGGGGTGCCCATCCTGTGGCAACACCTCTTCTGGTTCTTCGGCCATCCCGAGGTGTACATCATCGTGTTGCCGTTCTTCGGGGTGGTGACCCAGGTCTTACCCGTGTTCTCGCGCCGCCCCATCTTCGGGTACACGGGCATCGTGTTCGCCACCCTGGCCATCGCCGGGCTCTCCGTCGGCGTGTGGGCCCATCACATGTTCACCACCGGCGCCGTGCTGTTGCCCTACTTCTCCGCCATGTCGTTCCTCATCGCCGTCCCCACCGGGGTCAAGTTCTTCAACTGGATCGGCACCATGTGGGGGGGCAAGATCTCGTTCCCCACACCCATGCTGTTCTCGCTGGGGTTCATGGTGGTCTTCCTCCTGGGCGGCCTCTCGGGGGTGTTGCTGGCCTCCCCGCCCATCGACTTCCAGGTCCACGACACCTACTTCGTCGTCGCCCACATGCACTACGTCCTGTTCGGCAGCGCCGTCTTCGCCGGGTTCTCCGCCGCCTACTTCTGGTACCCCAAGATGACGGGGCGCATGATGCGGGAGGGCTGGGGGAAGCTGCACTTCTGGATCCTGTTCATCGGCTTCAACCTCACCTTCTTCCCCCAGCACATCCTCGGCGAGCGAGGCATGCCCCGCCGGATCCAGACCTACGGCGCCGGCGAGCACCTGACGTTCCTGAACCTGCTGTCGACCATCGGCTCGTTCCTGATCGGCGTCTCCACGCTGGTGTTCATCATCAACATGTGGATCTCGTGGCGCAAGCCCGTGGTCGCGGGTGACGACCCCTGGGGCGGCCACACCCTCGAGTGGTGGACGTCGTCGCCGCCGGTGACCCACAACTTCACGTCGCTGCCTCCGATCCGCTCCGACCGCCCGGTGTGGGACGTGCGCCATGGTGCCCCGGAGAGGGGCCAGGGGAATGGTGCCCCGGAGAGGGGCCAGGCCGAGGAGGTGCGTAGCCCATGAAGATCGAGGGATCCATCTTCGCCGGCGTCGCCGCCTTCTTCGCGGTGATTGCGGGGTTGTACTGGTTCTTGAGCTACGAGGACGCCGGCAGCGTGCTCCTGGCCACCACCATCGGCCTCGGTGCCATCCCCGGCGCCTGGCTCATCTGGATCTCCCGGCGCCACCCGCCCCGCCTGGAGGACCGCGATGACGCCACCATCGCCGAGGGCGCCGGGCGCATCGGTTCGTTCCCGGAGTCGAGCGTGTGGCCCCTGGCCTTTGCCGGAGGCGCATCCCTCGGCGCCCTCGGGCTGGTCTTCGGGATATGGCTGGCGCTGCCCGGCCTCCTGGTCATGGTGATCTCGATGATCGGCGCCGTCCAGGAGGGTCGTCGCGGGCAGGAGCCCGGCTATCCCTCGGGCGAGCCCGAAGGCCCCTGACCAAGCGACGTCGTCGGCCGGCGGCGTCAAACGGGTGCGATCGAATACGATCGTCGAGAGAGCCTGGTGGCATGCTGGGGTCGTGGCAATGGTCGTTGGCGCCCATATTGGTCCCTGGAGCGAGGAGGACCTCGTTGGTCTGCCCGACGACCTCCAACGCTACGAGCTGTTGGAGGGGACCCTCCTCGTGGGCCCTCCGCCGAGCGGCGCCCATCAACTCGTGAGCCTCAGGCTCGCGGGTGTGCTGGACGACGCCACGCCTCCCGGCCTGGCAGTCGTCGAGACCATGGGCGTCCGCCTGCCGGACAACACGGTGTTCATCCCTGACGTTGTCGTCGCGACACGCGACGTCGTGGTGGCAAACGGTTCCGGCATCCTCGATTCCGCGGCGGTCACCCTCGTGGTGGAGATCGTCTCGCCGGGCTCTCGCACAACTGACCGTCTCACCAAGCCCGCGGTCTACGCACGAGCGGGCATCGCCTCGTTCTGGCGTGTCGAACTAGAGGACGGCCCTGCTATCACCGCCTACAGCCTGGACCAGGGCCACTACGCCGAGTCCGGATCAGCTCGACCGGGACAGCGCCTCTCGGTCGACAAGCCTTTCCCTCTCTTCGTAGACCCGGCTGATCTCCGCCCCTGAAAGGCGAACACCGGGCGGTCGGCTCGAGCCACAGAAAGCTCATGGGGCTACCCGACGGTGGACGGACGGTCGGCGGCCGGCCGACCTCGAACTGGCGTCAGGGCGCCGCCGCCCGCCGGGCGGCGTCGAACGGGGTGCGATCGAACACGATCGTCATGTGACTGATCCTGCCGTCGCTGACCGTGAGACATTCCGCGCCGGGCGCATCCTTGACGGGCACGGTCTCGGTGTCGTACATCAGCACTGCCGTCTTGTCGTCACCGAAGGCAGCCAGCAGGGTCGAACTGACTAGGATCTGCGCGAACGGGCCCATGAAAGCCCGGAAGGCCTCACTTCCCTCCAGCCGTCCCGCCGGTGCCCGACAGACGATGTCGTCGGCGATGTAGGTCATGGCCAGCTCGAAGTCGTGACTCGTCCACGCCCGGTGGTAGGCCAGTGCCGTCTCCAGGGCGGGGGGGCTGCTCTCGGTCATGTGCGATTCCTCCTCGGTGGTCGGTGCTGGTTGTTCAGACAGCCATCAGTCGCCCGACGACGTCGTCGGCATCGGCAGTGGAGACGACCAGGCGCTGGAAGTGGACGCCGGTGAGATCGACGACGACCCCCGGCTTGTCGCGGTAGACGGCGGCGAAGGCCTTGGTGCCCGGCCAGCGGTAGGTGCCGAGGGCGATGAGCCGGGGCCAGCCTGTTCCGGGGCACCGGATCAGCCCCCGCAGCTCCTCGTAGGGCGTGGCGGTGGCTCGCACTCCGCTCACCGCGCTCAGAGGGACACGCACGTCGCCATGGAGCGCTCCGACCTTCTCGATGCGGCTGAGGCGTAGGACCAGGTTCGTACCGTCCACCACGAGGTCGGCCACGGCCGAGTCCCGCCGGCTACCCGACGGTGGAGGGAACCTGGGTGCCGGCCGCCGCCAGGGCGGCGCCCACGATGCCCGCCTCGTTGAGCAGCTGGGCGGCGACGACCTCGGTCGTTGTCTCGAAGTACTTGAAGTAGCGGTCCGATTTCTTGCTCACCCCGCCGCCGATGATGAACAGGTCGGGAGAGAACAGCTTCTCGACGTAGCCGAGGTAGGCACCGACCCGCTTGCCCCACTTCTTCCACGACATGTCCTTGCGCTCCCGTACCGAGTCGGCGGCGTACTGCTCGGCGTCGCCCTTGTGGAACTGGAGATGACCGAGCTCGGTGTTGGGCACGAGGGTGCCGTCGATGAACAGGGCCGAGCCGATACCGGTGCCGAGGGTGATCACGATGATTACGCCACTGCGCCCGGCGCCGGCTCCGAATCGAACCTCGGCCAGCCCGGCGGCGTCGGCGTCGTTGAGCACGACGAAGGTGCGCCCACTCGCCGCACCCAGGCGGGCGGCCACGTTCTCACCGATCCAGGACTTGTCGACGTTGGCGGCGGTGCGAGCCACACCGCCCTGGATGACGGCGGGAAAGGTCGCCCCCACCACGCCGTTCGTGTCGAACTTGGACGCCACCTGGGCCACCACCTCAGCCACCGCGTCGGGGGTGGCGGGATGCGGCGTGGGTATGCGCACCCGGTCGGCGGTCAGCGTTCCCCGCCCGACGTCGGCGGGCGCCCCCTTGATGCCCGTCCCTCCGATGTCGATGCCCACGAGATCCATGTACGACCCCTCTCTGGCCTCCACCGTTCGGGACGGCGGAGGGTCAGCCTACCTATGTCGCCTGCGACGAAGCGGCGGGAAGCGGTACCAGGTCGACGACCTCGTCGGACTCGTCCGCCGTTCGTGGGGGCGCCGGAAGGTAGCGGAAGGCGAGCATGGCTCCGGCCACGGCAACGACGGCAGCCACCACGTTGGCCACGTTGGAGCCGTGCACGAAGGCGGCCTTGGTGGCCGCCACCAGGTCGCCCCGTGGACCGACGGGCAGGGGCCGAGCCGACGCCAGGGCGGCGCCGACCGAGGTGCGGCTGGCCCGCAGGGCGGCAGCCGGGACCTGCGTTCGCAACGTCGCACCCGAAAGGACGTGGTGATAGCTGGACGCCCAGATGCTGCCCAGCACGGCCACCCCGGCTGCCGCACCCACCTGGCGGCTGGCGTCGTTCATGGCCGAGCCCACCCCCGACTTGGCCGGCGGCAACGCCGTCATGATCGACGCGGTGGACGGGGCGATGGTGGTTCCCACGCCGAAGGCGGTGATCACCAGCGACACCAGCAGCAGGGCGTAGCCGGTGTGGGCGTCGGCGGTGGCCCGCAGCATCGCCCCTGCGGCGAGGATCAGCAGTCCGGTTCCCGCCACCCGTCCGGTCCCGAACCGTTCCACGATCCGGGGTGTCTGCAGGGAGCAGAAGACGACCACCACGGCGAAGGGGACGGAGTAGACGCCCGCCTGCAAGGCGCTGTAGCCGAGGACGAACTGGAGGTGCTGGGTGTAGAGGAAGTACGTGCCCAGGGCCCCGAAGTACAACAACATCAAGGTCAAGGCGCCGACGGTGAACCGACGGTCTCGGAACAGCTGTAGGTCGAGCATGGGGTCGGGATGCCGCGACTCCCAGGCGATGAACGCACCCAGTGCCATGACAGCCACACCGGCGGCCCCCAGCACGGTGGCGCTGGACCATCCACGGTCGGGCCCTTCGATCACGGCGAAGACCAGGGCGATCAAGGTAAGGATCGACAGCAGGGCGCCGACTGGGTCGAGGCGGCCGGGCGACGGGTCCTTGGAACGGGGCAGCAGCAGGTGGCCACCGACGAGGGCGGCGACGACCAGGGGGATGTTGACGGCGAAGATCGACCCCCAGCCGAAGTGGGCCAGCAACAGCCCGCCGAGCACGGGGCCGACGGCGACCCCGACGGCTCCCATGGCCGCCCAGATGGCGATGGCGCGGGTCCGCTCCGACGCGTCGGGGAAGATCGCCCCCAGGATGGACAGCGTCGAGGGCATGATCATGGCGCCCCCGATGCCCATGAAGGCCCGGGTGACGATGAGGACGTTGGCGCTCCCGGCGACCGCTGACGCCGCTGTCCCGAGACCGAAGACCGCCAGCCCCAGCGAGAGCATTCCCTTGCGGCCGTAGCGATCGGCCATGGAGCCGGCGCTGAACAGGAGGCCGGCGAACACCAACTGGTAGCTGTCGACGATCCACTGCAACTGCGAGTTGGACGCGTGCAGGTCGCGCACCAGGGTCGGAAGAGCGACGTTCAACACCGTGTTGTCCACGGTGATGAGCACCAGGCTCAGGCACAGCACCGCCAGCGCCAGCCAGCGGCGGGAGTCGGCGCCGTCGTCGGTGCTCAGGCGGGGCGGGTCGTCTCCGGGGTCGATGTTCGCCATATGTCGAACATAGCAGTTCGATGAAGTTCAAACAACCGATTTTCGGCCCGGGTCGACAAGCAGCGGGCGGTCACCCGGTGTGGGCCAGCACCGAGTCGAGCAGGCCGGGGAACCGAGCCTCGAGGTCGGCCCGCCGGAGCCGGTGGAACTTCCTCGTCCCCGCCTCTCGGGCCTGCACCACGCCGCACTCCCGAAGCACCCGCCAGTGATAGGTGGCCGTCGACTTGGCCACGGGCAGGTCGAACGTGCCGCACGCCCTCTCTGCCGCGCACTCGTCGAGCTGGCGCACCATCTCGAGGCGGATCGGGTCGCTCAGGGCATGGAGGACATCGGTGAGGACGATGTCCTCCGTCGCCGGGTGGAACAGGGGAGTCCGCTCGTCGCCTCCGATCCCGACCACAGCGTGTCCCATGTCGTTCCTCCAGCGTTGTACGGCACCAATCGTACAAGATCCGCCTGGAGTGGGCCCGGCTACACTCCCGCGGCGGCCGGGATACTCGGGGAAGGGTGACCAACAGTTGCCGAAATCGCGTGCTTCTGTCTCGTTCGACCATGACTGTCATACCCCCCGGTCATGATTGAGCCCGTGAAGCTGTCCGAATGGGCCAGGGCGAACGGCGTGAGCCGCCAGAGCGCGACCCGTTGGTTCCACGCCGGCGTGCTGCCGGTACCCGCTCGGCAGCTGGCGACGGGCACGATCCTGGTCGAGCAGGCCGGCCCATCTCCGGCCGGTGTGGCGATCTACGCCCGGTTGTCGTTCGGCGACCAGCGAGGCCACCTCGACCGGCAGATCGCCCGGCTCACGGCGGCGGCCACCGGGCGCGGCTTGGCTCCCACCCGGGTCGTGGCCGAGGTCGGCTCCGGGTTCAACGGCCATGGCGCCAAGCTCCTCTCGCTTCTGCGGGACCCCGGCGTGGGCGTCATCGTGGTCGAACACCGGGACCGCCTGGCTCGCTTGGGCGTCGAGTACCTGGAGGCCGCCCTGGCCGCCCAGGGCCGGCGGCTGGTGGTGGTCGAGAAGGCGGAATTGGCCGACGACCTGGTGCGCGACATGGTGGAGGTGCTCACCAGCTTCTGCGCCCGTCTCTACGGACGGCGCTCGGCCCGACGCCGGGCCCAGGCCGCGCTGGTGGCCACCGGTACCCAGGCGGCGGCCTAGGTGCTGGTCCATCAGGCCTTCCGCTTCGAGCTGGACCCAAGCGATGTCGTCCGCTCGGCGCTGGCCTCCCACGCCGGCGCGGCCCGCATCGCCTACAACTGGGGCCTAGCCACCGTCGTCGAGGCCCTGGCCGCCCACCGGGCCCTGAGCGCCCTGGCCCTGCGCCAGGGAGCCACCGCCACCGAGGCCAAGGCGTGGGCCGACGAGGTGGCCGGCCCCGTCCCCTGGACCCTGCCGGCCCTGCGACGGCGGTGGAACGCGGCGAAGGCCGAGGTGGCCCCGTGGTGGGCGCAGAACTCCAAGGAGGCCTACAGCTCGGGCCTCGACGCCCTGGCCCGGGCCCTGGCCGGCTTCTTCGACTCCCGCTCGGGCCAGCGCCGGGGACGCCGGGTCGGTTTCCCCCGGTTCCACCGCCGCGGCTCGCGCCGGAGCTTCCGCATCACCACCGGCAGCTTCGGGGTGATCGACCACCGCCACGTGCGCCTGCCCCGCATCGGCGTCGTGCGCACCAAGGAGCAGACCACCACCCTCAGCGCCGCACTCGAGGCGGGGACCGCCCGCATCCTGTCGACCACCGTCGCCGAGCGCGCCGGGCGCTGGTACGTGAGCTTCGGCTGCCAGACCGAGCGGCCTGAGGCCACGCCGGCGCAGCCGGAGACAATCGTCGGCGTCGACGTCGGGGTGCGCTCGTTGGCCGTGGTTTCCACCGGCGAGGTGGTGGCCAATCCCCGCCACCTGTCCCGCTACGCCCGACGCATGGCCCGCCTCGGGCGCCGGTGCGCCCGGCGCCGGGGACCCACCAAGGGCCGGAGCCCCTCCAAGCGCTGGCGGCGGTCCAAAGCCGCCCTGGCCACCACGCACGCCAAGGCGGCCGCCGCCCGTGCCGACGGGCTGCATAAGCTGACCACCCGGCTGGCCACCACCTACGGCACCATCGTCGTCGAGGACCTGAAAGTGGCCGGCATGACCGCCTCGGCCAAGGGCTGCGGGCGGCGGGCGGCGGGGCTGAACCGGGCCATCCTCGATGCCTCCCCCGGCGAGTTGCGCCGCCAGCTCGCCTACAAGGCCACCTGGTACGGCGCCACCCTGGTGGTGGCCGACCGCTGGTACCCCAGCTCCAAGACGTGCTCGGCCTGTGG
>DATAQC010000050.1:0-8601 GCA_036264885.1 Acidimicrobiales bacterium | reverse complement strand
CTCGCTCACCGCCGACCCGGTGGAGGAGGCCAGGGCCGGGCGCCAGCTGCTCGAGGCCCTCGGGCTGCGTGAGCGCAAGGGCCTCGACCTCATCGCCTGTCCGTCGTGCGGGCGGGCCGACGTCGACGTGATCGCGGTGGCCAAACAAGCCCAGGCCGCTCTCGAGGAGCGCAACCTGCCCATCCAGGTGGCGGTCATGGGATGTGTGGTCAACGGTCCCGGCGAGGCCCGCAGCGCCGATCTCGGCATCGCCGCCGGTCGAGGCAAGGGCCACCTGTTCGTGCGGGGCCAGGTGGTGCGAGTGGTGCCCGAGGCCGACATGGTCACCGCCCTGGTGGAAGAGGCCGAGCGCCTGGTGGCCGAGGGCTTCGAGGCCCGTCTGGCCGCCGCCGACGTGGGCGCCGCCGAGGAGGCCGAGCGGACCCGCCGCGAGCTTCTCGACCTCCAGGGCGACGACCCCAACGCCGTCGAGCAGCGGGTCGAGCTGATCCACAAGGATCTGACGGGAAACCCAGATCTTACGGGAGACCCCCAGCCCGGCGGGTGACTCGGGCCGAGCTACCCTCGGCAACCATGTCCCAGATCGCCGACATCCCGAACGACGAGCGGCGGCGGGCCCTCGTCGTCGGCGCCCATCCCGACGACATCGAGTTCGGGTGTGCGGGCACCGTCGCCACCTGGGTCGACGAGGGATGGGACGTGCGCTATGTGATCGTCACGTCCGGCCAGAAGGGCGTGCAGGACGCCACCTCGGACCCCGAGGCCTTCGGGCGGGTGCGGGAGGCCGAGTCCCGGGAGGCGGCCGGGGCGGTGGGCGTCATCGACGTCACCTTCCTCGGCTACATGGACAGCGAGGTGGCCACCGCCGACTGGCTCGGCCTGCGGCGCGACCTGTCCCGCCAGTTTCGCCGCCACCGGCCCCACCGTCTGGTGGTCGGCACTCCCGAGATCCTGCCCACCGACCGGTTCGTGAACCATCCCGACCACCGGGTGGTGTCCGAGGCCGTGCTCGACGTCACCATGACGGGAGGCACCACGGCCGCAATCTTCCCCGACCTGCAGGTCGACGAGGGCCTCCCACCATGGCGGGAGCTGGAGGAGACGTGGCTTGCCGGGCCGGCCGGCGGGCCCCAGGTCGTGGACATCACGACCAGCTTCGAGCGCAAGATCACCGCCCTGCGCGCCCACGTCAGCCAGGTCGGCGAATGGGACGTGGCCGCCTTCATGGGCCCGCGCCTGGCCGAGGTGGGCAAGCCTCACGGGTACGCGTACGCCGAGTCATTTCGCGTCATCTCCTACCGGCGGTAAGGCCCAGCTGGTCCCCCATGCCGGTCGAGCCCTACGGCGGGCCGGTATACTGCCCCCGATCCAGGAGTTCGAACAGGTTGGTGACCACAGCGTGGGCGGTAGGCCCACGCTTTTGTATGCCGGACGCGAGGAACCCAGGAAGGAGGTGCCAGAGGTGAGTGTGAGCGATCGCGTGCGCGATCTGATCGAGCCCACTCTGGCCATCCAGGGCCTTGAAGTGGTCGATGTGGAGCAACGGTCCGACATCCTGCGGGTGAGCATCGACCGCCCCGAGGGCATCGACCTCGACGCCATCAGCCTGGCCACCCGGCTGGTGTCCGACGAGCTCGACCGCCACGACGACATGGTGCCCGGTCGCTACGTGCTGGAGGTCTCCAGCCCCGGCATCGAGCGCACCCTGCGCACCACCGAGCACTTCCGGCGGTTCGTGGGCACCACGGTGGCCGTGCGCACCGTCGCCGGTACCGAGGGCGACCGTCGCCTCCAAGGCGTCCTCAACGACGCCGACGACGACGGTGTCGTGGTCGACGGTCGACGGCTGTCCTACGCCGAGATCGAACGGGCCCGAACCGTGTTCGTCTGGGGGCCCAGTCCCCGCCCCGGCAAGTCGAAGGCCAACACGAGAACCAAGTCAAAGGCCAAGCCCAAGGCAAAGCCCGGGGTCCACCACAACGCGGAGGCCTCATCATGAGCGCCAACTTCGAGCGCACGGCGCCTCTGGTGCCCAGGAGGCATCCATGAGCGCCAACTTCGAGCTCATGGAGGCTCTTCAGGTCATCGAACGGGAGAAGGGTGTGTCCATCGACACGCTCCTCGAGGCCCTGGCCAACGCCTTGGTGTCGGCCTACAAGCGCATGCCCAACGCCGCCGAGGAAGCCTTCGTCACCATCGACCCCGACACCGGCGAGATGCACGTCTACGCCCAGGACCTCGATGAAGACGGCAACGTCACCCGCGAGTGGGAGGACACCCCCGACGACTTCGGCCGCATCGCCGCCCAGACGGCCAAGCAGGTGATCCTGCAACGCATCCGTGAGGCCGAGCGGGAGATGAAGTACGAGGACTACGCCGGGCGCGAGGGCGAGATCGTCACCGGGATCATCCAGCAGAACGACCAGCGCTACACCCTTCTCGACCTCGGTCGGGTCGAGGCCCTGCTGCCTCAGGCCGAGCAAGTGCCCTATGAGCGCTACGAGCACGGCGCCAGGCTCAAGGCCTACATCGTCGAGGTGCGGAAGACCTCCAAGGGCCCCCAGATCGTGGTCAGCCGCACCCACCCGGGGCTCATCAAGCGCCTCTTCGAGCTCGAGGTCCCCGAGATCAGCGACGGTGTCGTCGAGCTCAAGGCGGTGGCTCGTGAGCCCGGGCACCGCACCAAGATCGCGGTGTGGTCCAACGATTCCAACGTCGACCCGGTCGGCGCCTGCGTGGGCGCTCGCGGTGCCCGGGTGCGCATGGTGGTCAACGAGTTGCGGGGTGAGAAGGTCGACATCGTCCCGTTCTCCGAGGACTCGCAGGACTTCGTGATGAAGGCGCTGTCGCCGGCCCGTGTCAGCCAGGTCCGCATCGACGAGGAGACGGGCACCGCCGAGGTCATCGTGCCCGACTACCAGCTGTCGCTGGCGATCGGCAAGGAGGGCCAGAACGCCCGCCTGGCCGCCCGCCTCACCGGGTGGCGGGTCGACATCAAGAGCGAGACCCAGCACGCCGAGGAAGAGGCCGGTTATGCCGGCGAGGAGTGGGCCCAAGGCGAGTGGGTCACCGACGAAGCTGGTGAGATGGTCTGGCAACCGGCCGAGGGCGGCCAGGCCGTCTCCGCCGTCCAGTGGTCGAAGGGCGACGACGAGCCCGATGGCTCGCCGCCCATCCCTGCCCCGGCAGGCGCAGTGGTGCCGCCCCCCCCGGCTGACCCAGCGGCACCGCCCGCCCCTGAGTCCGAGCCCGCCGCACCGGCGGAGCCCGCCGCACCGGCCGAGCCCGCCGCACCGGCGGAGCCCGCCGCACCAGCGGAGCCCGGCACTGACATGGGCGCCGTACTCGACGACGGCGCCCCGCCGGTGGCCGCCGGAGGGGACGGCTCCGCATAGCTGCGAACGCCGACCCAACGTCGACCCCGACGGCCCGGCCCGGCCCACGACGGACTTGTGTGGGCTGCCGGAGAGTCACCTCTCCCGACCGCCTCGTCCGAGTCGTGGTCGCTCCCGGAGGCCGGTTGGCGGTGGGGCGCAAGCTCGCCGGTCGGGGCGCGTGGTTGTGCGCCGATTCGCCGGGCTGCATCGACGCCGCCGAACGCCGTCGGGCCTTCGCCCGTGCCCTGCGGACCGAGATTTCCGGCGCGTCGACGGCTGTCCTTCGAGACATGCTGGCCGGGCGTGGGAGGATAGAGGAGGAACCGGCTGGGTCCTGATTCCCGGCACGGCAGAACCGACACACTGGCACGACAGCGTGGAGGGCATCAGCAGGCAGGTTCCGTACAGAGGGTGGGCATTGGGGCCCCACCCGAAGAAAGGACGCAGGAGGACATTGGCAGCGAGGATCCGGGTCTACGAGCTGGCACGAGAGCTTGGGCTCACCAACAAGGAAACGCTCGATCTCTGCATCGTCCTCGGGATCGGCGTGAAGAGCCACTCCTCGAGCATCGAGGACGCCCAGGCTGACCGCGTCCGACGCAAGGCCGAGCGCGAGGGCCTCAAGCGTGACGTGCAGCCCGAGGAGCCGTCGGCCAAGCCGGCGACGCCGGGCCGTGGAGCCGACGCACCAGCCGCCGTGGCCAGCGCCCCGCCTCCGGGTGGCGGGCCGGCGGCGCCCGTTGGTGGGCGGTCCGACAGTGGTCACCGGCTGGTCACGAGCCGCCCCGCCAGCGAGCAGCCCGACTTCCCGGGCAGCCGCCCCGCGGCGGCAACGCTTCCCTCGACCCCTCCCCGTCCATCGACGCCCCCTCCCATGTCGTCGCCCGCCGCCGGCCGCCCCGCCGAGCCGGGTGAGGCCGTCGCCGCCGCCGCCGAGGCCCCTGCTCCGGCCCGCCCGCCGATGCCGACCCGCCCGCCCATGCCCACCCGCGCCCCGGCTCCTCACTCGCCGGCGGTGCGACCCGCGCCGCCGGCGGCCACCACTCCGGGCATCTCCGAGGCCGGCCCTGCGTCGCCGGGCGCGACCACGCCGCCCGGCGGTTCCCGCCCGGCTCCCGGCCCCCAGTCCGCCGCTCCGCCGCCGGGCCAGCCCCGGTCGCTCAGCGGCAAGCCCGTTCCCCCTCCTCCCACCGGCCCGCGCTCGGTCAGCGGCAAGCCCATACCCCCGCCCCCCGGCTTCCCCCGTACCCCCGGCGGCTCCGGCCCGGGTGGCGCAGGCCGTCCCGGCGGCGGTCCCGGATCGCGTCCCGGCGGTGCCCCGCGTCCCAGCGGCGCTCCTGGTGCTCGCCCCGGCGGCTCGCCTCGCCCCGGCGGTGCCCCCGGCCGGCCTCTCGGCGCCGGTCGCCCCGGCGGTGCCCCCGGTGCCCGGCCCGGCGGTGCTCCCGGCGGCCGTCCCGGCGGCGGCCCCGGAGGAGGCCCCGGCGGTGGCTTCGGTCGCCCCGGCGGCGGCCCTCCCGGCCGCGGTGGCCCGGGCGGCGGGTTCGCCGGTCGGGGAGGGCCCGGCCAGAGGCCGCGCCCCCAGCGTCGCCGGCGCCGTCGCCGCAGCTTCGAGGAGCTGACCCCCACCGAGGCGACGACCTACAGCCGCTCCGATGCGCCCGTCCCCGAGGGCGAGGTAGTCATCGAGCGTGGCGCCAGCGCCCAGGACCTCGGTCCCAAGCTCAACCGCACCGCCGCCGATGTCGTCCGCTACCTGCTCCAGGCAGGTGAGATGGTCACGGCGACCCAGTCGCTCACCGACGACCACATCGAGCTGTTCGCCGCCGAGGTGGGCGCCGAGGTCCTGCTGGTCGAGCCTGGACAGGAGCAGGAGGTCGAGCTCCAGGCCATGCTCGGCGAGGCCGTCGACGACGATGACGACCTGCGCCCCCGGCCTCCGGTCATCACCGTCATGGGCCACGTCGACCACGGCAAGACGCTGCTGCTCGACCGCATCCGCGAGGCCAACGTGGTCGCCGGCGAGGCCGGCGGGATCACCCAGCACATCGGCGCCTACCAGACCGAGAAGGACGGGCGCCTCATCACCTTCCTCGACACACCGGGTCACGAGGCCTTTACCGCCATGCGGGCCCGGGGGGCCGACGCCACCGACATCGTGGTGCTGCTGGTGGCGGCCGACGACGGGGTCATGCCCCAGACCGTCGAGGCCATCAACCACGCCAAGGCGGCCGACGTGCCCATCGTGGTGGCCATCAACAAGATCGACCGCGACAACGCCGACCCCGTCCGCGTGCGCCAGCAGCTCTCCGACCACGGCCTGGTGCCCGAGGAGTGGGGTGGCGACACGATCATGGTCGAGGTCTCCGCCCTGCAGAACCTGGGCGTCGACGACCTGCTGGCCCAGCTGCTGGTCGTCGCCGACGTCGAGGAGCTGGTGGCCAACCCCGAGGCCCGCGCCCAGGGCGTCGTGCTCGAGGCCAACCTCGACGTGGGTCGGGGCCCGGTGGCCACCGTGCTCGTGCAGCGCGGCACCTTGCGGGTCGGAGACCCCATCGTCGCCGGCGCCGCCTGGGGTCGGGTCAGGGCACTCATCGACGACAAGGGCGACCCCATCAAAGAGGCCCTTCCGTCGACGCCCGTGCAGGTGCTCGGCCTCGACATCGTGCCCAGTGCCGGCGACGACTTCCGGGTGGCGCCCGACGACAAGACGGCTCGTATCGTGGCCGAGCTGCGGGCCCAGCGGTTCCGTTCACGCGACCTGCGCCCGCTGGCGGCCACGGGCATCGGCGTCACCGGCGTGCGCCTCGAGGACATCTTCGAGCAGATCCAGCGGGGCGAGACAGCCACGCTGAACCTCATCGTCAAGGCCGACGTGCACGGCTCCCTCGAGGCCCTCACCGAGAGCCTGCGCAAGCTGGAGCGTGACGAGGTACGCCTGTCGTTCGTCCACCGGGCGGTGGGCGGCATCACCGAGAACGACGTGCAGCTGGCTTCGGCGTCCAACGCCACCATCTTCGGCTTCAACGTCCGCCCCGACCGCAAGGCACGGGAGCTGGCGGAGACGGCCGACGTCGACATCCGCACCTACCAGATCATCTACCAGGTGCTCGAGGACGTGGAGAAGGCCATGGTCGGCCTGCTCGCCCCCGAGTTCGAAGAGGTCGTCACCGGTGAGGCCGAGGTGCGCGAGGTGTTCCGGGTGCCCCGGATCGGCGGGGTCGCCGGCTGCCAGGTGCGCCACGGGGTCATCACCCGTGGCTCCAAGGTGCGGTTCCTGCGTGAGGGTGTCGTCATCTGGACGGGCACCATCACCTCGTTGAAGCGCTTCAAAGACGATGTGCGCGAGGTGGCCACCGGCTTCGAGTGCGGCATCGGCCTGTCCGACTTCCAGGACCTGAAGCAGGGCGACATCATCGAGACCTACGAGGAGCGGGAGATCCCCCGCACGTAGCGTTACCCCGGTGCACGTAGCCGTCGTCCGCTTCGAGCTGCACATCCCCCACAGCCGCTCCCTGAAGCAACGGCGGGCCTCGGTGAGGCCGATCGTCGAAGGGCTACGCCAGCGCTTCTCGCTGACGGTGGCCGAGGTGGGCTATCACGACAAGTGGCAACGGGCGCTGATCGGCGCCGCCGTCGTGTCCGATTCGCCGGCCCACGTCAGCGATGTGGTGGAGGCGGTGGAGCGGTGGGTCTGGAGCCGGCCCGACGTCGAGGTGTGCGGTTTCACCACCAGGTGGTCGACCTGGGACCAGGAGGACTAGACACGCGCCATGTCCACCAAGGGATGGTCCCGCGTCGACCGGGTCAACGAGGCGCTGCGGGAGGTGGTGGCCGAGGAGCTGGCGCTCATCGACGACGACCGCCTGCAGCTCGTCACCATCACCGGCGTGCGGGTCGACCCCGACTTCCGGCGGGCGCTGGTGTGGTTCTCCGCCCTGTCGGGGCTCTCGGCCGCGGACCCGACCCACCCCACCGACGTGGTTGGGGTGCTGGGCGAGCACAGAGTTCGCCTGCAAAAAGCGGTTGGTCGCCAACTCAGGTTGAAGCGCACGCCGGAGCTCACCTTTCAGCCTGACCCCGCTATAGCCGTAGGTACTAGAGTGGAGGAGGTCATCCGTGGCCTGCAGAGCCAGGAGGGGACCCAACGTGACCAAGCTGACCGACCTGGGGCGGGCGGCTGAGGTGGTGGCGACGAGACCATCCGGAACCGGATCGTCCGGAACTGCTCTCGCCGGCAACGAGCCCTCTCCTATGGACCGGGCGGTGGCGGCCATCTCGTCTGCGGGATCGCTGGCCCTGGCCTGCCACATCACCCCCGACGGTGACGCCCTGGGCTCGATGCTGGCCCTCCACCGTCTTGCCCTGGCCTCCGGGGTGCCGTCGGTCGCCTCCTGGCCTGAGCCGTTCGTGGCCGGAGCCCACTACTCGTTCATCCCCGGCCTCGACCTGGCCATCGAACCGAGCCGGTTCCCGGCCCACCCCGAGGTGATGATCACCTTCGATTGCGGCTCCCTCGACAGGTTGGGTGGTCTGGCTGCGGCGGCCAAGGCGGCCAAGACGCTCATCGTGATCGACCATCACGCCACCAACGACGGGTACGGCACCATCGACCTCATCGACCCCGACGCCGCCGCGTCGGTGGTGATCGTGCGCCGCCTGACCGAGCGCCTGGGCTGGGCCCTCGACCGTGATTCGGCCATCTGCCTCTATACCGGCCTGGTCTGCGACACCGGGCGGTTCCAGTACGACAACACCACCTCCGAGGTGTTCGAGCTGGCCGCCGAGCTGGCCCGCTTCGGGTTGCCCATCGCGTCGATCAGCCGCCAGCTGTTCGAGTTGCACCGCCTGGCCTACCTCCGCCTGGTGGCCGCCGCCCTGGGCCGAGCCGAGCTCGACGCCAATCGGCGGTTCATCGCCACGTGGGTCACCGCCGACGACCTGGCCGCCAACGGCGTGGCCCTGGAGGAGACCGAGGGTCTCATCGACCTGGTCCGGCGCACCTCCGAGGCCGACGTGTCCTGCGTGCTCAAGGAAGCTCCCGACGGCACCCGGGTGTCGCTGCGGGCCACGTCCGACGTCGACGTCGGCGCCATCGCCACCACCTTCGGCGGCGGCGGGCACAAGGCGTCGGCCGGGTTCAACTCCGACCGATCGGTACCCGAGGTCCTCGACGCCATCAGGGCGGCCATTCCTTCGAGATAGCCCCGAAGTGGCCCCGCCCGGC
>DATAQC010000004.1:0-3721 GCA_036264885.1 Acidimicrobiales bacterium | reverse complement strand
GGCGACCTGTTCGCCTCGGGCGAGATGCAGCTGCCCTTCGTGCTGCAGTCGGCCGAGGCCATGAAGGCCGCCGTCGCCCACCTCGAGCCCCACATGGAGAAGTCCGACCAGGGGGGCAAGGGCCGGGTGGTGCTGGCCACGGTCAAGGGCGACGTCCACGACATCGGCAAGAACCTGGTCGACATCATCCTCACCAACAACGGCTACGAGGTCCACAACCTGGGCATCAAGGTGGCCGTCAACGAGATGGTGGCCAAGGCCACCGAGGTGGGCGCCGACGCCATCGGCATGAGCGGCCTGCTGGTGAAGAGCACGCTCATCATGCGCGAGAACCTGGAGGAGCTGAACCAGCGCGGCCTGGCCGACATCCCCGTGTTGCTGGGCGGCGCCGCCCTCACCCGGCGCTACGTCGAGCGCGACCTGCGCGAGGTCTACGACGGGCGCCTGTTCTACGGCAAGGACGCCTTCGAGGGCCTGCGCACCCTCGACCGGCTGATGGACCTCAAGCGCGCCGGCACCGACGACCCCAACTTCGGGCGGGAGCTCACCGGGCGGGTCGGGCCGTCGCGCTCGCGCTCGGTGGCGCCCGCCGGGGGCGGCGAGGGCATCCCCGCCCGCTCGCCCGAGGTGGAGACCGACAACACCATCTTCGTGCCGCCGTTCCTCGGCTCCCGGGTGGTGAAGGGCGTTCCCATCGACGAGATCGCCGGGTGGCTCAACGAGACCGCCCTGTTCCGTCACCAGTGGCAGTTCCGCCCCGTCAAGGACCCCGACACCGGCAAGACCGAGTCCGACGCCGACTTCAAGGCCCGGATGCGCCCCACGCTGCGCGACGAGCTGGCCAAGGCCAAGGAGAGCGGCGCCCTGGTGCCCCAGGTGGCCTACGGCTACTACGCGGCCAACGGCGACGGCAACGACCTGGTCATCTGGAAAGACGACACCCGTACGTCGGAGTGGCTTCGGTTCTCGTTCCCCCGCCAGGGCCAGGAGCCGTTCCTGTGCATCGCCGACTTCTTCCGGCCCATCGACTCCGGTGAGGTCGACTACGCCGCCTTCCACGTGGTCACCATGGGTGAAGCGGTCTCGGAGGCCACCGCCCGCCTGTTCGCCGAGGACCGCTACCAGGAGTATCTCCTGCTCCACGGCCTGGGCGTGGAGATGGCCGAGGCGCTGGCCGAGTACTGGCACCGGCGCATCCGCGAAGAGTGGGGTTTCGCCGACGACGACGGCAAGCTGGTCGACATGCTGCTGCGCCAGCACTACCGGGGCGGGCGCTACTCGTGGGGCTATCCCGCCTGCCCCGACCTGGAGGACAACGCCAAGGTGGCCGAGTTGCTCGACGTGGAGCGCATCGGTGTGGCCGTCAGCGACGACTTCCAGTTCCATCCCGAGCAGACCACCTCGGCCGTCATCTGCCACCACCCCCGGGCCAAGTACTTCATCGCCCGGTAGGGGCGGCGGCGGCCGGGAAAACTTTTCCTAAATCCCCCTTAAGTCGGGCGCCGGGGTTGCCGATACGGTCGCAGTGACTTCCGTCTCGACAGCGCCCGGCTCGACCCGGAACACCTGGACGTGCCCCACGTGCAGGCACGGCTCGCCCGATCCGCGCGACGAGCTGGCCCACCTCGACGCCCACCGCCAGCTGGGGCGGTTCCTCCAGGAGTGGGACGCGGCGGTCGTGTCCGACCGGGAGAACGAACGGTGCCGCCGGCCCCGTGCGGTAGTGGCAGCAGCGTTGTCGGTGCTGGTCGCCCTCGTCGCGGGCGCCCTGGTCTGGGGCCTCGCCTTCAACACCCTCCCGCCTCGGCGCGGCGTCGCCCCCGTTCCCGGCTCGACCGGTCCCCGCACCGAGGCGAACCGTGCGCCGAGGGCGGATCTGCCTCCGGTGGCGGCGGCGCCGTCTCCGGCAACGCCGCAGCCAGTGGCGGACGCGCCGGCGCCGCAGCCGGATGCCGTGCTGCCTACGCAAGGGTCGCCTCAACCGCGGGCCCCTTCCGCCGTCGCTTCCACCGAATCGGTTGCTCGTAACCCGGTGGCGGGGGTCACGGCGCCTGGCCCTTCCACCGCCTCCTCCGTCTCGGCCCTTGAAGCACCAGCAGCCGCCCCCCCGGCGTCACCGGTATCGGCCCTCGAACCCGTCCTCACCCGCCCTGCGCCGTTGCCCCCGACCTACCTGGCCCGGGTCTGTGTGCTCGGCACCTGCCTGACAGTCGGTTGAGGATTCCGGTCCCCGAGAGACGACAGGTCGTGTCGCCGGGATGCAACGGCAGTGGGGTCATTCACGCGATAGGTGTGAAGATCCACTATTGACCCGGGTCGGCGGGTACCCGAGACTTCGTGCCACGGGTGGCGGAAGTCGCCGGGGGAAGGGAGCGATCGTCGGGGCGTGTGAGGCGGGCGGTGGGTGACCACCGTCCCACGCACACCGTCGGTCGCCCCACCCGGGTGGCGCTCCCGTGAACTGCGGCCTTGACCTGCCCGCCACGTGATCAGCTAGGGCCATGGCCTCGGTGCTCGTGTGCGGCGGGAGCGTCATCGGCCTGGCCACGGCCATGCTGTTGGCCGGCGACGGGCACGAGGTGCTCGTCCTCGAGCGCGACGCCGCCATGCCGCCCGAGGTCGCATCGCAGGCCTGGGCCGGGTGGGAGCGTCCCGGCGTCGCCCAGTTCCACCAGGCCCATATCCTGCTGCCCCGGTTCCGCACCATCCTCGACGAGGAGCTGCCCGGCACGGTCGACGCCCTCGTCGAAGCCGGTTGCGTGTCGATGAACCCGTTGTACCTGTTGCCGCCCTCCGCCGAGGCCGGCGCGCCACGTCCCGACGACGACAGGTTCCGGTTCGTCACCGGTCGGCGCCCCGTCGTCGAATCCGTCCTGGCTCACGCCGCCCGGCGTACGCCCGGTGTGACGGTGCGGCGCGGCGTCGAGGTGGCCCGGTTGACGGCGGGCCCTGGCGCCCTCGAGGGCGTCCCTCACGTCACCGGCGTGGTCACCAGCGAGGGAGACCGATGCGCCGCCGACCTGGTGGTCGACGCCATGGGCCGGCGGACCAGGATGAGTGGGCTGCTGGACGCCGTCGGGGGGCGGCGGCCCGAGGCCGACACCGAGGATTGCGGGTTCGTCTACCACACCCGGTTCTTCACCGGTCCGAACCCGCCGCCCATGGTCGGGCCGCCGGTGGCCGACCTGGGGACCTTTTCGTTGCTGACCATCCCTGGCGACAACGGCACCTGGTCGGTGACGGTGTGGGCGGCGTCGGCGGATCCGCTGTTCAAGAGGCTGCGGGACCCCGACCGCTTCGCCGCCGTGGTGGCGGCCTGTCCGCTGTACGCCCACTGGCTCGACGGTGCACCGATCTCCGACGTGCTCACCATGGCCGGAGTGCTCGACCGCCACCACCGCTTCGTGGTCGACGGCCGGCCGGTGGCCACAGGGGTCGCCGCCGTCGGCGACGCCTGGGCGTGCACCAACCCCTCGGCCGGCAGGGGAATGACCGTCGGGCTCCTCCACGCCCAGTGCCTGCGTGACGTGGTGCGCTCCGATCTCGACGATCCCGTTGGTTTCGCCCGGGCGTGGGCCGAGACGACCGAGGTCGAGGTGGGCCCGTTCTACCGAGACCAGATCAGGGCCGACCGGGCCCGCATGGCCGAGATGCGCGCCCTGCGCGACGGTGAGGAGCCACCGCAGGGGGGCTCAGTGGCAGCTGCGATGTTCGGCGCCGC
>DATAQC010000027.1:0-13077 GCA_036264885.1 Acidimicrobiales bacterium | reverse complement strand
CCGAGCGGTGTTGTACCAGGGCGTCCAGCCCTGGCTGGCCTGGAGTTCATGGGCGGCGGCGTCCTGGACGTCGGGGGGGTAGTCCTGAGCGGAGCCGCTGTAGCCCAGCGCGTGCCAGGTGCCGTCCTCGAACTGGTAGGCACCGCCGCCTGGGGTGCTGTAGTTGCCACCCGACTCGAGCTGGCGTATGCACGCGAAGGGGTCACCGTCGGGAGCGCGCCGGCGGGCCGGCGCCGCCGGGGCCGGGGCCGGACCCGACGCCGGCGCCGGGCTCCCTGACGGGACGGGGCTCGAGGGCCGGGCGGGAGTGGCGATGCCGATCGTCGACGCCGCGGGCGCCGGTCGGGCCGCCACCACCTGGGCCAGCCGGCGGGCCTGCTCGGCCGCCACCAGGGTGGCCACTTCGCCCTTGACCTTGCCCAGGTTGACCTGCTGTGCCTCCTCAGCGGCCTGCAGAGACGCCTTCTGGTCGGCGATGCGGGCCGTCTCGTCCTTGGCCCGCCCCAGAGCGGTGGTGAGCACGCCTTGACGGGCACGAAGGTCCTCGCGGGTGCCCCGCAGGTCCTCCACGGCCGAGCGGTCCATGCCGGCCACCAGGCTCAGGTAGGTGTCGTACACGGCGAGGTCGGAGCTGGCCCGGAGGCGCTTTCCCAGCACCGACACCGAGCCCCCGTGGGTGTAGGCGTCGACGGCCTGCCCGGCCAGACGGCTCCGGGCTGCGTCCTGGCGTTCGGTGGCGGTGCGGACCCCCGCCTCGGCCTGCCGCAGCGACTCCTGCACGTCGGCCAGGCCAGCTTGAGCGGCGCGGAAACGGCGATCGGCATCAATGACCCGCTGGGCCTGGTCGGCCAGGTCGTTGGTCAGCTTCTCGGCCTCGGCCCGCTTGTCGGCCACCTGGTCGGCGGAGGCCGCCAGTTGGGAGGACACGACCTGGACCATAAGGGACGCCAGAAGCGTCGCCACCAGGACCACGGTGCGAATCGGGGCGCGCCGAGTACGTCGCTGGAAGGACAAGATCCCCCGACGCTAGCGACCTGGGGCAGGTACCACCAAACCGCCGGCGGTCGGCGGGACGGATCTACAGGCGAGCGAGAATGGTGCTGGTGAAGGCGTCGAGATCGTCGGGCTTCCGGGAGGTGATGAGGTTGCCGTCCTCCACCACCTCGCGATCGACCCACTCGGCCCCGGCGTTGACCAGATCGGTGCGTACCGACGGCCACGAGGTCACGGTCCGTCCCCGCACGGTGTCGGCTTCGACCAGCAGGCTTCCAGCATGGCAAATGGCGGCCACCGGCTTGTCGGCCGAGAAGACCCCCTCGACGAACTTCACCACGCCCTGGTCGGTGCGCAGCTTGTCGGGCGAGTAGCCACCGGGGATGACCAGGGCGTCGAAGTCGGCCGCGCTCACCTGATCGGCAGTCGTCTCCGGCGTGAAGGTCTCGTCGCCCTTCTTCCCCTTCACTTCCTTGCCTGCTTCGAGTCCGATCACCGTTGTCTGGTGGCCGGCCTCACGGATCCGGTCGTAGGGAACCCGGAACTCCGAATCCTCGAAGTCGTCAGCGAGCACGAATGCGACGTTGGCCATGATTCCTCCTGTCATCGGGGCTGGTCGCCCCATACCTACCCCGCTCGGCCGCCGACGACTCGTGGCGCCGCTCGCCGGCTGCGCCCCGGGCGACAATGGGACGTGAGCCGCCCGCCGACACTGGTCCTGAGCGTCCTCGACCAGACGCCGGTGCCCGACGGTTCGACGCCGGCGGACGCCGTGGCCGAGACCCTCGCCTTGGCCCGGGCGGCCGAGCGCCTCGGCTATCGCCGCTACTGGTTGGCCGAGCACCACAACACCCCGTCGCTGGCCGGTACCGCACCCGAGATCCTGGTGGCGGCGGTGGCGGCGGCCACCTCCACCATCCGGGTCGGATCGGGTGGGGTGTTGTTGCCGTACTACAGCCCCCTCAAGGTGGCCGAGGTGTTCCGGATGCTCCATACCCTGTACCCCGGGCGCATCGACCTCGGAGTCGGGCGGGCGGCAGGCGCCGATCCGGCGGCGGAGGCGGCTCTACTGGCCAGCGGCGGCGCATCCGGCGACCGGTACTTCGCCAACCACCTGGCCGACCTGGTGACCTTCGTCGGCCCCGGCTTCGGTGCCGGTCCGGTCCGGGGCGGTCAGGGCGACGGCGAAGCCGACCACAACCGACCCGGTCCCGATGACGACCACCCCTATGCCGGCGTGCGGGCCATGCCTGGCGGCCCCGGTGGCCCCACCGTGTGGCTGCTCGGCTCCAGCGGCCAGAGCGGCGCGGCGGCGGCTGCGTTCGGGCTGCCGCTCGCCTTCGCCCACTTCATCGCCGCCGGGTTCGGTCCCGAGATCGTTGCCGGCTACCGCCGCCGGTTCCGCCCCGGCCAGCTCGCGGACCAGCCTGGCGAGCCCGAGGTGCTGGTGGCGGTGACCGTGGTGTGCGCCGACACCGACGCCGAGGCCGACCGCCTGGCATCGGCCACCGACCTCTGGCGGCGTGGGCCCGAGGGGGCCCACCGCCCGCCGATCCTGCCACCCCCCGAGGTGGATGCCGGCGCATGGACGGCACTGGTGGTCGGCCAGGTTGCACAGCGCCGGGAGCGCATGGTCGTGGGGGCCCCCGACCGGGCACGCGACGCCCTGGTCGCCCTGGCCGGGCAGTACGGCGTCGGCGAGCTGATGGTGGTCACCGTGTGCCACGACGCCCAGGCCCGCCTCCGCTCCTACGAACTGCTGGCCGAGGCCTTCGACCTCCATCCCGGCCCCGCCTGATTCAACTGCTGGCCGTTCGGGAAGGGTGGCCTTGTCGTTTCGGGGCGCCGGCGCACCCTCAGGCCCGTCCCATCGTCCGCTCAACCATGAAAAGGAGCCCACATGTCCGACGAGACCAAACGCGCCGAGGAAAACTCCGACAAGGCCGCCAACAGGGAACAGTCCCCTACGCCTGCCGAGCGCAAGCAGGATGAGATCGAGGACGAGACCAGCTGACCCCACCCGCCGCCCTGACCGCCGGCGCGGAGATCGTCCCGCCGGTGGGCCAGGGCTGAACCTCAGCGGCCCCGCCGCTTCTTCCAACGGTCCCACCAGCTGGGACGACCTTCGGCGTCGCCCAGTTCGGCCAGGACCGAGGGCACGGCGGCGTTGACGATGTCCTCGGCCTCGTCCAGGAGCTCGGCGGCGCCCTGATCGAGCCCGGGCGGCTCGGCCGGTGTGGCCGGGCTCACCAGCGTGCCGTGGCGCCAGTCGACGTCGGCCAGTCGGGGCTCGAACGCCGGGCAGCCCTCGGGGCAGCGCCAGGGCGCATCGGGGGCCAGATCGAGGGCGCACTTGCGCACGGTCTCCCCTCCGGAGTACGTCCGGCTCTGGTAGTGCTTGCAGTCCGTGCGCATGGGCATGACTCCATGGTGGCAGTTCGGGCCATAAATCGTTTGACGCCGCGCCCTTGGCGTGGTCCGATGTCGGGCCAGAGAAGTTGCCCGCCCCTGTGAGGTCCACCGTGTTCCGAGTACCGAGCGACATCGACAAGCCTCATGGCTCAGTCGACCGGCTCGCGCGCCCGCGCCCGTGGATCTCCACTGCGTATGCCAACCGGTCGTTTGCCGTCGACCACGCAATGTGGCCGCGGGGCCGAGGAGGGGGTCGTAGCGGATAGGTCCGCACCCATCTCCGAAGCAAGGCCCCGAGGCCGCCGGCACCAGCCGGCGGCCTCTCGCTTTGCCAGAGCGGCCCGAGGGCCCGGGCACGAAGACCGACACACGAGATCAACTGAGGGGAAAGGCCATGTCGGCCCAGGAGTGGTTCGAAGACAAGACCCGGACGGACGGCGACCTGGCGCGGTGCCGCGACGGCTCCGGCGAGCTGGTCGCGCTGTTCTTCTCCGAACAGCTCGACGACATCGCGCGGGCCAAGGCCATCTGCGCGGGGTGCCCGATCCGCGAGTCGTGCTTCGACGAGGCCCTGGCCCGGCGCGAGCCCTACGGCGTGTGGGGTGGGCAGCTGTTCTTCAAGGGCCGAGTCCTGGCCATGAAGCGGCCCCGCGGCCGGCCTCCCAAGACCGACCAGGTTCGCCGACCCGAAGCTCCGTGTGCCTGAGCGTTGACGGTGAGCCCCGGCGTCAGGCCGGGTCGATCCAGTCGGCGGTGAGGAACAGCCAGAAGGCCAGGCCCGCCCACCGTCCGTACGGCGAGAACCTCTCGACGATGGCGGCGTCGCTCACGTCGGTGCACCCGACGAGGCGCGCGTACTTCGGCCGGGTCCACGAGTCGAGGATCAGCCGCGAGTACCGGCCCAGGAGGACCATCACGTGCGACGCCGCGTACGGTCCGATACCGGGCAGGGCCTGGAGGCGCGCCGCCACCTCGTCGTCGTCGACGTCGCCGGCACCCAGGCGCTCGAGGTCGACGGTGCCCTCGGCGACCGAGACGGCGAGCGCCCGCAGGTACCGGCCCCGGTAGCCGGCCCGCACCACGTCCCGGTAGAAGTTCTCGTCGGCGCGCGCCATCGCCTCCGGAGTGGGAAAAGCCCGACCGCGGGGACCGGCAGGGGCGGCATCGGGGGCGGCCACTCCGAGATGCTCGACCAGGGCCCCGACCATGCGCGTCGTCGCCGACCAGGCACAGTTGGTCGTGCACAGTGTCTTGACCACGTCTTCGAACACTGTCGGGCTGCGGATCAGGCGGCCCGCCCCGGTGGCGGCCCACGCCAGGTCGGTGTCGGAGGCCACCAGGTCGTAGAACCCCGAGAGGTCCTCGTCGAGGCGCAGCACTCTGTGCACCTGGGCCTCGACATGGTCGACCTCGCTGTCGCGTACCCCAGGACCAAGCAGGGTCACGCGGGCCGCACCGGGTCCCGCCGGGCCCACCAGCACGGTCCTGGCGGCGTGGCGCCGGCGAGCGGGCAGCTCCATGGTGATCTCGAGTGTCCTCGCCTCCAGGTCCAGAGCCATCGGAGGAAGAGCGGTGAGGCCGTGGGACCGCAACGTCCTCCACAGGTCGACCGGCTCGCCTCCGGGGCCCTCCAAGGCAAGGTCGAAAGCGGTGGGCGTGGCCGGGGACATTCGGGGGTAGGACGCTACTCGTGGACGACACCAGCACCGACCCTGACGACCAGGCCGACCAGAACGACCAAGACCGGGACGACGGCGCCGACGAGGGCACGCCCGACGAAGCGGACGAGGCGACCGACGAGGGAGCGACCGGCGAGGCGCGCCTCGACGAGCTCGGTGACCGGATCCAGTCAGCGCGCCGCGAGGCAGAGGAGGCCGTCGATGGCGTCGCCGAACCCGACGACGGGTCGGCTCCGGCCGGCGGTGGCGGTGAGGGCGACGGCTCGAAGGAAACCTACGCCGAGAGCGGCGAGGGCGAGGCCAAGGCCGAGGACGACCAGACAATCGCCCCTCCCGGCTGAGCCGAAGGTCGGCCCCCGCCGCTCAGATCCCGAGTCCGAGCTGGCGGTGCGGAGCAGGTGCTCGAGGCCGCGAGTGTGATCGACGAGGGCCGGCGGTGGACCGGGCCTCGACGGGATCGGCCGAGCGGCCGCCGTGGCGTCTGACCATGCCCGCCACCAGTGCCGACAACTGGCGCTGGGAGGCAGGAGGCGCGTAGGCGCCGGGGTACCGACGTTCGTGGTCGGCGACCAACTCGGGGTAGGCCGACCCCAGCCAGCCCAGGTAGTGCTCGCGCACTCCCGGGCGGAGGTGCAACAACAGCGGCGTGATGGTCTGCGCCCCGGCCTCCACGCAGGCCTTCACCACCGCGTCGAGCTGATCGCGGTGGTCGGACAGACCGGGAAGGACGGGCGCCACGAGCACCCCGCAGGGCACGCCGGCGTCGTTGAGGCGGGCCAGGGCCTCGATTCGTCGCTGGGGGTGCGGGGTGCCCGGCTCGGTGGAGCGCCACACCTCCTCGTCGAGGGTGCCGATGGAGAAGTTGACCCGCACCGAGGTGCGCCCGGCGGCCTCGGCCAGCAGGTCGAGGTCGGACAGGACCAGGGTGGACTTCGTGAGGATGGAGAACGGATTGGCCGCCGCCACCAACTCGGCCACGATGCCCCGGGTGAGGCGGAACTTGGCCTCACACCGTTGGTAGGGGTCGGTGTTGGTGCCCATGGCGATGTGCTCGCCTGCCCACCGGCCCGGGGCCAGTTCGGCCCGCACCCGTTCGACGGCATTGACCTTGACCACGATGCGTCGCTCGAAGTCGCGGCCTGCGTCCATGCCCAGGTACTCGTGGGTGGGGCGGGCGAAGCAGTAGGTGCACGCATGGCTGCAGCCCCGATAGGCGTTGATGGTGAAGCGGAACGGCATCGAAGAGGCCTTGGGGACCTCGTTGATGATGCGGCGGGCCCGGACGTGGAGGAACTCCATTCCCCGGTACTCGCCCCGGCCCACGTGCCGCTCGACCTCCTCGAACAGGGCCCCTTGGGGGTCGTTGCCGGCGAGCTGCCAGCGCAGGCCTGGCGGCGAAGGTGCCACCCCTTCACAATACACGAACACACGTTCCCAGGGGCGAAGTCGGGTGCGCCGGGGGGTCCAGCGGTAGAGTCCCGCCGACGCCGGGGA
Organism: Acidimicrobiales bacterium; assembly: GCA_036264885.1. Taxonomy (GTDB): domain Bacteria; phylum Actinomycetota; class Acidimicrobiia; order Acidimicrobiales; family AC-14; genus DATAQC01. The sequence continues at coordinate 6,499 of DATAQC010000027.1, read as the reverse complement.
CAGCCCGGCATGATGCCAGCGAAGAAGGAGCTCACCGTGCCCAGGTCTCTTCGTCTCGTGTCAACCGCCGCCGCCGCCTCGCTCGCCCTTGTCGCCGGCCTCGCCGGCTGCGGCACCAGCAAGTCCACCTCCGACGCCACCGTGAGTGCCTGCAACGCCGATCCCGGCGGCGGCAAACCCACGGCAAACGGAGAGGTGCGCAACACCTCGTCGAAGAGCAGCACCTTCTTCCTGCGCATCGGGTTCTACGACTCCAGCGGCAACCGGGTCTCCGAGGGCGTCGACACGGTGGGCAGTGTCGACCCCGGGGGCACCGGCCCCTGGAACACCACTGGCGCCGCCGACGCCAAGGGGCCGGTGACGTGCAAGGTGATTACCCTGCGGCGCACGGCGGCCCCGGGCGGCTGAGCAATTCCGCCCCGCCGGTGGGGCAGGGCCAAGTGGTAACTGCGATGTGGTAGCCCGAGGGCCATGATCCTCGTCGACCTCGCCGGCGTCGGCGCTCGGCGGCCCGATCGGCCGCTGTTCGAGGGACTGTCGCTCACCGTGGCCACGGGTGACCGCCTGGGAGTGGTCGGGCGTAACGGTGGCGGGAAGTCGACGTTGCTGCGGGTCCTGGCCGGCGAGGCCGAGCCTGAGGACGGCACCGTGCGGCGGGGCCGGGGGGTGCGGGTGGGGTTCCTCGGCCAGCGGCCGGTGCTGCCGGCAGGCACGGTCCGCGCTGCTGTCGGCAGCCACTGGGAGGCGGCCGCCATCCTCGACCGCCTGGGCATGTCCCCGCTGGTCGACGCAGACGTGGCCACGCTGTCGGGGGGCCAGGCCAAGCGTGTCGCCCTTGCCCGCGTGCTGGTGGCCGAGGTCGACCTTCTGGTGCTCGACGAGCCCACCAACCACCTCGACCTCGATGCCGTCGCCTGGCTGGAGGATCGGCTGTCGCGCTTCGCCGGCGGCCTGGTGCTGGTGACCCACGACCGCCACGTGCTCGACCGGGTCACCACCAGGGTGCTCGAGCTCGACCGGGGCCACGGCTACGTGCACGACGGCGGCTACCAGTCCTACCTCGATGCCCGGGTCGAGCGGGCCGACGCCGACGCCAGCGCCGAGGCCGTTCGCCGCAACCTGGCGAGGGTCGAGCTGGCCTGGCTGCGACGAGGAGCGCCGGCCCGCACCCGCAAGTCCAAGGCCCGCATCGCCAGCGCCACGGCCATCGTCGACGGCCGGCCGCCCCCGCCCGATCGCGCCGGTTCGCTCGACCTCGATGCCGCCCGCCGGGGGCTGAAGACGCCGCGCTTGGGTGACAAGGTCGTGGTCCTCCACGGCGTGGGCCACCGCTACGGAGACGAGCCATGGCTGTTCGCCGATCTCGACTTCGACCTGGCGCCCGGCGGGCGCGTCGGCATCGTCGGTCCCAACGGCTCGGGGAAGTCGACCTTGCTCGACATCATCGCCGGACGCCTGGCCCCCGCCGCCGGCGGCGTGGAGAAGGGGACAACGGTGCGCATGGGCTACTACGACCAGGCGGGCCGGGACCTCGACCCCACCTTGCGGGTGCGCGATGCCGTTGCCGGTCGGGCGGGCACGCCCAGCTGGGAGCAGGTCCGTCTCATGGAACGCTTCTGGTTCGATGACGACGTTCAGTGGGCCCCGATCGCCACCCTGTCCGGTGGAGAGCGCCGCCGCCTCCAGTTGCTGCTGGTCCTGGCCGAGTCGCCCAATGTCGTGCTCCTCGACGAGCCCACCAACGACCTCGACCTCGACACCCTCCGGGTCGTGGAGGACTACCTCGACGGCTGGCCGGGATCGTTGGTGGTCGTCAGCCACGACCGGGCCCATCTCGAGCGCACCGTCGACGACGTGGTGGTGCTCGACGGCCGGGGCGCCACCAGCACGCCGCCCGGGGGCTTCGCCGCCTACGAACAGGCCCGCATGCAGGACCGGCGTCAGAGGCTCCTGCCGCCGACCTCTTCGTTACGCACCGCCAGCGACGCCACGGCCGCCTCGGCTGTCGCGGCGGCGGCCAAGCGGAAGCGATCCCCCAGCACGGTGCGCCGCCTGCTGGGCGAGACCGAACGCGACCTGGCCGCGGTCACCGCCCGGCGCGACGAGCTCGTCGCCGAATTGGGAACAGGCGGCGACCACGTCGCTCTGGCCGCCGTGGCCGCCCAGCTGGCCGCCACCGAGGCCCGGGTGGCCGATCTCGAGGAACGGTGGCTGGTCCTGGCCGACGAGCTCGGCGGTTGACGGGGCGGCGACGTTCGGCTTGGCTGGCCCCTGGGTAGGACGGGCGCATGTCCCCAAACCCGAAGGTCCGAGTCCCGAAGTCCCGACCCGAGAAGGCGGTGGCCCGATGAGCCTCACCCGTTGGCTGGCCCGCCCCATGCTGGCCAGCGTCTTCGTCGGGAGCGGCATAGACACCCTGCGCAATCCCGGCCCTCGGGTCGAAATGGCCGAGCCCGTCGCCCCCAAGGTGGCCTCCCGCCTGCCGCTGCCCGACGACACCGAGCAACTGGTGAAGATCAACGCCGCTGTGCAGGTCGGGGCCGGGTTCTTTCTGGCCATCGGGCGCTTCCCCCGACTGGCAGCTCTCGCCCTGGCCGGCTCCATCGTTCCCACCACGCTGGCCGGTCACCGGTTCTGGGAAGAGGAAGACCCAATGGCCAAGTCCAAGCAGCAGATCCAGTTCCTGAAGAACCTGGGCCTCCTCGGCGGCCTGCTGTTCGCCGCCGTCGACACCGGCGGGGCGCCCTCGTTGGGCTGGAGGGCCAAGCGGGCTGCACGCCGGGCCAGGGCGACGGCGGGCACCGTGGTGGAGCATCTGCCCGTCGGCTGAACGCTTCCGATTTCGGGAAGACTGAGGCATGACTCTCGTACACCGCGTCCTGCCGCCCCACCCGGTCGAGTCCCTCGAAGCCCACGTCGACCGAGGGGGAGGCAAGGGCCTCCAGGCCGCCGGCCGGGCGGATCCCGAGACGTTGATCGCCGAGTTGGAGGCATCGGGCCTGCGGGGTCGCGGGGGAGCGGGCTTCCCCACCGGCACCAAGTGGCGCACCGTCTCCGAGTTCCGTTCCTCGGAGTTGCCGGCCACGGTGGTGGTCAATGGTGCCGAGGGTGAGCCCGGCACCTTCAAGGACCGCACGATCCTGCTCAACGACCCCTATTCGGTGCTCGAGGGGGCGCTCGTCGCCGCCCGTGCCGTCGGGGCCGACAGCGTGGTGATCGCACTCAAGCGGTCGTTCACCAACGTGGTGGCCAGGGTGAGCGACGCGGTGGCCGAGGTCGAGGCAGCGGGGTGGGCCGACGGCGTGGCCATCTCGGTCTTCGAGGGCCCCGGCGAGTACCTCTACGGTGAGGAGACGGCACTGCTCGAGACCATCGACGGTCGGTACCCGTTCCCCCGCATCGCCCCGCCCTTCCGCCGGGGCGTCGAGGAGGTCGTGGCCACGCCCGCCGACGTGGTGTCCGACAGCGGGCTGTCGGCGCACGTGGAGATGGCGGGCGAGGGTGACTCGGTGGCGCCGCCCACGCTGGTCGACAACGTGGAGACCCTGGCCAACGTGCCTCGGATCATCGCTCGCGGCGCCTCCTGGTTCCGCACCGAGGGCACCAGGGAGTCACCGGGCACCATCGTGTGCACGGTGACGGGCATGGTCCGCCGCCACGGCGTGGGTGAGGTGATGATGGGCACCCCGCTGCGGGAGGTGATCGAAGACATCGGCGGTGGGCCCTTGGACGGCCGGCGGGTGAAAGCGGTGATGTCCGGCGTGGCGACGGGGCTCATCACCGAAGCCCTCCTGGACACGCCCGTCAGCTACGAGGCCATGGCCGATGCCGGCAGCGGGCTGGGATCGGGCGGGTTCATGGTCTACGACGACACCGCCGACCTGACGGCGGTGGCTGCCGGGGCGTCGCGCTTCCTGGCTGTGGAGTCGTGTGGCCAGTGCACGCCCTGCAAGCAGGACGGTCTGGTCCTTGCCGACCTGTGGGCCAAGGTGGCCAGGAACGAGGCCACCCGGGCCGATCTCGACACGATCGTCAGGCGCGCCGCCACCGTGGGCGACCGGGCTCGGTGTTACCTCGCCACCCAGCACCAGGTGTTGGCCACCAGCATCCTCGAGCGCTTCGGCGACGATATCGAGGCTCATTTGGGGGGCGCCGCCGTCGCCGTCGAGTCGGCGCTGGTGGCCGAGCTGGTCGACATCGCCGACGGCAAGGCGACGTTCGACGAGCGCCATCTCGACAAGCAGCCCGACTGGACCTTCGACGACACCTATTCGGGCCGGTCGCCCGCCGACCGCTTCGCCGAGCACCGCGATCACGAGTCCGCCCTGGAGGCATGACGACGTGGCGCCGAGCACGGGGAACCCGCGGTCGGGCCTCGACGGCGTGGAACCCATCTCGACTGTCGGTTGACGATCGACGGATCCTGAAGGAGACTTTTCCTGGTTGAGCAGTCAGCTGGACGTCCAACAGAGCCGGCGTCCCCCTCCCGACACGTGTCGGGCGCTCCCCTCGAAGACCTAGAGGTCTACCGATGGCCTATGTAGACCACGTAGGGCAGGACCAGTTGATGATCTGGGCGATGGCCGAGGCCCGTCGCAGGCGTTCGATCGAGTCGACGCCGCGTCCTATGGGCGCCGATGACGCCTCCCTGTTCGAACCATCTGCCGATCGCGCCGGCGCCACCGGCGACGGTGAGTGCTCGGGGGGTTTCGTCACCGAGTGGCAGGTCACCGACCAACCGACCAACTGAGGGTGCCCTGGTCGCTGCGGGCGTCGGTTGGAATGACAGGCTTGTAACTGTCACACCGGCTCGCCATGCTGGAGGGGATGCCAACAGTTGCGGAGATCGCGTTCTCCCGTCTCGTTCGACCATGCTGTCACACCCCCTCGTCATGATTGAGCCCGTGAAGCTGTCCGAATGGGCTAGGGCGAACGGCGTGAGCCGCCAGAGCGCGACGCGTTGGTTCCACGGCGGCGTGCTGCCGGTACCCGCTCGGCAGCTGGCGACGGGCACGATCCTGGCGAGCAGGCCGGCCCCTCCCCGGTGGGTGTGGCGATCTGCGGCCGTGTCGTCCGGCGACCAGCGTGGCGACCTCGACCGTCAGATCGCTCGGCTCACGGCGGTGGTCACCGGACGGGGACTGGCTCCCACCCGGGTCGTGGCCGAAGTCGGCTCCCGGCTCAACGCCCAGGGCCGGCGGCTGATGGTGGTCGAGGAGGCCGAAGTGGCCGACGACCTGGTGCGGGACATTGTGGAGGTGCTCACCAGCTTATGCGTCCGTCTCTACGGACGGCGCTCGGCCCGGCGGCGGGCAGAAGCCGCCCTGGTGGCCACCCAGTCCCCGGCGGCGGCGTAGGTGCTGGTCCACCAGGCCTTCCGTTTCGAGCTGGATTCCAACAATCAGGCTCGATCGGCGCTGGCCTCCCACGCCGGGGCGGCCCGCTTCGCCTACAACTGGGGCCTGACCACCGTCGTCGAGGCCCTGGCCGCCCACCGGGCATTCGCCGTCCTTGCCGTGCGCCAGGGAGCCACCGCCACCGAGGCCAAGGCGTGGGCTGACGAGGTGGCCGGCCCCGTGCCGTGGAGCCTGCCCACCCTGCGACGGCGGTGGAACGTGGCCAAGGCCGAGGTGGCGCCGTGGTGGGCGCAGAACTCCAAGGAGGCCTACAACTCGGGCCTCGATGCCCTGGCCCGGGCCCTGGGCGGCTTCTTCGACTCCCGCTCGGGCCAACGCCGGGGACGCCGGGTCGGCTTCCCCCGGTTCCACCGCCGCGGGTCGCGCCGAAGCTTCCGCATCACCACCGGCAGCTTCGGGGTGGTCGACCACCGCCACGTGCGCCTGCCCCGCATCGGCGTCGTGCGCACCAAGGAGGCGACCACCACCCTCGTGGCCCACCTGGAGGCGGGAACCGGCCGCATCCTGTCGGCCACCGTCGCCGAACGTGCCGGGCGCTGGTACGTGAGCTTCGGCTGCCAGACCGAGCGGCCCGAGGCCACACCCAATCAGCCCGGTGCCGTCGTCGGCGTGGATGTCGGGGTGCACTCGTTGGCCGTGGTCTCCACCGGCGAGGTGGTCGCCAATCCCCGCCAGCTGTCCCGCTACGCCCGGCGCATGGCCCGCCTCGGGCGCCGGTGCGCCCGGCGCCAGGGGCCGGCCAAGGGCCGGAGCCCCTCCAAGCGCTGGCGGCGGTCCAAAGCCGCCCTGGCCACCACGCACGCCGAGGCGGCTGCCGCCCGTGCCGACCGCCTCCACAAGCTGACCACCCGCCTGGCCACCACCTACGGCACCATCGTCGTCGAGGACCTCAACGTTGCCGGCATGACGGCCTCGGCCAAGGGCTGCGGGCGGCGGGCCAAGGCGGGGCTGAACCGGGCCATCCTCGATGCCTCCCCCGGCGAGTTGCGCCGCCAGCTCGCCTACAAGGCCACCTGGTACGGCGCCACCCTGGTGGTGGCCGACCGCTGGTACCCCAGCTCCAAGACGTGCTCGGCCTGTGG
>DATAQC010000097.1:0-5566 GCA_036264885.1 Acidimicrobiales bacterium | reverse complement strand
AGCACCTGGGCCCCGACCCAGGTCTTGCCCACGTCGGTGGCGGTGCCCACCGCCACAACCAGGCGGTCAGGCCGGGGCACGGCCGGCCACCTCGTCGATCGAGGCGCCCAGCACGTCGACGATGCGCTCCACCTCGCCGGCGGTCACCGTGAGCGGGGGCATGAGCACAACGACGGCGCCGAGTGGTCGCAGGAGTACGCCGCGGGCGACGGCGGCGGCGCACACCCGCCTCCCCCACCGGGCCCCGTCGTCGCCGACGTCGTCGATACGATCCGGTGCCAGCTCGACGCCGCCCATCAGCCCGCACAACCGCACGTCGGCGACGGGGGCCAGCGGCGTCACCCGTTCGGCCAGCAGCTGCGCCAGCTGGGCCGAGCGCTCGACCACGTTGGCCAGCACCCGTCCGTCGCCCAGGAGCCGGAGGTGACGCAGGGCCACCGCCGCAGCCAGGGCGTTGCCGCCGTAGGAGTGGCCGTGGAAGAAGGTGCGGGGCCCCAGATCGGCGCCGAGGAAGGCGTCGAACACCCGGCCCGAAGCCACTGTGGCGGCCATGGGCAAATAGCCGCCGGTGAGGCCCTTGCCCAGGCAGACGAGGTCAGGGCGCACACCGCACTGCTCGGCGGCGAACAAGGTTCCCGTACGCCCGAAGCCGGTGGCCACCTCGTCGAAGACCAGGAGGACTTCGGCGTCCCGGCACGCCCGGGCCAGTGAGGCGAAACCCTCGGGTGCGCCCATGTGCATCCCCGCCGCCCCCTGCACGAGCGGCTCCACCACGACGGCGGCCAGCTGGTCGGCGTAGTCGTGCACCATGGCGCAGGCGGTCGTGGCCCACGCCGGGTCGTCGAGGCCGGGGGCGCGCCGGACGGGGAAGCGCAGCGGGTCGAACAGGTCGGTGCCGAAGCCGCCGTCGCCCAGTGACAGCGACCCGACGGTGTCGCCGTGGTACGCATCGCCCAGGGTCAGGTAGGCGGATCGCCCGGCCACGCCCTGGTTCACCCAGAACTGGAAGGCCACCTTGAGGGCCTGTTCGACCGCCGACGCCCCGTCGGAGGCGAACAGGATGTGGGGGTGGTCGACGGGGACGACCGCGGCCAGGGCCTCGGCCAGCTCCACGACGACCCGGTTGCCGTGCCCGAGCATGGTCGAGTGGGCGACCCGGTCGAGCTGACAACGGAGGGCCTCGTCCAACTCGGGGACCCGGTGGCCGAGGGTGTTCACCCACAGCGACGAGATGGCGTCGAGGTAGCGGCGGCCGTCGACGTCGATGAGCTCGTGACCCTCGGCCCGGTCGACCACGATGGCGGCGTCGGCGTAGCCCTGCATCTGGGTGAAGCCGTGCCACACCACGGCGGCGTCGCGCTCGGCCCAGGAGCGGGAATCGGCGACCACGGCCCCAATCCTGCCCGCCCCGGCCCCGAACGGGGGACAATGGACCATGGACGACCACCCGACCGACGTAGCCGACGCCGTCAGCGTGCTCGTGGTCGACGACGAGGAGTTGTTCCGGCGCGGCCTGCGCACGGTGCTCGACACCGAGGCGGGGTTCACCGTGGCCGAGGCGGCCGACGGCGCCGAGGCGGTGGCCCGCACCGCCGAGTTGGCCCCGGACGTCGTGCTCATGGACGTGCGCATGCCGAGGATGGGTGGCATCGAGGCCGCGGCCCACATCCGTGACGAGGCGCCGTCGACCCGCGTGATCATGCTCACCGCCAGCGACGACGACGACGACCTCTATGCCGCAGTGCGGGCGGGGGCCAACGGCTACCTACTGAAGGACTCGTCGTTCGACACCGTCGTGGACGGGGTGCGGGCGGTGGCCCGGGGCGAGAGCCTCATCAACCCGTCCATGGCCACCAAGTTGATGGCCGAGTTCGCGGCCATGGCCGAGGGGCGCCCGGCCGAGGCGGCCGGCCGCCTGTCCGACCGCGAGCTCGAGGTGCTGCGCCTCGTCGCCGAGGGCCGCACCAACAAAGAGGCGGCGGCGGCGCTCAATCTGTCCGAGAACACGGTCAAGAACCACATGGCCAACATCCTCGACAAGCTCCACCTGCGCTCCCGGGTGGAGGCGGCCGTCTACGCCCTGCGGACGAAGCTGTTCTAGTCCGTTGTGACCAGTTCCCCGCCGTCGAGCTGACTACCGAGAAAGGTCCGGTCGGGCGATTGTCGAAGCGGCCCCGACCACCGAGAATAGGGATGTCCCCCCAAGACACGATCCACACACGACGGGCCCCGGTCCGTCGTGTGTGGCCCCGTTTTCACCGCACCCACGACCGGACACCCCGAGTTGGCGCCGGGGGTCGGTATCATCAGAGGCGATCCGATGCTCGACCAGCGTAAGGCCGCCATCCTCCGCGCCGTAGTCAAGGAGTACATCCAGACGGCCCAACCCGTGGCCTCTGCCCATGTGGCGCGCCTGGGCGACCTGGCCGTGTCGCCGGCCACCGTCCGCAACGAGATGGCGGTGCTGGAGCGCGACGGCTACCTGATCCACCCCCACACCAGCGCCGGCCGGGTGCCCACCGACAAGGGGTACCGCTTCTACGTCGACGGGCTGGGGACGCCCCCGGGGCCGTTGGAGCCGGCCAGGAAGCGCCAGGTCGAGGACTTCTTCGCCAAGGCCCACGGCGAGCTCGAGCAGATGCTCGACGACACCGGACGGCTGCTGTCGAGCCTCACCGACTGCGCGGCGGTGGTGATGGCCACGGTCCACGAGACCGCCACCGTGCGGTCGTTCCAGTTGGTGGCCCTGGGCCCCCGGGTGGCCCTGGCCGTCGCCGTGCTGTCCGACGGCACGGTGGAGAAGGAGACCCTCGAGCTCAGCGCGGAGACGCCCGAGACCACGGTGTCGGCCGCGTCGGTGCACCTGGCCGGTCACCTCTGGGGCCAGAGCCTGGTCGACGCCCCAGCGGCAGTGCCCACCGGTGACGACCTCACCGACGGCCTGGTGGCCCAGGCCCAGGCGGCGCTGGCGGGGAGCGAGCGAAGAGATCCCGAGCATGTCTACGTGGGTGGGGCCTCACGCATGGCCGCCACCTTCGAGGCCATCGAAACCGTCCGCCACGTGCTCGTCATGCTCGAGCAGCAGTACGTCGTGGTGAGCGTGCTCCAGGACGCCCTGCGCCAGGACAAGCTGGTGTCGATCGGCGCCGAGCACGGCACCGAATCGCTGGCCGAGTGCTCGGTGGTGGTGGCCCCGTACGCGGCGTCCGGCGGCCCCGCCGGCACCATCGGCGTCCTCGGCCCCACGCGGATGGACTACGACCGGGCCATGGCCGCCGTCGCCGTGGTGAGCACCCGCCTGGCCCAGCGCCTCAGGGATGGCTGAGGACTACTACGCCCTGTTGGGCGTCAGCTCGAGCGCCACCGAGGACGACATCAAGAAGGCTTACCGCCGGCGGGCCCGCGAGCTGCACCCCGACACCAACAGCGACCCGGCGGCCGAGGAACGCTTCAAGTCCGTCACCCTCGCCTACGAGACCCTGCGCGACGCCGAGCGACGCCGCCGCTACGACATGTTCGGGCCCGAAGGGGTGCGGGGGTCGGGGGCGGCGGGCACGGGCGCCAGTGGTGGCGGAGCCGGCGGCTTCGGTGAGGGCTTCGGCGGAGGTCTTGGCGACCTGTTCGAGACCTTCTTCGGCGGCACCGGTGGCTTCGCCGGCGGTCGCCGCGGCAGCGGCCCGCCGCGGGGGTCCGACATGGAGACGGCAGTCGAGATCGACTTCAAGGGCGCCACCTTCGGCACCGAGACGCAGGTGCGGGCGCGCCTCCCCGTCACCTGCGAAACCTGTTCGGGCAGCGGCGCCCGGGCCGGCACCCAGCCCCAGACCTGCAGGGCGTGCGGCGGGGCGGGCGAGGTCCGCCAGGTCCGCCAGTCGATCCTGGGCCAGATGGTCACCTCCAGCCCGTGCCGGCGCTGTGGGGGGACGGGACAGACCATCGCCGACCCCTGCCCGACGTGCCGGGGCGAGGGCCGGGTCACCAAGGAGCAGACCTTCACCGTCGACGTCCCCGCCGGGGTCGACAACGGCTCGACGCTGCGGGTGCCGGGGCGTGGCTCGGCCGGTCCCCGGGGCGGCCAGCCCGGAGACCTCTACGTGCACCTGCGGGTCAAGCCCGACTCCCGCTTCACCCGCCAGGGCTACGACCTCGTGCACATGTTGCATCTGCCCGTCACCCAGGCCGCCCTGGGCGCCCACCTGCGCTACGAGACCTTCGACGGCACCGAAGACCTGGTGGTCCCCAGGGGTACCCAGAACGGCCGGGTCTTCCGCCTCCGGGGCCGGGGTGTCCCCCACGTCGACGGCCGGGGCCGGGGCGACCTGCTCGTGCAGGTGGTGGTCGACACGCCCGACGACCTCACCCGGGAGCAGGAGGAGTTGCTGCGCCGCCTGGCCGCCGAGCGCGGTGACGAGGTCGCCCCGCCCGATTCCAGCGCCTGGGCCCGAATCCGCTCGGCCTTCAAGTAGCCGGCGTGGGCCCGTCGCGGGCGCACGCCTTCGTAGCCGACCTGCATCTGCCCGAGCTCGACCCCGGCGACCGCCACCACCTGTCCCGGGTCCTTCGCCTGCGCCCGGGTGACCTCCTCACCGTGGGCGACGGCGCCGGGGGCTGGCGGCACTGCCGCTTCGGACCCGCCCTCGAGCCTGTCGGTGACATCACCGTCGACCCCCGGCCCACACCCACAGTGGCGGTGGCCTTCGCCCTGGTCAAAGGCGAGCGGCCCGAGTGGGCGGTACAGAAGCTCACCGAGTTGGGTGTCGACCGCATCGTCGCCTTCACCGCCGCCCGCTCAGTGGTGCGCTGGGACTCCGACAGGGCAGCCAAAGCCACCGAGCGCCTCGGGCGGGTTGCCCGGGAGGCGGCCATGCAGTGCCGGCGGACGTGGCTGCCGGTGGTGGAGACGCCCACCACCTTCGCCGAGGTGGCAGCCCGCCGGGGAGCGGTTCTCACCGACGCCGACGGCGACCCGCCGTGGTTGGCCGCCGGCCCCGTGCTGGTAGGGCCCGAAGGCGGGTGGGACCCCGACGAACGGAGCGTGGTCGACCCGGCAGGCCGGCCGCTGCCCCGCATGACCCTCGGCCGCCACGTCTTGCGGTCGGAGACGGCGGCCGTGGCCGCCGCCACCCTTCTCGGTGCCCTGCGGGCGGGAACCGTCGCCCGCCCCCCCGGGGCCGGGCCGGAATGACCCCGGCGGGCGGTGAGCGGTTGTGCCTAAGCTCCCGACCGTCATCGTCGCGGGGACGTCGAACGTGAGTGGAAGGGAGCCGGTGTGAGCGACCACTCGGAGACCCCCGCGTCCACCTATGCAAGGCGGGTGGGTGAGCGCCTGCGGGCCATCCGTCGTCAGAAGGCCCTGTCGCTGCAGGAGGTGGAGGCCGTCTCCGACCAGGAGTTCAAAGCCTCCGTGCTGGGCGCCTACGAGCGCGGGGAACGGGTGATCTCGGTCCCCCGCCTGCAGCGTCTGGCCCACTTGTACCTGGTACCTGTCGACCAGCTCCTGCCGCCCACCGCCGACCTCGGACCGGTCGGAACGGGCGAGGGCACCGGCGACGAAGGGGTCGTCACG
>DATAQC010000075.1:0-11377 GCA_036264885.1 Acidimicrobiales bacterium | reverse complement strand
TCGCGCGCCACCGCAGTGACCACGGCATGGGCCAGGCCCATGGTGGCCACCGCCTCGGCCACCTGCTCGGCCTCGTTGGCGTCGATGGCCTCGGGATGGCGGGTGTCGACCAGGCAGAAGCCGCATGAGCGGGTGCAGCGCGAGCCGTTGATCATGAAGGTGGCCGTCCCCGCCGCCCAACACTCGGAGATGTTGGGGCACCCCGCCTCCTCGCACACCGTGTGCAAATCGAGGTCGCGCATGGTCCGCCGCACCGCGCGGTAGCCGGGACCGAGGTCGACCTTGGCCCGCAGCCACGGCGGCTTGCGCTCGGCCAGCGCCACCGCCGCACCGGTGTCGACGCCGGCCCGCTCCAGGCGGCCGAGGAGCCGAACGGGGGTGCCGGCACCGGCGGCGGCGGTGTCGCTCGAGAACCCGGCCAGGTCGCCGGGGCGCACCGGGGCGGTCACGTCCTGGCGCTCGACGGTGCCGTCGCCCCAGAGTGCCGCCGCCCGCGCCACCACGGCGTCAACGACATCGGCTATGTCGACGAACACTCCCTCGGCGGCCAGCGAGGTTACGTCCTTGTCGGGCAGCCCACACGGGACGATGTGGCCGAAGTACGACAGGTCGGGGTCGACGTTGAGGGCGAAGCCGTGCATGGTGCGGCCCCGGCTGCGGCGCACGCCGATGGCGCAGACCTTGCGGGGGCGGGCACCGCCGGCGTCGACCCATACCCCGGGGAAACCCTCCAGGCGACCGGCGCCGGCGAGGCCCACGTCGGTGCACACGTCGATCACCAGTTGTTCCACGGAGCGGACGTAGGCGGGCGTGGCCCCGGGCCCGTTGGGTACCGACACGATCGGGTAGCCGACCAGCTGGCCGGGCCCGTGGTAGGTGACGTCGCCGCCCCGGTTGGTCGTCACCAGCTCGGCCCCCACCGAGGCGGGCGGGACCAGGACGTGGGCCATCGACGCCCGCAGGCCCAGGGTGTACACGTGAGGGTGCTCCAGCAACAGGAGATGGTCGGCGCAGGACCGCTCGAACAGGCCCTGCTGGAGGGCGTGGGCGTCCTGGAACCGCACCCGGCCGAGCCAGCGGGCCCGCAGTGCCCCCCGCCCGTCCCCGTCGACTCGAGGCGCCACCGGCCCACTGCCTGGCGCCGCCAGAGCCACGGTCAGAGCTCCTGGGACCAGTCGCGGGTCTCGAGGATCTGGCGGCACCGGCCGAGGAAGGCCGAGGCGTAGGCCCCGTCGAAAGCCCGATGGTCGAACGACAGGGCCAAGTTGCCCACCGGGTGGATGGCCACCGCATCGGACCCGTCCGGCAACTCGATGGCCACCGGGCGCTTGCGCACGCCGTCGGTCGACAGGATGGCCACCTGGGGCTGGTTGATCACGGGGGCGGTGAGGAAGGTGCCGAAGGGCCCCGGGTTGGTGATGGTGAACGTGCCGCCGGAGATGTCGTCGGCGGTGAGGTCGTGCGACCGGGCCCGGGCGGCGAGGGCGGCCAGGTCACGGGCAATGGCACTGAGACGCTTGCCGTGGGCATCGCGCACGACAGGCACGATGAGACCTTCGTGGGCCAGGTCGACGGCGAACCCGAGGTGGACCCGTTGGTGCACGATCAAGGTGTCGTTGCCGACGGAGGCGTTCACGTCTGGGAACTCGGCGATGGCGTCGACCACGGCACGCGACACGAACGGCAGGTAGGTGAGCGAGAAGCCCTCTTTGGCCTTGAAGTTCTCGCGCACGGCCAGGCGTACCCGGTCGACGGCGGCGAAGTCGACCTCGGTGACGGTGAGCACGTGCGCCGAGGTGGCCTGGGAGCGCACCATGTGCTCGGCCGTTCGCCGGCGGATGTTGGAGAACGGGACGACCACGTCGTCGTCGCCGGGGCGCAGCGGTGCCCGTCTGGCCGCCGTCGCCCCCGCAGGACGGCGAGGCACAGGGGCGGACTCGGCCGGCTTGGGCCGCTGCTTGGCCGCCGCCGCCCCCTGGTCGATGAACGACAGCACGTCAGCCCGGGTGACCCGGCCGCCCTGACCGGTGCCCGGGATGTCGGCGGCGTCGAGGTCGTGTTCGGCGATGAGGCGGCGGACGACGGGCGACAGGAGGGCGGCACCACCTTGGCGACCGGCCGCCGGGGCCGCCGGCCGGCCACCGTTGAAGGCACCGGCACCGGCACCGTCACCGTCGCCACCTTGGCTCTGGGCGACGTCAGCCTCGTCCTCGAACGGCACGGACTCGGCCGGCACCGACTCGGCCGGCACCGACTCGACCAGCACCGCCTCGGCCGGCTCGGCCGCCGTGGGCCGCGTCGACGTCGCCCTCGCCGACTTGTCGCCGTTGTCAGCTGCGGTGGGCTCAGCGGTGCCCGTGCCCGGGGCGGGGGTCGGCGAGCTCCCGGCTGCGGGCTGGGCCTCGGTCACCACCGCCAGGCGGGTGCCCACGTCGACGGTCTGGCCCTCGTCCACGAGGATCTCGGCCACGAAGCCCTCGGCCACCGACGGCACCTCGGAGTCGACCTTGTCGGTGGACACCTCGAACAGGGCCTCGTCCCTCGCTACGGGGTCGCCCACCTTCTTGAACCACCTGATGATCGTGCCCTCGACGACGGTCTCGCCGAGTTGCGGCATCGTGATGTCGGCCATCAGCCGTGCAATCCCCTTCCGGTGAGCGCCATGACGGTTTCCCCGAAGGTCTCCGACAGGGTGGGGTGCGGATGGATGTACTCGGAGATCTCCGCAGGCGTCGCTTCCCAGTTCACCGCCAGCCAGCCCTCGGCCAGCTGCTCGGTGACGATGGGGCCCACCATGTGGACGCCGAGGAGGCGACCGGCCGAGCCGTCGGGTAGGCGCTCGGCGATCACCTTCACCAACCCGTCCGGTTCGCCGATGATCAACGCCCTGCTGTTGCCCGAGAAGCGGTGCTTGGACACCGATACCTCGAATCCGGCGTCACGGGCGGCCTGCTCGGACAGCCCGGCGAAGGCCACTTCGGGGAAGCAGTAGATGCACCACGGCACCTTCTTGTGGTCGACCGGGACGGGGTTCTCCCCGAGCATGTCCTTCACCGCCACCACCGCCTCGGCGAAACCCACGTGGGCCAGCTGCGGGGTGTTCACCACGTCGCCCAGGGCGTAGACGCCGTCCTCGCCCGTGCGCAGGTGGTCGTCGACCACGACGAAACCTCGCTCGTCGACCCCGACGGCGGTGCTGTCGAGACCGAGGGTCTCGGCCAGCGGGCGGCGCCCCACCGACATGACGATCATGTCGACGGTGACGGATTCGCCGTCGCCGTAGGACACCGTGGTGCGGTCGCCCTCCGGGGTGTGGGAGTGCACGGCGACGTCGATGTGCACGTCGATGCCCCGCTTCTCGAACGAGCGCATGACCACCTTCACCACATCGGCGTCACAGCCGGGGAGGAGGCGGGGCAGGGCCTCCAGAAGGGTGACCCGGGTGCCGAGGTCGCTCATCATGGACGCGAACTCGCACCCGATGGCTCCCCCACCCACGACCACGGCGGTCTCGGGAAGGCGCTCGAGCTCGAGCACCTCGTCGGAGGTGCACACCAGCCGCCCGTCGATGTCGAAGCCGGGCAGGGTGCGGGGTGCTGAGCCGCTGGCCAGCACCACGTGGGTGCCCACCAGCTCGGTGCCGTCGTCGACGGTGACGGCGTGGTCGGGGCCCAGGGTGCCGGTACCCGTGAAGGTGGTGATCTTGCGGCTGCGCATGAGGCCCTGGAGCCCTTTCCAGAGCTGCTCGACCACCTTCTGCTTGCGGGCCTGGGACGTGGCGAAGTCGATGGTGGGGGCGTCGGCTTGAACCCCGAACTCCCGGGCCGACGACACCGTGCGGAACACCGTGGCCGTCTCCAGGAACTGCTTGGCGGGTATGCACCCCCGGTGCAGGCAGGTGCCGCCGACCTTGTCGCGCTCCACCAGTGCCACCGACAGCCCGGCGGCGGCGCCGTAGAGGGCCGCGCCGTAGCCACCGGGACCACCACCGATCACAACCAGGTCGAAGTGCTGGGCCGAGGGGACCACCTCCAGTAGGTGGGGCCAGCGTACCGATCCGCGGCCCCGTCACCCGACGGCGGCCGGGCGCTACCTGGTGGCCATCGTGGCCTGGAGGGCGAAGGCGACGAGGATGGCCAGCCCGGTGACCATGGCCACCACGATGAGCTTGCGCGTGCTCACGCCTGTTCCCGCGGGAGGGGCTTGCGGCCCGGGAAGCCCTCCTCGGGGAGGTGCCACCACGCCAGCTCCTCCTCACCCAGACGCCAGCACAGGTAGTAGACGACCCCGTCGGCGCCGCGGGCGTGAAAGTCGATCAGTCCGGTCGTGGCGTCGCGCAGGATGATGTCGCCCTGGCTCAGCTCGTCGTAGGCCTCCTGGGCGTCGACCATGGGCGAGCGGTCACCGTTGGTGGACCCGACGGCGCCGGTGCGGGCCTGGGCGGCGTGGTGGATGGTGCCGACCAGCTCCTTCAGCCGGGGCAGGTAGGCCCCGGCCTCGTCGAGTGTCCAGTAGCGCACACCCCTACGGTAGGGCTCCGCCGACGGGGTAACCTGATCACGACGCAGGGGAGCTCGGGGAGTGCCGGGCTGAGAGGCGGCCAGACCGGTCCGCGACCCTTTCACTCGACCGGCCCGACAATGCGGGCGAAGGGAGCGTTGGTGCCAGATCCTCTTGTGATCGCCGGGAGAGAGTTCGGGTCACGCCTGTTTCTGGGGACGGGCAAGTTCCCCTCCAACGCCTCGCTCACCGCAGCCATCGCCGCCTCGGGCACCGAGATGGTGACGGTGGCTCTGCGCCGGGTCGACCCCGGAGCCAACGAGGACATCCTCGACGCCATCCCCGGCACCGGAAGTCCCCGGAGCGGGGCGACGGGCGAGAGCGGCCCGTTGCTGCTCACCAACACCAGCGGAGCCGACGACGCCGACGAGGCAATTCGCCTGGCCCGACTGGCCCGGGCGGCGGGGCTGCCGACGTGGATCAAGCTCGAGGTCACACCCGATCCCCGTTACCTGCTCCCGGACCCGGTGGAGACCCTCGAGGCGGCCGAGGTGCTGTGCGCCGACGGGTTCACCGTGCTGCCCTACGTTAACGCCGACCCCGTCCTGTGCAAACGACTCGAGGAGGTGGGCTGCGCCACGGTGATGCCCCTGGGGTCGTGGATCGGCTCGAACCAGGGGCTGCGCACGCGCGGCGCCCTCGAGATCATCATCGAGCAGGCCATCGTCCCCGTGGTGGTGGATGCCGGCATCGGTGCCCCCTCCCAGGCGGCCGAGGCCATGGAGCTGGGCGCGTCGGCAGTGCTGGTGAACACCGCCATCGGCACCGCCGGTGATCCCGGAGTCATGGCGGCGGCGTTCCGCCTGGCCGTCGAGGCCGGGCGCCAGGGCTACCTGGCCGGGCTGCCGGGGCCGTCGTCGGTGGGAGTGGCCTCGTCACCGCTCACCGGCTTCTTGTCCTGATGACCTCCGTCGCCGTCACCCTGGAATCCCGCCCCGATGAGCTCCCGCCGGAGTCGGCGGCGGCCGACGTCACCGCCTTCGTCGGCGCCGACCTCGGCCGGCTCCTGGCCACGGGGGCGACCGCCTCGCCCGCCGACGTCGGCCGGGCCCTGGCTGCGCCCCACCCGGGCCTCGACGAGCTGGCCGTGCTGCTGTCGCCCGCCGCCGCCGACCGCCTCGAAGACCTGGCTGCTGCCGCCCACCGCCTCACCGTGCGCCGCTTCGGACGGGTGGTGCGGCTGTTCGCCCCGCTCTACCTGTCGAACGAGTGCGCCTCCACCTGCACCTACTGCGGGTTCTCGGCCGGCAACGACATCGTCAGGCGCACCCTGTCGCCGTCCGAAGCAGGCGCCGAGGCCCGGGCCCTGCGGGAGCGGGGCTTCCGCCACCTGCTCCTCGTGTCGGGCGAGCACGCCCGCATCGTGTCGCGCGACTACCTGGTGGAATGCGTCCGGGCGGTGGCCGTCGAGGTGCCCTCGGTGTCGGTCGAGGTCCAGGTGTGGGACACCGCGACGTACCGCCGCCTGGTCGACGCCGGGTGCGAGGGCCTGGTCGTCTACCAGGAGACCTACCACCGCACCACCTATGGCGCCACTCACCTGCGGGGCAAGAAGCGCAGCTACGACTGGCGCCTGGCTGCGCCCGACCGCGGCGCAGCGGCGGGCATGCGCCAACTGGGCATCGGCGCCCTGGTGGGCCTGCACGACGACTGGCGAGCCGACGCCCTCACGACGGCGGCCCACGCCCGGGCCCTGGTCCGGCGCTGGTGGCGGTGCCAGGTGACGGTCTCGGTTCCCCGCCTGCGCCCCGCCGCCGGCGACTACCGGCCGACGTCGCCACCGTCCGACCGGGACATGGCCCAGCTGGCGTGCGCCCTGCGTCTCGTGCTCCCCGACGTGGGGCTGTCGCTGTCGACCCGGGAGTCGCCCGCCCTGCGCAACGGCCTCCTGCGCCTGGGCTTCACCCAGATGTCGGCCGGCTCGCACACCGAGCCGGGTGGCTACGCCGAGCCCAGCGACGCCGAGCCGCAGTTCGAGATAAGCGACACCCGCTCGCCCGACGAGGTCGCTGCCGCGCTGCGCGCCGCCGGCTACGAGCCGGTGTGGATGGACACCATCGGCGCCCGCCGCCCGGCTGAACGCAGTACCCCATGAGCCCCTTGGCGCTGCTGGCCGTAGTCGCCGAGGAGGCGCCCTCGTCCATCTCCGGCAGTGACCAGTTGCGGGCCGCCCTGGTGTTGGGCGCCTGCCTGCTGGCCATGGGAGTGCTCGTCCTGCTGGCAGTCCGCCAGGGCCGCCGGCGCCAGCGCGCCACCGGTTTCGGTCGGGATCAGGACCCCGGGGAGGGCCTCAAGCCTGACCAGAACGGCCGCGCCACCCGTCCACCAGGGCGATGAGCTCGGGCAGGGTGGCGATGGTGGCATCGGGCTCGACGTCATAGGCCTCAGCCCGGGGGTTGGGTCGCAGGACCGCTCGTAAGCCGGTCCCCTTGGCTCCGGAGATGTCGTCGAAGGGACGATCGCCCACGAACACGGCGTGGCTCGGGTCGTCGACTCCGAGGGCCGACAGGGCGGCGCCGAAGGCCTCGGGATGGGGCTTCTGGTACGGGAGCTCGCTGGTGTAGAGGCGGGCGTCGAGGAGCGCGGCCAGACCGTCGCGTTCGAGGAAGTGCTCGTGGAACGCCCGCGGCCAATGGGTGTTCGACAGCAGCCCCAGCCGCAGGCCCCGGTCCCGCAAAGCGGTGAGCGTGGGGACGGCGTCCGGGTCGTGGCGGACGTGGGGGGTCCAGGCGTCGAGGTAGTGGACGGCGGCCTCTTCGAACAGTGCCTCGGCCACGTCGAGGTGCAGCTCGGCGGTGGCGGCGGCGAGCAGGTCGGACAGGGTGGCGCTGCGTTGGTGGCTGGCGGTGGTGGCCCAGAAGGCGGCCTCGACGCCGGCCAGTCGGGCCGTCAGCTCCTCGGCCCGGTCGGGAGCCAGATGGCGGGCGGCCAGGGCCCAGGCATCGACCAGCTCGGATTCCACGAATACCGACAGCGTCCCGCCCCAATCGAAGATCACCGCCTCGAGGGGCGTTGGGGACGCGGCGTCGGCGCCGGTCACGTCTCCCACCGCTTGGAGCGGCCGCGCCCGTCGGTCGACAGCCACTCCGCCGCCCGCTCACGGAGGCGGTCGAGGCCCACGTTCTTGGCGGCGCTGACCCAGACGATCTCCGATGGGTCCAGGCCGCAGCCGACCGCCAGCTCGCGCTTTCGCTTGTCGCGGGCCGACGACTTCACCTTGTCGTGTTTGGTGGCGATCACCGTGTGGGGCCGGCCGTGGGACCGGAGCCACTCGAGCATCTGCACGTCGAGCGGGGTCGGGCCGATCTCGCCGTCGACCAGCACGAGGATCATGACCAGCTGGCCACGTTCGAGCAGGTAGCGCTCCATGGTCGTCTGCCACGACGCCCGGATCTTGGCCGAGGCCGAGGCGTAGCCGTAGCCCGGGCAGTCGACGACGGTGCCGCCGCCGTCGACTTCGAACAGGTTGAGGAGCCGGGTCCGCCCGGGGGTCTTGGAGACCCGGGCGAGGGTCTTTTGACCGCCGAGGGCGTTGAGCAACGACGACTTGCCCACGTTGGAACGCCCCACGAAAGCCAACTCGGCGGGACTGTCAGGGAGCTGGCCCAGGTCGTCGGCCGACTTCACGAACCGGAGCTGCATGCGGGCTGACATCGCCTGCGAGATTCTCACGTCCGCCGGCACTGTCGCGTCGGGAACGGTCTACACTTCGAACAGCGGCGCCCTCGATGGCGGGCACCCGAACGAGGAGACGAACCATGAGACGAGCACTCGTCGCGCTCGGCGGCACCCTCACCCTGGTCGGGGTAGTGGTCGGGCCCGCCGGCGCCATTGTCAACGGCACCATCGACGGCTCGCGGCACCCACAGGTGGCCGCCCTCGTCGGTGACCTCCCGCCCTACGCCTATGGCATCCCGTTCTGCACCGGTACTCTCATCTCCCCCACGGTCGTCCTGACCGCCGCCCACTGCGACCTCGGGCCCAACGGGACGTTTCGGGGCGTCAGCTTCGCGCCGAGGTACCTGACGGGTGACCCCGTGTTGCACGGTACGTTCCACGCCGACCCCAACTTCAACAAGTCCCAGAGCGACTCGGCCGACATCGCGGTGGTCGTCCTCGACAAGGCGGTGAAGGGCGTGACACCGGCGCGGTTGCCCACCGCCGGGGTGCTCGACCAGATGAACAGCAACGGGTCGCTGAACCAGTCGACGCAGTTCACCGCCGTCGGCTACGGCGACTACGCCGAGGTGCCGGACAGCCAGAAGCCCCCCTACCCGAACGACGGCTATCGCCGGTATTCAGTCGGCTCGTTCAATGCCCTCAGCCCCGGGTACCTGCGGCTCACTCAGAACGCCGCCACCGGCGACGGGGGTACGTGCAACGGGGACTCCGGCGGCCCCAACTTCTTCGGGGCGGGCTCAACCGAGACCAACGTCATCGCCGCCATCACCACCACCGGCGACACCCTGTGCCACTCGACCAACGTCGACTACCGCCTGGACATCCCCGAGGCCCGCACCTTCCTCTCCCAGTTCGTGGCGGTCCCGTAGGTCCTGACCCAGCTTGGCCAGCCCGTTACTCGGCGGCCCGCTACATGGAGGGCCGGTTACTTGGAGGGCCGGTTACTTGGAGGGCATGGCCTCGTTCGGGGCGACGAGCTTGAACTGGGCCCCGGTGGGGTCGGTGGCGGTCGCCAGGCGCCCGTAGGGCGTGTCCTCGGCGGGCTGGACGACGGCGCCGCCGAGATCGACGACCGTGGCCAGGGTGGCGTCGGCGTCGTCGACGCCGAAATAAACAGCCCAATGGGCGGGGACGCCCTCGGGGAGGAACCCGGCGGCGTCGATCACCCCCGCCAGCTGCTCCTCGCCGTCGACCAGGCATGTGTACCGGAGCTCCGGCGAGTCCGACATCACCTGCGTCTCCCAGCGGAAGGCGTCGCGGTAGAAGTCCACAGCGCCGGTGTAGTCGCGGGTGTGCAGCTCGAACCAACTGGGCGCACCGGGTTCGCCCACGATCCCGAAGCCCCGGTGGACGCCCGGCTGCCACACGCCCACGGTTGCCCCCCCGGGGTCGGCGAGAACGGCCATGGTGCCGAGGTCGGCGACGGCCATGGGGGCCACGTGAACCTGGGCCCCCTTGGCCACGGCCACGTCGACGGTCTTGGCGGCGTCGTCGGTAGTCAGGTACACCGACCAGACGTCGGGCATCTCGCCGCCGGCCGCCTGGCTGCTCATGCACCCGGCCACGAAGGCGCCGTCCTTGGTGAAGTTGAAGTAGCCCCCGAACTCGTCGTCGGGCTCCCCCGCCACCCAGCCGAACAGCCGGCTGTAGAACTCCCGGCTCTGGGCGGTGTCGGACGTCATCAGGTCGATCCAGCAGGGTGCCCCGACGGGGGCGGCGTCTCGTGTGGGCATGGTGGCTCCTCGCAGCAGATGGGCGGTGTCACCACGTACGACTCCTCGGCCGCCGGGAACTCATCGGCGGGAATCGCTTCACCAGGAAAGGGGCTCCTGCCGGGTGGACCAGTTCGTGGTCACGGCTCGTGGCCCGCCGCTGTCAAAGAAAATCCTCCGCGGGCCTCTACAGGCGGCGGCGTCGACCCCGGTAGTAATAGCCGCCTCCGCCGCCGAAGAGCAGGATCAGGATCACGATGATCAACAGAAGTGTGAGCATGTCGGGGTTGTCTCCGATCCTGAGGTGACCGAAACCCCATGGGGCCGGACTGCTACCGGGGCTGGGCGATCACCGGGTTGTCGATGGCGCCGATCCCGTCGATCTCGACCCGCACCTGTGACCCCGGTCGCAGCATGCGGGGAGGGGCCATGGCGTAGCCGACGCCGGCGGGCGTGCCGGTGGCGATGATGGTGCCCGGCAGGAGGGTGAACGCCGTCGTCAGGTGGGCGATCAGCTCCCAGCAGTCGAACAGCATGTCGGCGGTGGACGCCTCCTGCCTCAAGTCGCCGTCGACCCAGGTGCGCAGACGGAGCTGGTGGGGGTCGGTCAGCTCGTCAGAAGTCACGAGCCACGGGCCGGTGGGGCCGTGGCTGTCCCACCCCTTGCCCATCGTCCAGGTGGGCGTGGCGAACTGCCAATCACGCACCGACACATCGTTGACCACGACGTAGCCGGCGACGACCTCCGGCGCCTGTTCGGCCGGCACCGCCCGACAGCGCGTGCCGATGACGACGCCCAGCTCACCTTCGTAGTCGACCCGGTCGGGAGCGACGGAGGGGACCTCGATGGGGTCGAAGGGGCCGGCCACGCAGGTGACCTGCTTGTTGAAGATGACCGGCACCTCGGGCCTGTCGACGCCCGACTCGTCGATGTGGTCGCCGTAGTTGAGCCCGACGGCGAGGAATGCCGGAGGCAGGGCGATGGGAGCCTGGAGACGGACCTCACTCAGCGGCCGGCGCGGAGCGCGGGCGACCAGCCGATGCATGGCACCAAGGGCTCCGGCGGCGAGGGCCCCACCCACGTCGGTGGGCAGTCCGGCATCAGCGGCGGCCAGATCGGCCACCTCGTCGCCGATGACGGCGCCGAGCCCGGGCCTGCCGTCGGCGGTGAAGCGGGCAAGCTTCACGGCACCGGCGTCGGCCGGTCAGGAATGCCCGGGCCGGCGCTCACTCCCCCGTCCTACCAGACCCATGGGCCCTGAGGCCCTACGACGCGGGACTGGTGAGGGCGCTCACCATGTGGGGATGGCGTGCGATCCCGCATTGGCCTCCACCCGGGCCCGAAGGGTTTCGCCGGCCGTCTCGGGGGCGTAGGTGTAGGTCGGCGTGAATGTCTGGGGTCCCGAGCCGTAGTACGGCGAGCA
>DATAQC010000048.1:0-22900 GCA_036264885.1 Acidimicrobiales bacterium | reverse complement strand
CCGGCGCACAGCTCGCACCCGATGCACTTCTCCATGCCGTCCTCGTAGCGGTTCAGCACGTGGCGGCCGTGGAAGCGCAGCGGCTTGGGGCGCTTGACGTCGGGGTAGCGGTTGGTGACCCGGGGGCCGAACATCTGCTTGAAGGTGACCTTGAAGCCGTCGAGGTATCCCATCAGACGCCCGTCCTCTGCGCCTGGACGTCGGAGTCGATCGGCGCCGCCCCGGCCGCGCCGGATGCTCTCTCACCGCTCAGGGAGCCGCTCTGGCTCTCGTCGTCGGTGAGCCGCTGGCCCACGCGCAGGGCGGCGTTGAGCGTGAGGTAGCCGATCAGGAACACGGCGGCAGCCACGACCATGACGAGGTACACGTTCCACGCCCGGTCACGAGCCACTCGCAGGGAGGCGATGAGCAGGAGCCAGAACAATGAGAGGGGGATGAGGCGCTTCCAGCCCAGGTCCATGAGCTGGTCGTAGCGGAACCGGGGAAGCGTCGCACGGAACCACACGTAGGCGAAAAGGAAGCAGACGAGCTTGGCGAAGAACCACACGATGGGCCACAGCGTGGGCAGGAAGGAGATGTGGGGGCCGCTGGGACCGCCGAAGAACAAGGTGACGGCCACGGCCGACACGGTGATGGTGTTCATGAACTCGGCCAGGAAGAACAGGGCGAACCGGATGCCTGCGTACTCGGTGTGGAACCCTCCCACCAGCTCCTGTTCGGCCTCCACCAGGTCGAACGGCGGCCGGTTGGTCTCGGCCGTGGCGGCGATCAGGTAGATCACGAAAGGCACGCCGCCGAGGGCCCACAGGTTCCAGTTCCAGGTGGACTGCGAGCTCACGATGTCGTGGGTGGACAGCGACGCTGCCGCCAGGACGGCGGCGGCCACCGACAGGCCCATGGCCGCCTCGTAGGACACCATCTGGGCCGACGCCCGCACCGAGCCCAGCAGCGGGTACTTCGACCCCGACGACCATCCCGCCAGCATCACGCCGTAGACGGCGATCGACGACATGGCCAGGAGGAACAGCACCCCTACGGGGGGATCGGCCAGCTGCAGGTAGGTGGTGTGGCCGGCGATGGAGATGGTGCCGCCGATGGGCACCACCGCGAAGGCGGCGAAGGCGGGTACCGCCGACAGGTACGGCGCCAGGTGGAAGATCTTGCGGTCGGCCTGCTCGGGCAGCAGGTCCTCTTTGAAGAACAGCTTGGTGCCGTCGGCGAGGGTCTGGAGGATCCCCCACGGACCGGCCCGGTCGGGGCCGATACGGCTCTGCATGTCGGAGATGACCTTGCGCTCGAACCACACCATCATCAGCACCGACACGAGCAGGAAGACGAACGTCACCAGCGCCTTGAGGGCCACGATGAGCACCACTGCCAGGTCGACGCCGTTGGCGTAGAGGGGATCGCCCATCACACGCCTCGGTTGCGGGTAGCCGTCTCGACCCGCACTTCGGTGATCGGCTGGGTGGCGTCGATGAGGTCGGCGGCGCCCTCGTCGGGCTGGTTGAAGTCGACGACGGCCGAGCCGCGAGGCACGCCGGTGTCGGAAGCGGCTTCGAGCACCAGCGACGCGCGCACCGAGGTGACCCGCACCAGGTCGCCGGGCCGGATGCCGAGCCGGGAGAGATCGTACGGATTGGCCCGGAACCGGGTGCCGGGCGCCAGCGGGGCCATCGCCGGTGAGTGCTGGACGAGAGCGCCCCCGTCGTAGAGCGCCCGGCTGGTGACCAGTCGCAGCGAGTAGGCGTCGAGGGGGCGAGGACCTTCGGCGGGCTCGGCGCCGGCGAAGGTGAGCAGCGGCGGGACGTCGTCGTCGGGCGGTGACGCCTGGTTCACCAGGTCATCGGTGGCCAGGTCATCGGTGGCCAGGTCATCGGTGGCCACTGTGCGCCCGGGCTCGAGCAGGTAGCCCGACCCCACCGGTTCGGGGCGGGCCAGCAGGGTGTCTCCCTGGCGTTGTGAAGCCGACACCTCGATGCCTTCGGCGGCCGGAGCAGGTTCGTCACCGGCGCCGTCGAGGTCGTCCGGCAGGGGCACGACAACCCCATCACGCAGCGCTGCTCGGGCCAGCATCTGCGGGGTCAGGCCACGGTGCGAAGGCGCCAGAGCGGTGATCTCGGCGGCGATGCCGTCGAGGGTGTCGAAGCCCAGGTCGGCCCCCATCCGCTGGGCCAGCTCCACCGCGATCATCCAGTCGGGACGCGTGGTGCCGGCGGCGGTGACCTTCTGGCCCAGGCGGCTGATCCGGCCCTCGATGTTGGTGGTCGTGCCCGGCCGCTCCCCCCAGCTCGACACCGGCAGCACCACGTCGGCGTGCAGGGCGGAATCGGTGCGGAAGAGGTCGAGCACCACGGTGAAGCCCACCCCCGCCAGCGCCCGCCGGGCCAGGGTGCGGTCGGGGAAGTCCGACACCGGGTCGGCACCGAGCAGGACCATGGCCTGGATGCGGTTGTTGGCCGCCGCGTCCATGATGCCCAGGGCGTCGAGGCCCCGCGCCTCGGGCACCGATCCCCAGGCCGCTTCGAACCACGGCCGGCCCGAGTGCAGCGAGACGCGACCCGGCAGCACGCCCGGAGCCAGGCCCATGTCGAGGGCCCCGTGTACGTTGCCCCGGCGCAGGGCGGAGAGGAAGCTGACCTCGGCCAGCCCGGCGAGGGTGGCGACCGCCTCGGTGGTGGCATCCACCGACTCGGCCAACGAGGGCCGGCCGACCACCACCACCACCGGGCCCCCGCCCAAAAGGGAGGCGGCGCCGGCGATGGCGTCGGCGGCCACGCCGCCCGCTCCGCCGCCGTCGGTGGACGGTGACGATCCCGAGATGGCGTCGACCAGCGCCCGAGCCACGACCCCGGCCTCGCCCGGTCGGTGGGCGAGCGTGTGGGTCGCGTAACGGCTCAGCCCCGTGGCCTGCGGGGCGATCTCGATCAGCGGTGTCCCGTGGTCGAGCGCCGCCTGGCGCAGGCGCAGGTAGAGGACGGGCAGCTCCTCTTTGATGTCGGGCGCCAGCAGGATCACCGCGGTGGCCTTGCACGCCTCGTCGATGGTGGCACGCGGCAGCCCCATGACCACCTCGGCGGGCAGGCCGTCGGCCAGTTGGCAGTCGACGTTGTCGGTGCCGAGGACCGCCTTGGCCATCTTGGCCCAGGCGTAGGCGTCCTCGTTGGCCAGCCGGGCTCCGCCCAGCACCGCGATGGCCTGGGGGCCGGCGGTGTCGCGGACCTGGCTCAGGCCGTCGGCGGCCGCCTGGAGAGCCTCGCTCCACGTGGACTCCACCAGTTCCTCGCCCCGGCGCACCAGCGGCGTGGTGAGGCGGTCGTCGTGGTTGGCGGCCTCGTAGCCGAAGCGTCCCTTGTCGCACAGCCATCCCTGGTTGACGGGGTCGCTGTCGATGCCCAGGTTACGGATGATGTGGTCGGACGACGACTGCACCGCCATGCGACAGCCGAAGGCGCACGCCGTGCACGTCGATTCCACGACCTCCAGGTCCCAAGGGCGGGCCTTGAACCGGTAGGGCGTGGCCGTGAGTGCGCCGACCGGGCAGATCTGCACGATGTTGGCACTGAAGTTCGACACGAGGGGCTGGTCGGGGAAGACGTTCACTTCGGTCGAGTCGGCCCGACCGATGAAGTCGATGAAGGGGTCACCGGCGATCTCGTCGGCGAACCGGGTGCAGCGGGCGCACTGGATGCAGCGCTCGCGATCGAGGGCCACCAGCGGGTTGACGGGGATGGGCTTGGCCCAGTGGCGCTTCTCCTCGACGAAACGGCTCTCGCCCGGCCCGAAGGCGAAGGTCTGGTCCTGGAGGGGGCACTCGCCACCGCGGTCGCACACGGGACAGTCGAGGGGGTGGTTGATCAGCAGGAACTCGAGGACGCCGTCCTGGGCCTTCTTCACCTTCTCCGAGGTGGTCACCACCTCCTGGCCCTCGGCCACGGGCACGTAGCACGAAGGCATGAGCGAAAACCCCCGGGGGCCCTTTACCTCGACCAGGCACATCCGGCACATGCCGACCGGCTTCATCCGCGGATGCCAGCAGAAGCGGGGGATGTAGATACCCGCCCGCTCGGCGGCGGCAATCAGCATCTCACCCTTGCGTCCCTCGACGGCCCTGCCGTCGACGGTGATGGCGATCGTCCCGGTGTCGGCCTCGTCTGTCACAGGTCCCGCCCTGTCGCCGGTCCGGTGGCGGCCGCGGCGGGGACGGCCTGGCCGACGGGGGGGCCGAACGGGCAGCGGCCCTCGTCGATATGGGCCAGGAACTCGTCACGGAACATTTTGATGGCCGAGGTGATCGACGACGGGATCGACGGCCCCAGCACGCAGATGGTGGTCTTCTGCGGTGGCCAGCCCAGGCCGGGGGCGATGTTGTCGCACACGTCGAGCAGCAGATCCAGGTCGCTCCGGCGTCCGGCGCCGAGCTCGATGCGGTTCATGATCTTGTCGAGCCACCCCCCACCCTCACGGCACGGGGTGCACTGCCCGCAGGACTCCTTGTGGAAGAACCGGGTGATCCGCCACGCCGCCCGCACCATACAGGTGGTGTCGTCCATCACCACGACCGATCCCGACCCCAGCATCGATCCCGCCTTGCCCACCGCGTCCTGGTCGAGGGCCATGTCGACCTGGTCGGGACCGAACCAGGGCGCCGACGCGCCTCCGGGCACGAACGCCTTGAGCTGGCGGTCGTTGACGATGCCCCCGCCCAGACGGGGGTCGTAGATGAGGTCGTGGAAGGTCGTCTTGGCCATCTCGACCTCGTAGTTGGCCGGGCGCTTCACATGGCCGGACAGCGAGAACAGGCGGGTGCCGGTGGACCTGCCGATGCCGAGGTCGGCGAACGCCTGGCCGCCGTTGAGCACGATCCACGGCAGGTTGGACACCGTCTCCACGTTGTTGACGATGGTGGGTTTGGCGTAGAGGCCCACGGCGGCGGGGAAGAAGGGTGGCTTGTCACGCGGGTAGCCGCGCTTGCCCTCGAGGCTCTCGAGCAGAGCGGTCTCCTCGCCGCAGATGTAGGCCCCGGCGCCGGGATGCACGATCACGTCGATGGAGAAGTCGGACCCGAAGATGTTGCGGCCGACGGCCCCGTGGGCGTAGGCCTCGTTGAGGGCGGACTGCAGGCGCTCGAGGCCGAGGGCGAACTCGCCCCGCACGAAGATGAACGCCTGAGAGGCGCCGACGGCGTAGGCGCAGATGAGGCTGCCCTCGATGATCTGGTGGGGATCGTTCTCGAGGAGCATGTGGTCCTTGAAGGTGCAGGGTTCGCTCTCGTCGCCGTTGACCACCAGGTAGGCGGGCCGGGCCTTGCCCAGCATCGACCACTTCTTGCCCGCCTCGAAGCCGGCCCCGCCCCGCCCGAGGATGTTGGCGGTGAGCACCTCCTGGGTGATGTCGCCGGGCTCCATGGTCAGGGCCTTGCGCAGCCCCTCGTAGCCCCCGTTGCGCAGGTAGCTGGCGATGGTCCACGACTCGGCCAGGCCGTGGCGCCGGGTGACGATGGCGGCGGCGTCGGTGATCACTTCTTCTCCCCTTCCGGAGCCGCCGAGGGGTTGTGCTCGGGCGTCCCCTGGCCCGCCACGCGGATGGCCCGGGCGTGGCCCGTCGCTCCAGCGGTGGCCCGGGGATGAGCGGGCTGGGGCTCGCCGGGACCGCCCTCGGCGATCACTTCGGGGACGACCGACAGCCCCACCGGGACATTGCCGGCGTCTCCGGACTGTTGGCCCCGCCGCGCCTCGGTCGAAGCGTCGGCCGGCACCTTGCGCCGCACCCGGCACAGGGTGCCGTGGGGCGGCACCTTGTCGGCCAGGCGTCCGGTGCGCAGGTCGTCGACCAGGCGATCG
Source organism: Acidimicrobiales bacterium (assembly GCA_036264885.1). Lineage (GTDB taxonomy): Bacteria > Actinomycetota > Acidimicrobiia > Acidimicrobiales > AC-14 > DATAQC01. Next base: position 17,057 of record DATAQC010000048.1, on the reverse strand, counting down.
AAGTCGGCATCGGTGACGTCGCCGAAGAAGCGCCAGTTGACGGTGAGGCAGGGGGCGGCGCCGCACAGGGCGATGCACTCCACCTCCTCCAGGGTGAACTCGCCGTCGTCGGTGGTCGACCCCGCCGCCACTCCGAGGCGATCCTCGGCGTGGGCCAGCAGCTCGTAGCCGCCGTTGAGCAGGCAGGCCAGGTTGGTGCAGACCGAGACCAGGTAGCGACCGACGGGGTGGGTGAAGAACATGTCGTAGAAGCTGGCCGTGCCGTAGACCTCGGCGGGCGACAGCTCGACCAGCTCGGCCACGTGGCCGATGACGTCGGGGGTGAGCCACCCGTCCTGCTCCTGGGCCACGTGCAGCATGGGGATCAGCGCCGAACGAGGCTCGGGGTACAGGCCCATGAGCTCCTTGGCCCGGCGCAGGTTGTCAGGGTTCAACCGCGGCATCGACGACCCCCGGTCACCTGTCCACCTCGCCCATGATGGGGTCGACAGTGGAGATGACGGCTACGGCGTCGGCGATCAGGCCTCCGCGGATCATGTGGGGCAGGCACTGCAGGTTCACGAACGACGGGCCGCGCACGTGGAGACGGTAGGGCTTGGCGCTGCCGTCCGACACGATGTAGCAGCCGAGCTCGCCCCGCGGGGACTCCACGGCGGCGTAGGCCTCGCCCTCGGGCACCTTGAAGCCCTCGGTGAAGATCTTGAAGTGGTGGATCAGCGCCTCCATCGACTCGTCGATGCGCGCGCGCGGCGGCGGCGTCACCTTCTTGTCCTGGACCCGGTAGTCGCCCGCGGGCATGGCGTCGAGCACCTGATGAACGATCTTGATCGACTCCCGGATCTCGTTGAGGCGGATGGCGTAGCGGTCGAAGGTGTCGCCGTACCGGCCCACCACCACGTCGAAATCGACCTGATCGTAGAAGAGATAGGGGATGTCGCGCCGCAGGTCCCAGGGCACACCGGTGGAGCGCAGGATGGGCCCGGTGATGCCGAGGGCCATGCACTCCTCGGCGGTGATGACACCGATGCCCTGGGTTCGCTCCCGCCAGATGGGCTGGCCGGTGAGCAGCGTGTCGTACTCGTCGAGGCGGGGCGGGAAGGCCTCGAGGATGGCCAGCACGTCGTCGCGCCATCCGTCGGGGAGGTCGGCGGCCACGCCCCCGGGGCGGATGTAGTTGTGGTTCATGCGCAGGCCCGAGCACTTCTCGAAGAAGGCCAGGATCTGCTCCCGCTCCCGGAACCCGTAGATCATCATCGACACTGCGCCGAGATCCATGCCGTTGGTGGCCAACCACAGCACCTGCGACGACATGCGGTTGAGCTCGGTCATGAGCATGCGGATCCACGTGGCCCGGGGCGGGACCTCGAGCCCGAGCAGGGTCTCGGTGGCCATGGAGAAGCAGAGCTCGTTGAACAGGGGCGACACGTAGTCCATGCGGGTGACGTTGGTTGGCCCCTGGAGGTAGGTGAGCTCCTCGCCCGTCTTCTCCATGCCGGTGTGGAGATAGCCCATCACCGGCTTCGAGCGCAGCACGGTCTCGCCGTCGAGCTCCATCATCACCCTGAGCACGCCGTGGGTGCTGGGGTGCTGGGGGCCCATGTTGATGATCATGGTGTTGTCGGGGGTGGCCACCTCGTCCACGTCCTCGGGCAGGTGAGGGATGCGCAGCACGCTCCCCATCTCCCGCAACGCCTCGACCCCGGTGGTGCCCATCCGCGAGTGCATCTCCTGCGCCCCCTCGGAAGTCTCGGTGACGAGAGTGGGGTCACTCACCAGGGGTGCCTTCCGCCTTTGCCTTCGCCGTTGACGGGGTGGTGAGCCCGAGGGGGAGGCGCCCGGGTGGCCCGAAGCGGAGGGGCCCCATGGGGCAGGGGCCCCATGGGGAGGAGCCGTGAGGGACAGGACCCGGGCGCCGGGGAACCACCGAGAGGGTCATCGGGGACCCGGGTTCCCTTTGAACTGCACGGGGATGCGACCGATCCCGTAGTCCTTGCGCAGGGGGTGGCCCTCCCAGTCGTCGGGCATGAGGATGCGGGTGAGGTCGGGGTGGCCGACGAAGACGATGCCGAACATGTCGTAGGCCTCCCGCTCCTGGGCCTCGGTGCCGGGGTGGAGGTCGAAGATCGACGACAGGGTGGCGTCGGACTCGGGGACCTGCACCCGCAGCCGGATGCGGCGACGGTCGGAGAAGGAGAGCAGGTTCACCACCACCTCGAAGCGCTCAGCGACGACTCGCGGCGGGAGGCGGCGCGAGGGGTGGGTGAGGTAGTCGACGCCGCAGAGGTCGACGCACATCTGGTAGCCGTCGTCCTGCAGGGCGCGCACCACGTCGACATACCGGGCGCGGTCGGGGTGGACCACCAACTGCCCGTGCGAGAGCGCCGACACCGCCCCGTGGATCAGGGCGGGCTCCTGGGCGGGGTCCACCTCGTCGACGGGCGTCCCCGACGTGTCTGTCACTTGGGCGTGGCCAAAGCGACGGGTCGGTCGGGACGGATCCCCGCCCCCGCCCCGGTCTCGCCCCGACGACGGGTGATCTCGCCCGTGCGGATGAGCTCGTGCAAGGTGAGGATGGAGTGCATGAGCGTCTCGGGGCCCGGAGGGCAGCCGGGCGCGTACACGTCGACGGGCACGATCTGGTCGACGCCCTGGACGATGGCGTAGTTGTTGAACATGCCTCCGGTGGAGGCGCACACGCCCATGGAGATGACCCACTTGGGCTCCATCATCTGGTCGTAGACCTGGCGGAGCACCGGCGCCATCTTCTGGGAGACCCGCCCGGCGACGATCATGAGGTCGGCCTGGCGGGGCGAGGCCCGGAAGACCTCCATGCCGAAGCGGGCCAGGTCGAAGTGGGCGGCACCACTGGCCATCATCTCGATGGCGCAACACGCCAGGCCGAAGGTGGCCGGCCAGACGCTGTTGCGGCGCGCCCACTTCACCAGCTCCTCGATGTTGCCGGTGAGGAAGTTGTGGTTCAGGTCGGCCAGGCCCATCAGCCCTCCCCTCGCTCGCTGGTATGGCCCACCGGCACCCGGCCGACCTCGCCGACGGTCACCTGGCTCACTCGTCGGATCGTGGTCTCGGTCGAGCGCTCGGCTGAGCGTGCCTCGTCAGTGTCGGGAACCTGGCGGTCGGCCATCGCCAACAGATGCTTGGTCGGGCCCCAGTTGAGCGCTCCCCGGCCCAGCAAGTACACGAACGACAGGAACACCGTGGTCGCGAAGGTCAGCATCTCCCAGAGGCCGAAGGCCCCGAGCTGGCGGTAGATGACCGCCCACGGGAACAGGAAGATGATCTCGATGTCGAAGATGATGAAGATCATCGCCACCAGGTAGAAGCGCACCGGGAAGCGCTGGGCCGGCCCCGACTCGGGCACGATGCCGCACTCGTAGGGGGCCACCTTCGCCGCCGTGGGCCGCGTTCGCTGGCCCAGGAGGCCCGAGGCGAAGAACGACAACCCGGCGAAGAGGGTGGCCAGGATCAGTATCACCAGCAGCGGTAGGTACTGGGCCATGGTGTTTCCCGAGCCTAGACGCGCTGGGCCATCGCTTCTTTGTCCCGGGTGTGCAGCGAGTAGATGGTGATGGAGAACAGCAGGCCGAAACAGACGCACACCACAGCTGGGTTCTCGCGGAGGGCACCCAGGTCGCGGATCATGATGACCGACACGATGGGCGCCTGGGGGTCGATGACGGGCTTGGGGGGCGCCTGACCGGCGACGGCAGGGGGCGTCACCGCCTTCTGCACCTGGATGATCAGGTAGTGGGCTTGGTGGAAGACGTTGAGGGGACGCACGTTGAGGAGGTGGAACGGCCCGTACTTCTCACCGCCCGTCTCGGCTGCGTGGACCGGCAGGAAGTCGCTCGAGGTCTTGAACTGCGCCTTGGGGCCGACGATGAGGGTGTCGGCCACGGCCGCGGCGTCGGCCACCTCGGGATCGGCGATGTCGAGCTTCTTCCAACCCTGGGGGAACTTGTCGGCGGCGGAGATGCGGGACCCCTGAGCCACGTCGCCGACGACCACCTCCTTGGCCTTCCATGTTGGCGACCGCCCGACGGGGCCCGACCCGTACACCCACCACACCGCGCCGAGGGTGAACATCCAACCGGAGAACCCGGCGAAGGCCAGCAGGAAGCCCAGCCGGCTTCCCATGTTCGTAGACAGGAGCAGGAAGACCGAACCCGGGAGCACCACGACGGCGATGACGACGTAGAGGGCCCCTCTGATCTGGGGGTTCCATGCCAGGGCCGCCGTGACCAGGTGGCTGTACAGGTGGCTCGTGGTCAGGTGAGCCATCACAGCCCTCGCTCGTAGTCGACGATCGCCTGGATCTGCTCGGGCGACAGTATGTCCTCGAAGTGTGGCATGAGGCCATGGCTCTGTCCCCGGACACCGTAGGGCTTGCCCTGCTCGGCCGTCTTGGCCACCCACTCCACCTGCAGCGCAGCGGTGGGGAACTGCTCCAGCGTGCTCCCATTGTCGAGGGGCGGCCCGAACGCACCCCCGCCGGGTTTACCGGGGGCGCCGTAGGACCAGCCCATGGTGTGGCAGCGCGAGCAGTTGGCCTCGAACAGCTTCTGGCCGTCGACCCCGTAGGTGGCCAGGGCGTCGGCCTTCACCGCCTTGGAATCGAGTTGGATGCTCTGGAGGTAGGCGATCAGGTCGTCGAGCTGCTGGTCGTTGAGGGCTCCCCCCCCGTCGACGCCCCACGGCGGCATGGGCGTGTTGGCCCGGCCGTAGGTGAGGATGTACTTGACCTCCTCGGGGCGGTACCGGAGCATGACCGTGTTGAGGGGCGGGGCCGTCCATTGCACCTGCTGGGCGGGAGCGTCGGGGTGGGCGGGGTCGCTCAGGGTGTAGGTCGCCACGCCGCCGATACCCTTGACACCGTGGCAGTTCTCGCAGCCGTAGTGGGCCTCACGGGGCGTGGGGGGGTCGCCGGGCGTGGCCTGGAAATAGCGTTGCCCTCGGGCAACCGCCTCCTCGTCGAAGTACTTGACACCCCGCTGCAGGCCTCCCGCCCGCTGGCGGTAGGGCTCGCGCATCCAGTACACGGGAAGGGCGATGGCGGTGATCATCAGGGTGACAAAGGCCCACCAGAGGTACTTGGTGAGGCGGGGGCCCTCCATGATCTCGTCGTTGAAGTACGTCTTGCGGTTGGGGGCGACCTCGAGCTCCTCGCCGGGGACGTAGGTGCGCCTGGTCGAGGTGATGATGTAGAGCACCCACCCGGCAAGCATGGCCACGACCACCCACACCCCGATGCGGCGCTGCTCTGATGCTGCTGCGAGAAGGAAGCTCACTTCTCTGCGCTTCCCCCGACGCAGTGCGGGCCCTCGGCCTCCTGGCCGGTGGTGTTGGTGCCGATCGGGGGCCCGGTGACGACCTGCTTGGTGTCGACCACGACCTGGCCGCCGTCGATGGAGACGGCGAAGCGGTCGAGGCCCCGGGGCGCCGGGCCACCCTTCTTCTCGCCCACCCGGTTGTACTGCGAGCCGTGGCAGGGACACTCGAACCACTGCGACGTCTTGCACCACGGCACCCGGCAACCCAGGTGTACGCACTTCTGGTAGAGGGCGACGATGCCCTGCTGGTACCCGTCGATCACCGCCGAGTAGGCGACGATCTTCTTGGCCTTGGCCACGTCGGCGACGGGGTACGGGTTGATGTAGAAGCGACCCGAAGCCAGGTAGAACGGCTCCTTCTTGTCGTCGATCTGCTTGAGGATGTCTTCCTTCTTGCCCGCTTTGATCTTGGCGCCGAACCCGCCCGACAAGGTGGGCCACAGGAAGGCCAACGACGCCCCGCCGAAGGCGGTGAGGGTGAGGGCGAAGGCGGTGAAGATCCCCCGGTTGAGGACCTGGCGCCGGGTGACGCCGAGGGTCTCCTCGTCGGGAGGAAGGGCCGGCGCGGGGGGCGGGCCGGAGGGGTCGGGCAGGCCGGAGCGGCCCTGGCGCTCGAGGGCGACGGCCCGCTCCAGTTCACGCCCGGTGCGGGCCGCCGGGGCGGCCGACGACGCCCGCTCCAGCTGGGCTCCGGGCACGGAGGTGGGCGCCGACGCCTCGTCGCTCGCCGCTTCGGGGGCCGGCTGGGACAGGGCGCGATCGCTGTCACGCCGGCGGGCCGTGGCCAGGGAGAACACGGCTGCGGCCGCCACCAGGGCGACGATCACGATCAGGAAGACGACAGTTGAGGACATTGTGGTGCGGGGCTCCTAGAGGTCGAAGAACACGCCGTCTTTCCAGGGGAAGGTGAAGTTGAACCCTGGCCCCCGGAAGAAGCAGCCGATGATCACGAGCACGCCCCAGAACATGAGGAACATGGTCATGAGGGCGATGGCGAACTTGCGGTCTTCGGGCTTGTTGGACGGGTTTTTGTCGCTGAACGGCGCCAGCATCAGGGCGAAGATCCCGATACCGGGAATGGTCACCCCGGCGATCATGGGGTGGAACATGGTCAGGAGCTCCTGAAGGCCGAGGAAGTACCAGGGAGCCTTCGAGGGGTTCGGGGTGAAGTTGTAGTTGGCCGACGCCAGCAGGGGGGCGTTCACCAGGGCGGAGAAGATCAAAAGGAAGGCGCTCATGGCCATGCAGGCCACGAACTCGCCGATGAGCAGGTGGGGCCACACGTGGACCTTGTCGGTGGGCGTGGCCCGGACGTCTTGGATGGACCCCGCCTTGACCACCGTGAGCAGGCGCTGGGTGTGACCCTCGGGCCCCTTGGCCACCGGCGCCGGCGCCGTGGCCACCGCCGTCCCTCCCCCGGCGGCGGGCGCGCCGGCCGGCGCCGCTGCGGGCGCTGGACCGGCGGTGCCGGGAGACTGGCTGCGGGCCAGGAGGTGGGCGGGGATCTTGTCGGGGTCGTCGGCCGTGGCCGGGGTCGCCTCGGCACCACCGGCGTCGGGGCCGCCGGGTACGGGCAGACCGAGGGCGGCCCGCCGTTCCCGGGACCGACGGAGAAGATGTTCGGGTACCTCGGTCACGCGACCTCCCTTCCTACAGCGGCCCGGAGAGGCCGCCGTCCTTGCGGACTCTCCAGAAGTGGATCGCCATGAAGATGACGATGACGAACGGCAACAACAAGACGTGAAGCACGTACCACCGCAGCAGCGTGTCGGTTCCGATCTCCGCTCCCCCGAGGAGCACGAATTTGACCTGTGACCCGAACACGGGCGTGTAACCCATCATGTTCGTCCCCACCGTCACTGCCCAGAGCGACAGCTGGTCCCAGGGGAGGAGGTACCCGGTGAACGACAGGAGCAGGGTGAGGGTGAGCAGCACCACACCGATGACCCAGTTGAACTCCCGTGGCGGCTTGTAGGCGCCGTGGTAGAAGACCCGTGACATGTGCAGGAACACCGAGATCACCATGAGGTGGGCGGCCCATCGATGCATATTTCGCACCAGGAGGCCGAAGGTGACCGAGGTCTCGAGTGTTCGGATGTCGTCCCACGCCTGGGCCGCCGTCGGGCGGTAGAAGAACATCAAGAAGATGCCCGTCAGGGTGAGGATGATGAACAAGAAGAACGACAGCCCGCCCAGGCACAGCGTGTAGCTCACCTTCACCGCGTGACGCTTCACCTTCACCGGGTGAAGGTGGTACAGCAGGCTGTTCATGATCACGTAGGACCGGTTCCTGGGGCTGTCGGTGTAGCCCTTCCGGAAGATCGATCCCGGCCGGAAGATCGAGGTCCAGGCCTGCGAGCTGCGGACCTTCTCCCCTACCTCGGACAGGCGTTCGGCGGGGCTGCGGTGGCCGTTGCCGTCACCGTTGCCGTTGCCGTTCCTGGTCAGTCGCTTGGCCACCCTCAGAACCGCATCCCGTAGGCGAACCCGTGCTTCTCGTCGCGACCGTGGGGATCGCCGTCCTTGGCCGCCACCCCTGCCTTGCCCATGACGATGACGCCGGTGGGGCACCGGTCGACGCAGAGCCCGCAGCGGGTGCAGACGTCCTCGTCGACGATGAACACCACGTGGTCGTCGGGGTCCTCACCGGGCTGCTCGGCGCCCACCGTGTCGCTGATGGTCTCGGTCGACAGCATGTGGATGCACTTCCACGGGCAGATGTCGACACAGCCCTCGCACATGATGCACTCGGACTGGTCGATGTGGAGGAACTGCTTGGGCTTGACCGCCTTGGAGAGGTAGTCGGTGCCCACCTCCTGGAGGACGTAGTCGCCGGTGAAGGCGGGCATGGGCGGGTTGGCGTCGTTCTTGGCCATAATGGTTATGCCTTCCTGATCAGCGGGCGGCCGAATCGGGAGGTGACCTCTCCGCCCTCGGCGGCCCCGGCCGTCTCGGTGACGCGGCCGCGCTTCTGCCACTTCGACCAGAGCGCCACCTGAAGCCCGAGGAACACGATGTAGAAGCCGGCAGCGATGATGTCGCGCACTGCCTGGTAGGTGATGATCACCCGGCCGGTACCGATCGCCGTCTTGGCCTTCTGCCCCATCACCAGGCCGTTGCCCGAGATGGCGAGGAGCAGCTTGTCGGAGCGCCAGAGCAACTCGTTGTCGGAGTACTTGAGCCACTGGTTGGGGATGACGCCGTAGGCGACCAGCATGAGGCCGAACACGAAGACGCCGGCGACGAAGGCCTCGCCCCAGGTGAGGGGGGTGCCGATGGGGCGGCGCCGGCCGACGGCCATGCCGATGGTGATGCCGCCCACAAGGATGAGTATGGAGACCACCAGCGCGACCACCCGGCACCTCCTTCGTCAATCGCCCTCGTGAAATGGATCACATTCTACTCGGGCCACGGCGGTTCGACCGCTCGGGTTCTAGCACGACCCTCCCCGAATCGGCACATCGGGAGCCGTCACTGCCTCCCGGCCGGTCCGGTACCGCCGCATGGTCGGCGGGCGGGACCACGCGCCTGGCCTTTGGGTGCGGGCGCGGCCTACATTCGGCGGACAGAGAGGAGCGCTGTGACCGAGGTCCCCGAGTACCTGCTTCGCCGATCCAAGGAGCGCCGCGAGGCCCTGGGCCTGTTGCCCGAGGGCACCTCGGCCGCCGACGGGCCGGCGCCTGCCGCGACACCTGCCGAGGCGACGGCCGCACCGACACCCGGCTCAGGCTCCGAGCCGGCCGCGCCCGGGACGCCCGCGCCCGAGCCCGCGGCGGCTCCGGCGGCGGCGGTCACGCCCGTGGAGGAGCTGCCCACCTACCTGCCCCAGAAGGGCCCGAAGAGCGGCATCCCCGTCTGGATGTATCCCGTGCTGGCCGCCCTGCCCTTGTGGGCCATCGTCTACCTGGGGGCCTTCGGCACCACGGGCAACGCCAACGCCGCCCCCGTGGGGTCCGCCGTCTACGCCAAGGCGGGCTGCGTCGGGTGCCATGGCGCCAAGGGCGAGGGCGGCGTCGGGCCTGCCCTGGCCGGCGGCGAGGCCAAGCTCACCTTCCCGAACGAGGCCGACCACATCGCCTGGGTCGAGACCGGGTCGGCTCCCCACAAGGGCCAGCCCTACGGCGATCCCAACCGCCCGGGCGGCGCCCACGTGGCCAAATCGGGGGGCATGCCCGCCTTCAAGGGCCAGCTCACCGACGCCGAGATCAAAGCCGTCGTCACCTACGAGCGGGACCAGCTGTAGCCCCCACACCCGACACCGCAGCGCCCGACGACAGGGCTCACGAGGTCCTGGTCGTCGGCGGCGGGCCCTCCGGAGCAGCCTGTGCCCACTGGCTGGCCGAGGCCGGCCACGACGTCGTCGTCGTGGAGAAGAAGACCTTTCCCAGGGAGAAGACCTGCGGTGACGGCCTCACGCCCCGGGCCGTCAAGCAGCTCGACGACATGGGCCTCACCGATGCCCTGACCCGCTACCACCGCTTCGTCGGGCTGCGCTCCATCGCCTTCGGCCGCACCCTCGAGCTGGAATGGCCCGCCACGCCCGGCTTTCCCCGCCACGGCTACGTCGTCACGCGCCACGACCTCGACCAGCTCGTCGCCGAGCGGGCGGCCAAGGTGGGCGCCACCCTGTGGGAGGGGGCCGAGGCCGTCGAGCCCCTCACGCAGGACGGCCGGGTGTGCGGCGCCGTCGTGCGCCGCACACCCGAGGGAGGCGGTGAGCCCACCCTCACCGGCGTGCGGGCCCGCTACACCGTGGTCGCCGACGGGTCGCTGTCGCGGTTCGGCCGTGCCCTGGGCACCAGCCGGAACAGGGCATGGCCCCAAGGCATGGCCATCCGGGGCTACTTCACCTCACCCCGCCACGACGAGCCGTGGATCGAGTCGCACCTCGACATCCGCAACCCCGCCGGCAAGGTGCTCCCCGGGTACGGGTGGATCTTCCCGGTGGGCGACGGTCGGGTCAACGTGGGCGTCGGGCTGCTATCCACCTCGTCGGAGTGGAAGTCGGTCAACACCACCAAGTTGATGGAGGCCTTCGTGGGGTGGGCCCCCAAGTCGTGGGACATCCGCCCGGAGACGTCGTGCGGGCCCCCGACCGGCGGCCGCCTTCCCATGGGCCTGGCTGTGGTGCCCTCGACGGGTCCCGGCTGGCTGACCATCGGCGACGCCATGGGCGCCATCAACCCCTTCAACGGCGAGGGCATCGCCTACGCCTACGAGACCGGGCGCTACGCCGCCGAGGCCCTCCACCAGGCGCTGCTGTCCGCCAACCCGGTGCCGGGCGACGCAGATCTGGCTGCCTACGCCCAGCGGGTGCAGGACGAGTACGCCCTCTACTTCAAGGTGGCCCGGGCGTTCGTGCGCATCATCGGCCGCCCTGCTCTCATGCGGGCCATGGTGGGCACGGGGATGCACTCCCGCACCCTGATGGAGTGGGTCCTGCGTATCATGGCCAACCTCCTCCGCCCCGACGAACTGGGCCCGGCCGAAGCCGCCTACCGGGCGGTGGCCGCCATCGCCCGGGTGGTGCCCGACCGCTCCGGGCTGCCGGGGGCACCGGGGGCGCCCGCCCTCACCGGGTGATCGACGTTGCCCCGGCGCGGTTCGAAGAGCTGGTGGCCGACGCCCTCGACAGCATCCCCCCGGCCCTCGGGGCGATGATGGACAACGTGTGGGTGCGGGTGGAGGAACAGGCCCGCCCCAACCTGCTCGGCCTCTACGAGGGGGTCCCCCTCACCCGCCGTGACTCGGGGTACGCCGGCATGGTGATGCCCGACCGCATCACCATCTTTCGTGCACCTATCTGTCGGATCTGTGCCAGCGAGGAGCAGGTGGTGGCCCAGGTGCGCCAGACGGTGGTGCACGAGGTGGCCCACCACTTCGGCATCGACGATGACCGCCTGGTCGAGCTGGGCTGGGCCTGAGCGGCCCTCTGAGCGGGATACCTGGGCCTGAGCGGCCCTCTGAGCGGGATGCCTGGGCCTGAGCGCTCAGAGCGACTGGCGGGTGAGGCCGGCGACGGCCTCGACGGCCCGCTTGTGCAGGGGCCGCCGGCGCCAGAGCTCGAGGTCGAACTCCGACGCCGACTCGAGGTCGTCGAGGAAGTCGGCCTCCAGCTGCGACACGATGTCCCGGTCCACGAGCGACACGTTCACCTCCAGGTCGTGGTCGAACGACCGGCTGTCGAAGTTGCTGGAGCCGATGTTGGCCCATTCGTCGTCGACCAGCATGACCTTGGCGTGCAACATGGTCCGGTCGTACTCGTGGACGGCCACCCCGGCCTCGGCCAGCTTGGCGTACGACCGCTGACCGGCCTGGCGGGCCACCTCCTTGTCGACCTGCTGGCCGTTCACCAGGATCCGGACGTCGACACCGCGGCCGGCGGCGGCGGACAGCACGTCTTCGAAGGCGGGATCGGGTGCGAAGTAGGCCGTGGTGAACCACAGCCGGCGACAGGCGCCGGCGACGGCCATGAAAAACAACTGGGTCGTGCCCGTGGGGCCACCCGTCGGCGTGCCGCGGGTCACCTGCACGGCCACCCCGTCATCGAAGCCGTGGTGGGGATCGGGGATGTGGGCGGGACCGGGAATCTCATCCGTCGCCTCGATCCAGTTCTCGGCGAAGGCGCCGAAGACGTCGAGCACCGAGGGCCCCTCGATGCGCAGGTGCGTCTCCCGCCAGTGCTCGGGATCCTCGGCGTCGCCGGTCCAGACGTCGGCGACACCGACGCCGCCGGCGAAGCCGACGGTGCCGTCAACGATCAGGAGCCGCCGGTGCATGCGGTTGTTGACCTTGCCGAGCGTGTACCAGCGCGGCGGGCGGAACATGGCCACCTTCACCCCCGCGGCGGAGAGACGGTCGAGGTGGCCACTGTTGCCGTTCAGCTTGGCCGACCCGTAGGCGTCGACGACCATGTTGACCTCGATCCCCGCCCCGGCCCGTTCGACGAGGGCGTCGGTGAAGTCGTCGGCGATCGCTCCCGGCCAGTAGATGTAGGAGGAGAGGTCGATCGTGGTCTTGGCCGACGAGATGGCCTCGAGCATCTCCGCCAGGGTCTCGCCGTTGCGCATCACCTTCACCCGGTTCCCGGGGCGCCGGGGAGCGGCCGTGAGCGCCTCCAGCAGCCGGGAGAACTCGGGGCTGCCGGGCTGGGGGACGTCGGCGACGTCGAAGCGGCGTCCGACCGAGTGCCGGTAGCGGAGGGCCTGGATGCCATAGAGAGCGAGGCCGCCGGCGCCGGCCCCGGCCCCGATGGCGACGGCGACCCGCCGGGGCGAGGACGTGGTCACCGTCCCGGTTGCCACTGCAGGAAGACGAGGGTGGCGTCGTCGGCCAGCTCGGAGCCCCGGTGAGTGCGCAGGTCGCGCGCCAGCCGGCGGAGGAGCTCGGGGGCCACCAGGCCGGCGCCGATGTATTGCTCCACCGCGCTGCGTAGGTTGTCGATGCCGAACTGGGCACCCCCGGTGGCGTGAGCCTCGGTGACGCCGTCGGAGTAGAAGAGCAGCTGGTCGCCGGGCTGGAGCTGGCAGTCGCCCACCTCGGTGATGTCGATTCCCAGGCCGAAGGGCAGGCAGGGGGCGCACGGCAGCTCAGCCACCACCTTGGTGCCCCGGATGAGAAGGGGCAGGGGGTGGCCGGCATTGACCCAGCGGAGGCGTCCGGTGCCGACGTCGAGCTGGGCGATGTGGCCGGTCACGAACTCGTCACTGTCGAAGCGCTCGGTCAGGGCATCGTCGATCAGGGTGGCCATCACCGTCAGCTCCAGGCGGCGGCGTCGTCCGAAGCGGAAGGCACCGAGGGCCAGGGTGCTGGCCAGAGTGGAGCTGATGCCGTGGCCCATGGCGTCGAGGATGGCGAAGTCCAAGATGTCGCCGTTGAGGGAGAAGTCGAAGGCGTCGCCGGCCACCAGGTAGGCCGGTTCGAGCAGGCCGGCGATCGACAGGTCGGGCGAGGTGAAGCCGAGGGGCGGCAGGAGCATGTCCCACTGCATCTCAGCGGCCAGGTTCATCGGTCGCAGCCGCCGCCGCAGCTCGATGAGGTCGGTGTAGCGCCCGGCCGAGTGGATGAGGTGGCCGACCAGCAGGCCCAGGTCGGCGGACAGGTTGAGCAGCTCCTCGTCGATGGCGGCAAAGCCAAGCTCCAGGACGCCCAGACGCTCGGCCCGCTCCCGTACCGGCACCCAGACCCGCCAGCCGTCGTCGACCGATGCCGACAGCACCTGCTGGGTCTGGAAGGCCTTTCCCGCCATGGTCGACTCCACCCGCACGCCTTTGGGCGCGTCGGCCATGAGCTCGGTGCCGAGAGCCACGGGCTGGAGGCTCTCCTGCTCGTAGTCGACGACGAAGAGCACGAGGTGATGGCCACCGCAGTCCTGGAGGGCGGCGGCGATGTCGGCCGCCAACAGGTCCGGTGGGGTCAGCGACGCCCTCCGCAGGAGATCACTGACGATCTCGGCTCGCTTGACCACGATGGCGCAAGCCTACGCGCCGCTCTTCAGGTTCGTCCCACGGCCTTTTCCAGCTGCGCCTTGGTCATCTTCGAGCGACCGTCGACGCCCTTCTTCTTGGCCTCGGCGTAGAGCTGGGCCTTGGTGCGCCCGCCCGGGCCCCGATGCGAGCGGAGGCCGCCACGACGACCGGAGGAGATGTCGTCGGTCGAGGTGCGGCTGGCCGTCTTGGCCTCGCCCTTGCGGGCACGTTCCTTGTTGACGGTGCGAGCGGCGATCTCCTCGGCCACATCTTCGGGGCGCCCCCTGTCCTCGAGGCCCTCTTTGATGTGCTCGTACTGGCGCTCGCGCTTCTTGGTCCACGCCTGCTGGGGCATCGTGACTCCCCTCTCTCGTGTCCTGATCAGATTTTAGGTGCCGTTGGGGCCCCGAGGCCGACCAGGACCGGGGTTCGGCACTCAGGCCTCGCCGGCGGCGACGGCGCGGGCGGCAGCCGCCGCCAGGTCGGCGGTCTGCTCCAGGTCGTCCTTGGAATGGGCCAGGCTGGGGAACAGGGTCTCGAACGGACTGGGGGCCAGGGCAACGTTGCGGTCGAGCATCTGGTGGAAGAAGGCGGCGTAGCGGGCGCCGTCGGCCGCCTTGGACTCGTCGTAGTCGGTGGGGGCGGCGTCGGCGAAGAACAGGCCCATGAGGGTGCCGACGACGGGCACCGCCACCGGCAGGCCCGCCTCGGTGATGACGTCTGTGAGCCAACCGCCCAACTGGGCCGCCCGCCCGGCCAGCCGGGTGTAGCACCCGTCGTCGAGGGCGTCGAGCACGGCCAGCCCGGCGGCGGTGGCCAGGGGGTTCCCGGACAGGGTGCCGGCCTGGTAGACGGGACCGTCGGGGGCGAGCACGTCCATCACGTCGGCCCGACCACCCAGGGCCGCCAGGGGCAGGCCCCCGCCGACGACCTTGCCCAGGCAGGTGAGGTCGGGCGTGACCCCGAAGACGGCCTGGGCCCCGCCCGGGCCGAGGCGGAAGCCGGTGATGACCTCGTCGAACACCAGCAGCGCCCCCGCCCTGTCGCAAGCCGCCCGCAGGCCGTCGAGGAAGCCGGGGGCGGGCGCCACCAGGCCCATGTTGGCGGCCACCGGCTCGACCACCACGGCGGCCACGTCGTCACCCACCTCGGGCACCTGGTTGTAGGGCACGACCAGGGTGTCGGCTACCGCCGCCGGGGGCACCCCGGCCGAGCCGGGAAGTCCGAGGGTGGCAATGCCGCTGCCGCCGGCGGCGAGCAGGGTGTCGGCGTGGCCGTGGTAGCAGCCGGCGAAGACCACGATGCGGTCGCGGCCGGTGAAGCCCCGCGCCACCCGCACCGCGGTCATGGCCGCCTCCGTGCCGCTGGAGACGAGCCGCACCCGCTGGCACGAGGGCACCCGGGCCCTTATGGCCTCGGCCAGCAACACCTCGGCCTCGGTGGGAGCACCGAACGAGGTGCCGCCGGCGGCGGCGCGCCGCACCGCCTCCACCACCGCAGGGTGGGCATGGCCGAGGATCGACGCCCCCCACGACTGCACGTAGTCGGTGTAGCGCCGCCCCTCCACGTCCCACACGTAGGCGCCCTCGGCCCGGGCCACGAAATAGGGGTTGCCCCCGACCCGGGTGAAGGCCCGGACGGGAGAGTCCACCCCCCCGGGGATGACACGGCGCGCCCGTGTGAACAATGCCGCGTTGGTCATGCCGGAAGGCATCGGGCCTTCAGCCGCGTCCGGCTGGGCCGTCGGGGCGGGGACCCTCCCCGGCACTGCCATGAGACGTCAGCCCCAGAGCCGGCGACTCCGCCAGCTGGCGGGCGAAGTAGGTGAGGATCACGTCGGCGCCGGCCCGCTTGACGGCGCTGATGTGTTCGAGGGCCACGGCGGGGCCGTCGACCCAGCCCCGCTCGGCGGCGGCGGCGATCATGGAGTACTCCCCCGACACGTGGTAGGCGGCGACGGGGACGTCGGTGCGCCGCCGCACGGCGGCGATCACGTCGAGATAGGCCAGAGCCGGTTTCACCATGACCATGTCGGCGCCCTCGGCCACGTCGAGGGCCACCTCGGCCAGGGCCTCCCGGCGGTTGGCGCCGTCGGCCTGATAGGCCCGGCGGTCGCCGCCGCCGGCGATGGTGACGTCGACGGCGTCACGGAACGGGCCGTAGAGGGCCGAGGCGAACTTGGCGGCATAGGCGAGGATCGCCGTGTCGGTGTGGCCGGCGCCGTCGAGAGCGGCTCGGATGGCTGCCACCTGGCCGTCCATCATTCCCGACGGCGCCACCACGTCGGCGCCGGCGGCGGCCTGGGCCACCGCCACCAGGGCGTAGCGCTCGAGGGTGGCGTCGTTGTCGACGCTGCCGTCGGCGGCCAGGATGCCGCAGTGGCCGTGGTCGGTGTACTCGTCGAGACACAGGTCGGCCATGACCACCAGCGAGTCACCGACCTCGTCGCGCACGTCGGCCATCGCCAGCTGCACGATGCCGTCGGGATCCCAGGCGCCCGAGCCCTCGGCGTCGCGCCGCTCGGGGACGCCGAAGAGGATGACCCCGGGGATGCCCAGCTGGGCCAGGGCCAGCACCTCCTTGCGCAGCGACTGGCGCGTGTGCTGGACCACCCCGGGCATCGATGCCACCGGCTCCGGGTCGCGGATGCCCTCGCGCACGAACAGGGGAGCCACCAGGTCGTCGACCGACAGCCGGGTCTCGGCCACCAGCCGCCGCAGGGCGGGCGTGCGCCGCAACCTGCGCATGCGCCGTGCCGGGTAGCTCATGGACGTCGATGCTAGGGCTGGAAGCAGCCGGCCAGGGCCTCGACCAACGAGTCGACGGAAGCCTCCTCGGCCACGGCTGACACGTCCACGCCCCGCCGGCGAGCGCGGTCGGCGGTGACGGGGCCGATGCACGCCACCACCGGGGGCAGCGCCGGGTGCCCGGGGGTATCGAGGTAGTTGTCGACCGTCGATGCCGAGGTGAAGGCAATGGCGTGGGCCGCTCCCGCCTCCGCCAGCGCCTCGGGGTCGGGCGTGGTGGGCAGGGTGCGATAGGCCTCCACCGCGTCGACCAGCCACTCCTTGGCCCTCAGGCCCGCCTCCAGGTCGGGACCGGCGGCGGCGGCCTGCGGCAGCAGCACCCGCCCGGCCGGGCAACCGCTGGCCATCGGGAAGGCGTCGGCCAGGGCCTCGGCCATCGCCCGCCCGGGGACGAGGTCGGCCACCACGCCATGGGTGGCCAGCGCAGCTGCGGT
>DATAQC010000104.1:0-13688 GCA_036264885.1 Acidimicrobiales bacterium | reverse complement strand
GTGGTCGGCGAGCGCCTCCACCACGTCGTCGCCGGGACGGGCACCAAGACGGGCCTCATGGCCCTGACCACGGCCGGCGCCCTGGCCGGCATCGCCATCGCCTTCGCCATCTACCTCCGCCACCGGGTCGAGGAGTCGGCGGTCGAGCCCGTCGTGCTTCGCCGGGCCTGGTACGTCGACGACTTCTACCGCCTCGCCATCGCCCGCCCGAGCGAGCTTTTCGCCAACTTCAGCGCCTTCGTCGTCGACGCCAAGGTGATCGACGGCACGGTCAACGGCGTGGGCGCGCTGGTGCGGGCCGGCGGTGGCCGCCTGCGCCGGGTGCAGACCGGCTTCGTGCGCAACTACGCGCTGGCCGTGGGTGTCGGCGCGGTCGCCATCCTGGCCTACATGGTGGCGAGGACCGTCTGAGTGGTCGCGAACTAGTGTCCGACGCCCTGCCCATCCTGACGCTGCTCATCCTCGTCCCCGCGGTGGGTGCCGCGGTCGTCGCCTGCCTACCCAGCGCCAACGACCGCCTGGTCAAGCTGGTCGGCATCACGTTCGCGGTGATCGAACTGGCCCTGGCCGTCGCCCTCCTGTTCGACTTCAAGACCGGCGTGGGCGGCTTCCAGTTCACGTCCCGGCACCTCTGGATCTCCTCCTTCGGCATCTCCTGGAACCTCGGGGTCGACGGCATCTCGCTCTTCCTGATCGCCCTGAGCGCCCTGCTGTTCCCGCTGGCCATCGTCGGGCCCGCGGTCCACCGGGACGTGAAGGGCTACGTCGCCTGGATGCTGCTGCTGGAAGCGGGCTGCGTCGGGGTCTTCCTGGCCCTCGACCTGTTCCTGTTCTTCCTGTTCTGGGAGCTGGTCCTGGTCCCGATGTACTTCCTCATTGGCGGGTGGGGCTACGACCGGCGCATCTACGCCACCCTGAAGTTCTTCCTGTACACCATGGTCGGCTCGGCCCTGATGCTGGTCGGCATCCTGACCCTCGTTTTCCTCCACCAGCGGGCGACGGGCCACCTCACCTTCGACGTGGTCACCCTGGCCAACGAGCAGACGCTGGCGTCGAGCACGGCCCGATGGCTGTTCCTCGCCTTCGCCGCGTCGTTCGCCATCAAGGTGCCGATCTTCCCGCTCCACACCTGGCTGCCCGACGCCCACACCGAGGCGCCGACCGGCGGTTCGGTGATCCTGGCCGGGATCATGCTGAAGCTGGGGACGTACGGGTTCCTGCGCTTCGGCCTCTACCTCTTTCCCCGCGCCGCGGTCAGCCTGGCCCCGCTGTTCCTCACCCTCGGCGTGATCGGGATCGTGTACGGGGCGATCGTGGCGACCATGCAGCGGGACCTGAAACGGCTGGTGGCCTACTCGTCGGTGGCCCACCTCGGCTTCATCGTCGTCGGCATCTTCGGGCTCTCGCAGCAGGGGATGGAGGGCGGCGTCATCCAGATGGTCAACCACGGGCTGTCGACGGGCGCCCTCTTCCTCCTCGTCGGGATGATCTACGAGCGCCGCCACACCCGCCAGATCGCCGAGCTCGGCGGCATCCAGCGGGTGGCGCCCGTGTTCGCCGGGGTCTTCATGCTGGTCATGCTCTCGTCGATCGGGCTACCGGGCCTCAACGGCTTCGTCGGCGAGTTCCTCGTCCTCATCGGCACCTTCGTCACCCGCCGGTGGTGGGCGGTGGTGGCCACCACGGGCGTCATCCTGGCCGCCATCTACCTGCTGTGGGCCTACCAGCGCGTCTTCCACGGGCGTCCGGAGGGGGCCAACGCCGCCTTTGCCGAGATGACCATGCGGGAGCGGGCGATCATGGCCCCCCTCGTCGCCCTGATCGTGCTGCTGGGCGTGTACCCCCGCCCCGTGCTCGACCGCATCGCCCCGTCCGTCCGCGACCTCGTGGCCCACGTCGAGGCCCATTCCGACTACCGCGAGCCGGCCGTCACCGCCGGCCTGCTGGACCGGGCGACGCCATGATCGCCCAGGTGCAACCGCTCCTGCTCCCGTCGGTCGAGTGGAGCCAGATGGCTCCCGAGCTCATCCTGATCGGGGGCGCCCTCGTCCTGCTCGTGGCCGGGACGTTCCGCCACGACCGGCGCATGGCCACCGGCGCCTGCATCTTCACCATCGCCGTCGCCCTGGCCGCCATGGTGTCCGCCGCCGGCCTGTGGCACGACGTCGGCGGGGGCCGGGGAGGCGCCCGCCTGGCCGTGGCCGACGCGCTGGTCATCGACGGCTTCGGGATCTACTTCACGTTCGTGATCTGTTGCGCCGTGGTCCTGGGCGCCCTGCTGGCCCACGGGTACCTCATACGGGAGCGGCTCGAGTCGCCGTCGTTCTTCGTCCTGATGCTGCTCTCGGCGTCCGGGGGCGTCCTGATGGCCCAGGCCAACGACCTCATCCTGATCTTCCTCGGCCTCGAAATCCTCTCCATCTCGCTGTACGTGCTCGCCGGGTACCACCAGCGCCGCGAGCAGTCCCGTGAGGCGGCCATCAAGTATTTCGTGCTCGGCTCCTTCTCGTCGGCGTTCTTCCTCTACGGGATCGCCCTCACCTACGGGGCGACGGGCTCGACGAACCTGGGCGCCATCGCCGACTTCCTGAGCACCCAGACCGTGACCCAGGGCGTGCTCCTCGGCGGCTTCGCCTTCCTGCTCGTGGGCCTGGGGTTCAAGGTCGCCGCCGTCCCGTTCCACATGTGGACGCCGGACGTCTACCAGGGCTCGCCCACGCCCGTGACCGGGTTCATGGCCGCGGCGGCGAAGGCCGCCGGCTTCGCCGCTCTCCTGCGCATCTTCTTCTCCGCCTTCGGGACGCAGCGCCTCGACTGGCAGCCCATCGTGTGGGCCCTCGCCATCCTCAGCATGGTCGTGGGGTCGATCCTGGCCGTGGTCCAGACCGACGTGAAGCGGATGCTGGCGTACTCGTCGATCAGCCACGCCGGCTACATCCTCATCGGGCTCCAGGCCGCCACCGACCGGGGCATCGCCGGGTCCCTGTTCTATCTGCTGGCCTACACCTTCATGGTCTCCGGCAGCTTCGCCATCGTGTCCGTCGTCGGCCGCCGGGGCGACGCCCGCACCAGCCTTGATGCCTACCGGGGGCTGGCCCGGACGAGACCCGGTCTCGCCTTCGCGTTCACCGTGTTCCTGCTGGCGCAGGCCGGTATCCCGTTCACGTCCGGCTTCCTGGCCAAGTTCTACGTGATCTCCGCCGCGGTCGAGAGTGGGTCGTACGCCATCGCCGTGGTGGCCATGCTGGCCTCGGTCGTGGCCGCGTACTTCTACCTTCGACTCGTCGTCGTCATGTACATGGCCGACGACCAGGTCATGGCCGGCGTCGCGGCGCGGGAAGGAACCGCGGGGGCCGGTGGCGTCGTCACCGCCGATCCCGAGGTCGCCACCAAGCTCGACATCCCGGTGGGCGCCGCCATCGCCATCGGGTTGGCGCTCGCCTTCACCATCGGGGCGGGGCTCCTCCCGCAACCCCTGATCGACCTCGCCCGCCACGCCACCGTGCTCCACCTCTGATCCGCGTCGAGTGTCGCCGCGGCCGCCGGACCGCTACCATCGCCCGGCTGTCGAGGAGCGGCAGCGCGCGGTCGGCACGACCGGGCCGCGATGGGAGCCTGTACGGAACGTGCGAGACGAAGACGAACACCGGGTTGACGCCGGCGCCAGGATGGAGGTGGACGTCGACGGCGCCCGCTACTGGGTCCGCTGCTCGTGCGGCTGGTCGAGCGCGCCGTCGCTCACCGCGGTCCTCGCCGAGGCCGCCGGCGAACAGCACCGCACCCTTGTCCAGGCTCGCCGAAACCGCCCGTGATCGGCCGGCCGGTGACGGCTGGGCATCGGCTGGGCGCGCTCGTTAGGATCGGGACATGTCGGCGTTCCTCCTTCAGTACCTGACCGTCGTCATCTTCGGTGGCGCCGCCGTCCTCATGGTCGGCGCCATGCTCGGCATGGCTCGGCTGGTCCGGCCGACGCGTCCTCAGACCGGGAAATACATCAACTACGAGTGCGGTGTCGACCCCGTCGGCGTGGGCTGGTCGCAGAGCCAGATCCGTTACTACGTCTTCGCCCTCCTGTTCGTGATGTTCGACGTGGAGGCGGTCTTCATCTTCCCCTGGGCCATCCGCCTCGAGGCCCTGGCCGCCTTCGGCCTGGCCGAGATGGGCGTGTTCGTCGTCATCCTCGCCCTCGGCCTCCTCTACGCGTGGCGCAAGGGAGTCCTGCGATGGGTGTGAGGGTTTCGCCTTCGCACGCGGAGCTTGCTCGGCGAGTTGATCGTGCTCCGCACCGACGGCGGAGCCGGCCCTCGACGGCGACACTGGAGTTGCTGTAGTGGGGTTGGTCGAGAAGGGCACCTTCGAGAAGCCGGCCATGAAGCCGCTCACGTGGCTGCTCAACTACAGCCGGAAGTACTCGCTGTGGGTGTACCAGTGGGGCCTGGCGTGCTGTGCCATCGAGATGGGCGCCGCGTTCGGCTCGCCCCGGTACGACGTCATGCGCCTGGGCGTGATCCCGTTCCCAGCCGGTCCCCGCCAGGCCGACCTGGTCGTGGTCTCCGGGACCGTCACCGACAAGATGGCCCCCGCCATCCGCCGGCTGTGGGAGCAGATGCCCGACCCGAAGTACGTCATCTCCATGGGTTCGTGCGCCAACTGCGGCGGCCCGTACTGGGACTCGTACTCGGTGACCAAGGGCGTCGACCAGATCATCCCGGTCGACGTCTACGTGCCCGGGTGCCCGCCCCGGCCCGAGGCGTTGCTGGAGGGCATCGTGCTGCTCCAGGAGCGCATCCAGAACGAGAGCATGGCGGACCGTTGGCGAGGGGAGCCGATTGTCGTCCGCTGACGGCGGCGCCGGCCCCACGACCGGCACCGCCTCCTCGACAACTCCGGTCGACGACCGCCAGCAGGCCCTGCTCCAGGATCTGACGTCCCGGCTGGGCGACGCGGTCGTCGGCTCCCACGTCCGCAGTGGCGACCTGTGGGTCCGGGTCCGCCCCGACGCCTGGCTCCGGGCCGCACGCGAGTGCCGGTCCATGAGCTTCGACTACTTCTGCTACCTGTCCGGGATCGACTGGATGCCCCACACCTGGCCGAACCCGAAGGTCATCGAGGGCGCCGGCGTCACCGACACGGGCGACGACGAGCTGGTCGACGCCGACGAGGAGGCCCTGGCCGAGCCCGAGCCGGACACCCTGGAGACCGGCGGCATCGTGACCGGCTACGGCGGCGGCGACACCCGCTTTCAGGTCCTGGCCCGGCTGTACTCGACGGGGCGCCACATCGGCGTCACCCTCAAGGCCGACCTGGACGACGAGACGCCCCAGATCGAGTCGTGGATCAGCGTCTACCCGGGCGCCGACTGGTCCGAGCGCGAGACCTGGGAGATGTACGGCTTCGACTTCATCGGCCACCCCAACCTCGTGCACCTCTACCTTCCCGGCGAGTTCGAGGGCTTCCCGCTGCGCAAGGACTTTCCGCTGCTGGCCCGCGAGGTGAAGCCCTGGCCGGGCCTGGTCGACGTGGAGCCGATGCCCCCGACCGCAGACGTGGACGGGGCCGATGCGGACGCCGCGGCCGCCGCCCCCGAGGACGCGAGCGCCTGATGGCCGTCACGGAGTAGCAGCGCATCGCCTACATCGCGTCCCAGGCTGCGGACGCCCGGCTCAACGTCGAGTTGCAGACCGAGGAGATGACCCTCAACCTGGGGCCGCAGCACCCGGCGACCCACGGCACCCTGCGCATCGTCGCCCGACTCGACGGCGAGCAGGTCATCAAGGCCGACGTGGTGTGCGGCTACATGCACCGGGGCTACGAGAAGCTGACCGAGGTCCGCACCTTCCCGCAGGTCACCACGCTGATCAACCGGATCGACTGGCTGTCCTCGTTCGCCAACGAGGTCCCCTTCATCCTCGCCGCCGAGGACCTGATGGAGGTCGAGGCCCCGCCGCGGGCCCAGTGGATCCGCACGCTGTTCTTCGAGTTGAGCCGGATCGCCAACATCACGCTGTTCATCGGCGAGATGGGCGTGCAGCTCGGCGCCCTGACCCCCGTCTTCTTCGCCTTCCGCGACCGGGAGTACGTCCTTAACCTCATCGAGTCGGCCACCGGTGGCCGGTTCCACCCCAACTTCGACCGCATCGGCGGCATCAAGGACGACCTGCCCAAGGGCTGGATCACCGAGACCAAGGACGCCATGCGCCGCATCCGCGGCTACTGCGACCAGCTCGAGGACCTGCTCATGGGCAACGAGATCTTCGAGGCCCGCACCCGTGGCGTCGGCGTGATCCCGGCCGACGTCGGCCTGTCCTACGGCCTGTCGGGCGCCAACATCCGGGCCAGCGGCGTCGACTGGGACCTCCGGCGTGACTCGCCGTCCCCGCTGGCGTGGAAGGAGCTGGACTGGAAGGTCTGGACCCACCCCGACGGGGACTCGTTCGCCCGCTACTGGGTCCGCCTCCAGGAGACGCGCGAGGCGACCAAGATGGTCGACCAGCTCCTCGACGGGCTGCCGTCGGGCCCCATCCAGGCCAAGGTCCCCCGGATCATCAAGGTGCCGGCGGGGGAGGCCTGGGCCCACACGGAGAACCCGCTGGGCGAGATGGGGTACTACGTCGTGAGCCAGGGCGGGCTCGGCCCGTTCCGCTGCAAGATCCGGTCGGCGTCGTTCCACAACATCTCGATCGTCCCCTGGCTGCTCAAGGGCGTGTACGTCCCGGACATCATCACGATCCTGGCGTCCCTCTACTTCATCCTCGGCGACATCGACCGCTAGGCGTGAGCAGCACCGGTGTTGGCGTGCGCACGGCGGCCCTCGCTAGTGTCCTGCGCGTGCCGAACCGGGGGGTTGCACGCACGTGATGTTCGCCGTCACCATCCCGTACTGGGAGCTCACGATCATCAAGACGGTGGTCGTGCTGGCGGTCATCCCGGCCGGAGCGCTCATCCTGGGCTACGTCTTCCTCCTGAAGATCATGGCCCACATGCAGAGCCGCATGGGGCCCATGGAAGCGGGCGGCTTCCACGGCTGGTTCCAGCTCATCGGCGACGCCATCAAGTTCATCCAGAAGGAGGACATCATCCCGGCTGAGGCCGACCAGCGGGTGTTCGCCCTGGCTCCTCTGGTCGTGCTCATGTCGACCTTCCTGCTCTACGTCGTGGTGCCGGCCGGCCCCCGCCTGGTCGTGCAGAACCTCGACGTCGGCATCTTCTACGCCCTGGCCGTGTCGTCGCTCGGCGTGATCGGCGTGCTCATGGCCGGGTGGGCGTCGGCCAACAAGTACTCGCTCCTGGGCTCCCTGCGGGCCGCGGGCCAGCTGATCGCCTACGAGCTGCCGCTCGTCCTGGCCGTCGTCGGGGTGGTCATCCAGGCCCAGACCATGAGCCTCCAGGGCATCGTGCACGCCCAGGCCAACGGCGCCATGTTCGGCTTCTCCTGGGTGGGGAACCCGTTCCTGTTCACCCAGATCGTCGGGTTCGTCATCTTCCTCGCCGCCGCGCAGGCCGAGCTGACGCAGACGCCGTTCGACATGCCCGTGGCCGAGTCCGAGCTGGTGGCCGGGTACATGACCGAGTACTCGGGCTTCCGGTTCCTCTTCTTCTTCATGGCCGAGTTCGGCACCGCCTTCGCGCTGTCCGCCATTGCGTCGACGCTCTACCTCGGCGGCTGGTACCAGCCGTTCTTCAAGACCGGCATCATGGCCGACGTCCTCGGCCCGGTGGTCCTCGCCGTCAAGATCATGCTGGTCGCCTTCGTCATCTTCTGGGTGCGGTTCACGTTCCCCCGCTTCCGGGAGGACCAGCTCCAGGCCTTCGCCTGGAAGATCCTCATCCCCCTCTCCCTGGTCAACATCATGGCGACCGCCGTGTTCAAGGTGGCGTTTTGATCGGCCCCACCCGCCCGCTCCACCCCTCTCCTCTGGAGTCCGTGCCACATGCCTGAGCTTCCGGGCCTCGCCAAGGGACTTGGCGTCACGTTCAAGACCATGATCAACACCTGGACCAAGGGTGCGGTCACGGTGCAGTACCCCCACGAGAAGGAGGACCTGGCGCCACGCACGCGCGGGGTCATCGCCCTCAAGGAGGAGAACTGCACGGTCTGCATGCTGTGCGCCCGGGAGTGCCCGGACTGGTGCATCTACATCGAGGGTCACAAGGAGAAGCGCCCCCCGCGTCGTGAGGGGGGCAAGCCTCGCACGGTCAACGCCCTCGACCGCTTCGACATCGACTACGCCCTGTGCATGTACTGCGGCATCTGCGTCGAGGTCTGCCCGTTCGACGCCCTGTTCTGGACGCCCGAGTACGAGTACTCCGAGTCCAGCATCGCCGACCTCCTCCACGACAAGGACCGTCTCGGCGAGTGGATGGTCACAGTTCCGGATCCTCCCGCCCTGGAGGCCGGGGCGGTAAAGAAGAAGTAAGAGTCGAGAAGGAACAGGAGCTAGCGTCCCCGCCGTGGTGGCCCAGAACGTCGTCTTCGCCATTCTGGCCGTCGTCATGGTGGCGGCTGCGTTCCGGCTGGTCACCACCCAGAACGTCGTCCGGGCCGCCCTGTTCCTGGCCATCGTCCTCGCCGGCGCGGCCGCCCTGTACATCCTGCTGGCTGCGGAGTTCGTGGCCTGGGTCCAGGTCCTGGTCTACATCGGCGCCGTGGTCGTGCTGCTCCTCTTCGGCGTCATGCTCACCCGGGCGCCGATCGGCCGGGACACCGACCTCGACAACGACCAGCGCTGGCTGGCCGCCCTCGTCGCCCTGTTCCTCGTCGCCGCCCTCTCGTCCGTCCTCGTCGACGCCTTCGGCAACGACAAGGTCAACGCGGTCACCGTGCAGCGCACCGCGGCGGTGAGCGACTCGATCTTCGGCGCCTACGTCGTGCCGTTCGAAGTGTCCTCGGTGCTCCTGCTCGCCGCCCTGGTGGGCGCGGTCGCGCTGGCGCGGCGGGACTAGGAGGTCTCCGATGTACCTGAACCAGTTCCTGCTGCTCGCCGCGGTGATCTTCTGCATCGGGGTGTACGGCGTGCTGGCCCGCAAGAACGCGGTCCTCGTCCTGATGTCGATCGAGCTCATGCTCAACGCGGTCAACATCAACCTCATCGCCTTCGGCGCGTTCCGCGACAACGTGATCGGCCAGGTGTTCGCCCTGTTCGTGATCACCATCGCCGCCGCCGAGGTCGGCGTGGGCCTGGCCATCGTGCTGCTGATCTTCCGCAACCGGGCCGACATCGACCTGGACCACATGGATCTGATGAAGGGCTAGGCGTCCGACCACATGCTTCACAACGCCTGGCTCATCCCCCTCATCCCCGCGGTCTCGTTCTTCCTCATCCTGTTCTTCGGCAAGCGCATGCCGAAGAAGGGGTGCGAGATCGGCATCGCGGCCCTGGGCCTTGCGTTCGTGCTGGCCGTGGTCGCCGCCGCCCAGTGGATCGGCAAGGCCGAGCCCCGCGAGGCCGTCCACGCCCACCACACCTGGTTCAACATGGGTGGGATCGACTTCGGCTTCGGCATCCACGTCGACGGCCTCACCGTGATGATGCTGGTGGTCGTCACGTTCATCTCGCTGATGGTGCACATCTACTCCACCGGCTACATGCACGGGGACCGCCGGTTCACCTACTTCTTCGCCGCCCTGTCGCTCTTCACGTCGGCGATGCTCATGCTGGTCGTCGCCGACAACACGCTGCAGCTCATGATCGGCTGGGAGCTGGTCGGCCTGTGCTCGTTCATGCTGATCGGGCACTGGTGGGAGGAGGGCGTCAACTCCGGCGCCGCCATCAAGGCGTTCATCACCACTCGCACGGGCGACGTGGGGCTGATGCTGGGCATCATCACCCTCTTCTTCGCCGCCGGGCGCAACTTCGACATCGAGCACCTGAACCACGAGGCGCTGACCGGCGCCATCGGCCACGGCACCCTGCTCGTCGGGGCGTGCCTGCTGTTCCTCGGCGTGATGGGCAAGAGCGCCCAGTTCCCGCTGCACGTGTGGCTGCCCGACGCCATGGCCGGCCCCACGCCCGTGTCCGCCCTCATCCACGCCGCCACCATGGTCGTGGCCGGGGTCTACCTGGTGGCCCGCCTCTACGGCGTGTTCTTCACCGGCTTCTCGATCCAGGCGGGCGGGGTCAACTTCGTCGCCATCATCGGCGCCATCACGGTCCTCATCGCCGCCGCGCTGGCCTTCGTGCAGGACGACGTCAAGAAGGTCCTGGCGTACTCGACGGTCAGCCAGCTCGGCTACATGATCATGGCCCTGGGCGTCGGCGCGTGGTCGGCAGGCGTGTTCCACCTGTTCACCCACGCCTTCTTCAAGGCCCTGCTGTTCCTGGGCTCCGGCTCGCTGATCCACTCGGTTCACTCGAACAACATGAGCGAGATGGGCGGGTTGCGGAAGAAGATGCCCACGACGTTCTGGACGTTCATCGTCGGCTCGGTGGCCCTGGCCGGCATCTTCCCGCTGGCCGGGTTCTGGTCCAAGGACGAGATCCTGCTGGGCGCGTCCAAGAACGGGTACCCGCTGATGCTCGTGGTCGGGATCCTGGGCGCGTTCATGACCGCGGCCTACATGACCCGCGCCTGCTACCTGATCTTCGCCGGCGAATACCGGGGCCACGGCCACCCCCACGAGTCCCCGCCGTCGATGGCCTGGCCGCTGCGCATCCTGGCCGTGCCCGCCGCGCTGGCCGGCCTGCTCAACGCCCCCGGCATCGGCCTGTTCCACAAGTGGGTCGACTTCGAGGTCCCCGGCGTACCGCCGTTCCTGCACGAGCACTCGTTCAACGTGCCGCTGGCGGGGGCCTCGCTCGCCGTCGCCGTGCTCGGGATCGGCGTCGCCGCCGGGTACTACTTCCGCAACGCCTTCCCGCTCGGGTTGTCCGAGCGCGTGCCGATCCTCAAGACCGGCGAGCGCATCCTCGTGCACAAGTACTACCTGGACGACCTGTTCCTCGCGATCGTCCGGGGCATCCAGTACCCCATCGCCAAGGCGGCGTACTGGTTCAACCAGCACGTGCTCGACGGGGTCATCAACGGGGTGGGCAAGGGGGCCCAGGCGAGCGCCCAACTCGTGTACGAGGTGATCGACCAGCGGGTGATCGACGGCGTCGTGAACGGCGCCGGCATGTCCGCGGAAGAGGGGGGCAGCATTCTGCGCCACGTCCAGTCCGGACGGGTGCAGCAGTATGCCGCCGTGTTGTTCGGTGCCGCTGCGGTGTTCGCCATCGGCCTGGTGTTCCTGACGTGAGGGGATCTCGAAACAGATGCTGACCGTTGCGGTCTTCCTGCCCATCGTCGGCGCCGCGGTGCTGGCCCTCATACCCCGCAGCCGCGAGGAGATGATCAAGGCCGCCGCCCTGCTCATCACCGCGGCGACGACCATCGTCGGCATCTCGCTGCTGTTCGGGTTCGACTACTCCGACGCCGGCCGCCTCCAGTACTCGGCGAACCACGGCTGGATCGACGTCATCAACAGCCGCTACCACATCGGCATCGACGGCATCTCGCTGCCGCTGCTGATCCTGTCGATGGTGATCACCCTCCTGTGCGTCATCTACTCGTGGGACCACTTCCCGGAGCCGCACAACCCCAAGGCGTTCCTCATCCTGATGCTCGTGCTGGAGACGGGCATGAACGGGACGTTCGCGGCCCAGGACCTGATCCTGTTCTTCGTGTTCTTCGAGCTCGTCCTGCTGCCGATGTACTTCATGATCGGGGTGTGGGGCGGACCGAACCGCCAGTACGCGGCGATCAAGTTCTTCCTGTACACGCTGTTCGGCTCGGCGCTGATGATCCTGAGCTTCCTGGCCCTCTACTTCAAGGGCGGCCAGACGTTCGACATCCCCCTGCTGATCGCCCAGGGCGGCACCATCGCCCACGGCACCCAGCTGCTGATCTTCGGTGGCCTCTTCATGGGCTTCGCCATCAAGGTGCCGATGTTCCCGTTCCACACCTGGCTGCCCGACGCCCACACAGAGGCGCCCACGGTCGGCTCGGTGATCCTGGCCGCCGTCCTGCTGAAGCTCGGGTGCTACGGGTTCATCCGCATCGCCATCCCCATCCTCCCCGACGCGGCCAAGTCGTGGGCGCCGTGGATCGGGCTGCTGGCGGTCATCGGCATCATCTACGGCGCCCTCGGGTGCCTGGCCCAACGGGACATGAAGCGCCTGATCGCCTTCTCCTCGGTCGCCCACATGGGCTTCGTCATGCTCGGCATCGCCACGCTCACGAGCTTCGGCATCAACGCGGCCGTGTTCGGCATGGTCGCCCACGGCCTCATCACCGGCATGCTGTTCTTCATCGCCGGCTCCATCCAGGAGCGCTTCCACACCAGAGAGCTGGCCCGCCTGGGCGGGCTCCTCCTCCAGGCTCCCCGGCTGGGCTGGATCCTCGGGTTCTGCGCCTTCGCCTCGCTCGGGCTACCCGGCCTGGCCGGGTTCTGGGGCGAGTTCCCCGCCATCCTGTCCGCCTACCAACCGGCGGCCGGGCTGAGCCAGCTGACGTTCCGGGTCTACATGGCGGTCGCCGCCATCGGCACCGTCTTCGCCGCCGGCTACCTCCTCTGGATGCTGCAGCGGGTGGCGTTCGGGACGATTAAGACCGAGTTCGAGAACGCCCACATCCACGACGTCCACATTCCCGAGTACCTGGCGTGGACGCCGCTGCTGCTCGGCATCCTGCTCTTCGGGATCTTCCCCCACCTCATCTTCCACATGACCGACCAGGCCGTGGGCCTGGTGACGTCGAGCGTCGGCGCGGTCAGCTCCGCCGCCGGTCGATAGCGGGAGCACCATGCCGTTCCACTCGCCCGCCCTCGACTACCACGCGCTCGCGCCGGAGATCGTCCTCACGGTCGTGCTGGCGACAGTGCTGGTCGCCGACCTGTTCCTCGACCGGTCGCAGAAGTGGCTCCTGTCCAACATCGCCGGCTTCGGGCTGCTGGCGGCGATGGTGCCCATCCTCAGCCTGGCCCTTTCCGCCCACCACACCCGGTCCATGCTGGGCGGCGCCTACGTCGTCGACAACTTCGCCCTGGTCCTCAAAGCCCTGTTCCTCGCCGTCGGGTACGTGGTGCTGCTCATGTCGAGCAACTACGTCGAGGAGGGCGACTACTACGAGGGCGAGTTCTACTTCCTTTTGCTGTCGTCGCTCATGGGCATGTTGGTCATGTCGTCGGCGCGCGACCTCATCACCATCTTCGTCGCCCTCGAGACCCTGTCGATCCCGGCGTACATGCTCGCCGGCTGGCGCAAGCGGGACCTGAAGAGCAACGAGGCCGCGCTCAAGTACTACCTGCTCGGCGTGCTGGCCTCGGCCATCATGCTGTACGGCATGTCGTTGATCTACGGCTACACGGGGACGACCGTGCTGGCCAAGATCGGCGCCCAGATGCACGGCGACGCCGCCCACCAGCCCATGGTCACCCTGGCCATCCTCTTCATCATCATCGGCTTCGCCTTCAAGGTGTCGGCCGTGCCATTCCACTCCTGGGCGCCGGACACCTACGAGGGCGCGCCGACGCCGGTCACCGCGTTCCTGTCGGTGGCATCCAAAACGGGCGGGTTCGTCGCCCTGCTCCAGCTGATCTATGTCGGCTTCTTCGGCCGCAGCAACGTGTGGGCTCCGCTGTTCGGCATCCTCGCCGCTCTCACGATGACCGTCGGGAACCTCATCGCGCTGCGCCAGACGAACATCGTGCG
>DATAQC010000092.1:0-10765 GCA_036264885.1 Acidimicrobiales bacterium | reverse complement strand
CTCCTCGACGACGTCGCCCGCCGGGTAGCCGCCGGGCTCACCACCTGGGCCGAGTGCGGCGGCCTGCTGTGGCTGGCCCGGTCGATGGACGGCCACGCCATGGCCGGGGCCATCGACGCCGACGCCCACATGACCGACCGCCTCACCCTCGGGTACCGGCGGGTTGTCAGCGCCGTCGACACCCCGCTGGCCCCGGCCCACACCGAGCTCCGTGGCCACGAGTTCCACTACTCGGTGATCGACCCGCCCGGCGATGCCCTCGCCTGGGAGGGCCGTCACGGTCGGGGCCGGGCCGGGTTCGCCTCGCCCCGGTTGCTGGCGTCGTTCCTGCACCTCCACCTCGGGTCCCGTCCCGAACAGGCGGAGCGCTTCGTAGCCCTTGCCTCCGGGAAACCAGCCCTTGCCTCCGGGAACCAGCCAGGGTGACCCGGCCCCGACGGCGAAGTACAGTCCATGACGCTGCGGCATCGGGAAGTCGGTGAGAGTCCGGCGCGGCACTGCCACTGTGACCGGGACTTCCCGGGAGCCAGGCCCCGAACGTGACGAATGCACGACGACGTCGTCTCGGGAGACGAGATTGAGCACGCTGATCGGCGTCGGGATGGGTCCGGGTGACCCGGAGCTGGTTACGGCCCGGGCCGTGCGCGTCCTGACCGAGGCCGACCGTGTCTTCGCCCCCGCCACCGCCCTCGACGCCGTGGGCCGGGCCGAGTCCATCGTGCGCCAGGCCTGTCCCGACGCCACCGTCGACCGCCTGGCTTTCGAGATGACCGTGGGCCACGCCCGCGACACCGCCCTGGGCGCCGCCGCCGACCGGGTCGTCGAGTGCCTCGACGCCGGCGAGGAGGTGGCCTTCGTCACTCTGGGCGACCCCAACGTCTACAGCACCTTCCCCACCCTGGCGGCGGCCGTCCTCCAGCGACGCCCCGGTGTCGCAGTCGAGACGGTTCCCGGCATCACCGCCTTCCAGGACCTGGCGTCGCGGTCGGGGACGGTGCTGCTCACCGGCACCGAACATCTCACCCTCGTCACCGCCCTCGACGGGCCCGAGGCACTCGATGCCGCCCTCGACGACCCCGGCGGCGCGGTGATCGTCTACAAGGGCGGTCGTCACCTGCCGGAGGTGGCCAAGCGCCTGGCCGACGCCGGCCGCCTCGACGGAGCCGTGGCCGGTGAGTTGCTGGGCCTGCCCGGCCAGCGCGTCGGTGCCGTCGCCGACCTGGCCGGCGGCCCTGCCTCGTACCTGATGACCGTCATCGTCCCTCCCTTGGAGCGCGAGTGATCTCTTTCGTCGGGGCGGGGCCCGGTGCGCCCGACCTGATCACCCTCCGGGGCTGTGACCGGCTGCGGACCGCCGACATCGTGGTGTGGGCCTCGTCGCTCGTGCCCGCCGAGGTGCTGGGCCATGCCCGACGCGGGGCGGTCGTCCACGACTCGGCGTCCATGACCCTCGAGGACGTCCTGGCCGTCTACGCCGCCAGTCCCGATGCCGCCATCGTGCGTCTCCACTCCGGCGACCCCTGCCTGTACGGGGCCATTCAGGAACAGATCGACTGGTGCCGGGCCACCGACCGCCCCTTCGAGGTGGTGCCCGGGGTGTCGTCGCTGGGCGCGGCGGGCGCCGCCCTCGGTCACGAGCTCACCGTTCCCGGTGTGGCCCAGAGCGTGGTGGTCACCCGCCTGGCGGGCCGCACGGCGTCCTCCATGCCGGCGCGCCAGTCGGTGGTCGACTACGCCCCCCATGGCGCCACCCTGGCGGTGTTCCTCTCCGCCGCCCGGCCCGCCGAGCTCCAGGACCAGCTCCTCGCCCCCGACAGCGCCTACCGCGCCGACACCCCGGCGGCGATCGTGGTGCGGGCCTCGTGGCCGGACGAGTCGGTGGTTCTCACCACCGTCGGCAGTCTGGCCGACGACCTGGTGGCCACCGGCGCCACCACTACCGTCCTCGTCCTCGTCGGCCCCGCCCTGGCCGACGCCCCCGCAGCGCGCAGCCACCTCTACTCGCCGGAGTTCGCCCACCGCTTCCGCCGCCGCTCCACGCCGGGCACCACCGCCGGACGGCCGGCCGCCCGATCGGGCACGGAGCCGGCATTCCGTTCGGGCACGGAGCCGGGATGAGCAGGAACCGTCTCCCCGTCCCCTTCTCGCAGCCCGATGACGGCACGGGTGGCGACGAGCCGTTTGCCGAGCGTCGCGATGCCCGGGGCCTGCGGTTGGGCTGGACCACGGGCACGTGCGCCAGCGCCGCCGCCAAGGCCGCGGCCACGGGTCTGTTCACCGGTGCACCGCCGACGGCCATCGACGTGGCCCTGCCCAACGGCTCCCGCCATTGGTTCGAGGTGGAGCCCCAGGGAGCCACCCGGGCGGTGGTGGTCAAAGACGCCGGCGACGATCCCGACTGCACCAACGGGGCCCGCATCACCGCCAAGGTGGGCATGGCCAGAGCCGACCGCACCACCCAACTGCTGGCCGGTCCCGGCGTGGGGACGGTGACCAAGCCGGGCCTGGGCCTGCCCGTCGGGGGCCCGTCCATCACGCCTGTGCCGGAACGGATGATCCTCGAGGCCGTCCTCGAGGTCACCCAGGAGCCGCTGGTGATCACCCTGTCGGTCGCCGAGGGGGAGGCGATGGCCGCCCAGACCACCAACGCCCGGCTCGGCATCGTGGGCGGCATCTCCATCCTCGGCACCACCGGCGTGGTCAAGCCCTACTCCACCGCCGCGTGGCGGGCGTCGATCGTTCAACAGATCGAGGTGGCATCCGCCCAGGGCGAGACCGAGATGGTGCTGGCCACGGGGAGTCGCACCGAGCGCCTTGCCATGTCCCTGTTCCCCTCCCTCGACGAGATCTGCTTCGTCGAGGTGGGCGACTACAGCGGGACGGCACTGCGCAAGGTGGCGGCCATGGGCTTCGTGCACACCGTGTTCGTGGGCATGGCCGGCAAGATCACCAAGCTGGCGGCGGGGACGATGATGACCCACTTCCGGCGGTCGAAGGTCGACGGCAAGCTCCTGGCGGCAGTGGCCCGCTCCGTCCACGCACCCAAGGAGGTCGTGGCGGCGGCCACCGCCACCGAGACGGCCCGCCACTTCTTCGAGACCTGCATCGCCTACGGGGAGATCGCACCCCTGACCAGGGTGTGCGAGCTGGCCAAGCAGGCGTGCGAGGAGCACACCCGGGCCAAGTTGACCGTCGACGTGCTCATGGCCGACTTCGAGGGCCGCCGGATCGTCGCTCGTGCCTGAGCTGCCCATCGTGGTGCTGGGGGTGGCGGGCGCCGAGCTCGGGAAGGACGCGGCGCGGGCGCTGCAGGACGCCGACCTCGTCGTCGGCGGCGCGCGCCATCTCGACGCGCTGGCGCCTCGAGGGGCACGGCGTCTGACGATCACGGGTGATCTCGACGGCGTCCTCGACGCGGTGGCAGCAGAGCCCGGCCGGGTGTGCGTGCTGGGTTCGGGCGATCCCGGCTTCTTCGGCATCGTCCGTGTCCTGGTCGGGCGCTTCGGCTCCCAGGCCCTCGAGGTCCACCCTGCGCCCTCGGCCGTGGCCCTGGCCTTCGCCCGCCTGGGCCTGCCCTGGGACGACGCCGTGGTCGTCTCGGCCCACGGGCGCCCCCTGGGCGAGGCCGCCCGCCTGGCCGCCGCCGCGCCCAAGGTGGCCGTGCTCACCTCGCCCGACAACCCGCCCGAGGCCCTGGGCCGGGAACTGACGGCCATGAACGTGACCGACCGGCGGGTGGCGGTGTGTAGCCGCCTGGGCAGCGCCGACGAGACGGTGGACGAGGTCGACCTGGCCGGCCTGACCGGGGCAAGGTGGGAGCCGCTTTCGGTGGTCGTGCTACGAGACCCCGCTCAGGGGGCCGCTCGGGCCCAGCACCCCGCTCAGGGGGCCGCTCGGGCCCAGCACCCCGCTCAGGGGGCCGCTCGGGCCCAGGGCCCGGTGCTGGCGTGGGGCCTGCCCGACACCGCCTTTGCCCACCGCCAGGGCATGGTGACCAAGGCCGAGGTGCGCGCCGTCGTCCTGGGCAAGCTGGCCCTCCCCCCCGCCGGGGTGCTGTGGGACGTAGGGGCGGGAAGCGCCAGCGTGGCCGTGGAGTGCGCCCTGATCGCCCCCGGCCTGACGGTCGTGGCCGTGGAGTGCGACTCTGAAGACGCCGAGCGAGCCCGGGACAACGCCGTGGCTCACGGCGTGAACGTCCAGGTCGTGCACGGCTCGGCGCCCGGCTGCCTGGCGTCGCTGGCCGACCCCGATCGGGTCTTCGTCGGTGGCGGGGGGCTGGGCGTGCTCGATGCCGTCCTCGCCCGCCTGCGCCCGGGAGGACGGGTCGTGGCCACCTACGCCGCCGTCGACCGGGCGGCCGCCGCCGCCGAACGCCTCGGCCACCTGGTGCAGGTGCAGGTGAGCCGGGGACAGCGCCTGCCCGACGGCAGCTTCCGCCTGGCCGCCCAGAATCCCGTCTTCGTGGCCTGGGGACCCGACGAATGACCAAGGTGATCTCCGTCTCGGTCACCGAACGGGGACGAGCGCTGGCCGCCCGGCTCCCGTTCCGCGCGGTTCACGGCGATGCCGGCGCCACCGTGGCCGACCGGTGGGCCGAGGCCGACGGCTTCGTCCTGTTCCTGGCCACAGGCGCCGCCGTGCGCATCATCGCTCCCCTCCTGCACGCCAAGGCCACTGATCCCGCCGTCGTGTGCGTGGACGAAGCGGGCCGCTTTGCCGTGGCCCTGTGCGGCGGCCATGCCCGGGGAGCCAACCACCTGGCTCGTCAGGTCGCCGACCTCATCGGAGCCGAGCCCGTGATCACCACGGCCACCGACGCCGCCGGCATCACCGCGGTCGACCAGCTTCCCGGCCTGGTGGCCACCGGCGACGTGGCCGGCGTCAGCGCCGCCATGGTCGACGGGCAGTTCCCCACCGTCGTCAACGAACTGGGCTGGCCGCTGCCATCCCGCCTGACGGCGCCGGACGCGGCCGCCACCGGGCCTACCTCGCTGGTGATCACCGACCGCGCCCTACCACCCGCCACCGGGGAGCTCGCCCTGCATCCGCCGTCGCTGGTCGTCGGCGTGGGGGCATCGACGGGAGCGCCCGTCGACGAGGTGGCCGCCCTGGTGGGCGCGGCGCTCGCCGACGCGGGGCTGGCCCGGGAGTCGGTGGCCGAGGTGGCCACCATCGACCGGCGGGCGAACGACCCCGCAGTCGCTGCCCTGGGCCTGCCGGTGCGGGCCTTCACCGCCGAGGCCCTGGCCGGCGTGGCGGTGCCGTCGCCCAGCGCGGTGGTGGCCGCCGCAGTGAGCACCCCCAGCGTGGCCGAGGCGGCTGCCCTCCTGGCCGCCGGGACGGGCGCTGAGCTGGTAGTCGACAAGCGGGTCTCGCCACATGCCACCGTGGCCGTCGCCCGCCGGCGCCATCCCCGGGGCAGCCTGGCCATCGTGGGGTTGGGCCCGGGCCAGCCCCGTCACCGCACACCGGCGGCCGACGTGGCCGTGCGCCACGCCCAGGTGGTGATCGGCTACGGGCCCTACGTCGACCAGTGCGCCGACCTGCTGGGCCCGCACCACGACGTGGTGCGCAGGCCCATCGGCGACGAGGTGGTCCGGGCCAAGCAGGCGCTGGCCGAAGCCGGCGCCGGGCGGCGCGTCGCCCTCGTCTCGTCGGGCGACGCCGGCGTGTACGCCATGGCGGGCATCGCCGTCGAGCTGGCCGCCGACGTCGCCCCCGATGTCGACATCGAGGTGGTGCCCGGGGTGCCTGCCGCCCTCGCCGCCGCCGCTCTGCTCGGTGCCCCTCTGGCCCACGACCACGTGGTGATCAGCCTCTCCGACCTGCTGACCCCATGGTCGGCCATCGAGACCCGCCTGAAGGCGGCCGCCGACGCCGACCTGGTGGTGGTGCTCTACAACCCGCGCTCGAGGGGGCGGTCGTGGCAGCTCGACGCCGCCCGGGCGCTGCTGGGCGCCCGTCGGGGTCCGGGCACGCCTGTCGGAGTCGTCACCGACGCCGCCCGACCCACCCAGCGGGTGGTGCTCACCACCCTGGCCGACCTCGACGTCGAGTGCGTGGGCATGACCACGTGCGTGATCGTGGGCTCGTCCACCACCAGAGTGGTCGCCGGCCGCATGGTCACCCCCAGGGGGTACCGAGGGTGAGCTTCACTGTTGAAGTGGACGACCGGTGCACGGCCTGCGGGGCCTGCCTGGTCACCTGTCCGGAGCGGGCGTTGCTGGCGGCGCCCAAGCGGCCGGCCACGGTCGACAGCCTGTGCACCGGATGCCTGGCGTGCATCGAGATCTGCCCGCGCGACGCCCTCACCGTCACGGCCACGGTGGCGCCGTGACCGGGACGACGCGCCTGTCGGGCGCCGAGATCGAGGCCGAGAGCTTCCGCATCCTGGCCCAGCGGGTCGACCTGTCGGGCTTCGGCCCCCTGGCTCGGGCCGTGGTCGCCCGGGTCATCCACGCCAGCGCCGACGTCGAGTACGCCTCCTCCATGGTGGTCGATGAAGACTCGGTGGCGGCCGGTGTGGCCGCACTGCGATCCGGTGCGCCGGTGATCGCCGACGTGGAGATGGTGGCGCGCGGCATACGGGGGCCCGACGTGTCGTGCTACCTCGGCGCCGGTGGCCCCTCGGGCATCACCCGCACCGCCGCCGGCATGCGACGAGCGGCGGCGGTGCACCCCCGGGGCGCGGTCGTGGTGGTGGGTTGTGCCCCGACCGCCCTCGACGAAGTGCTGCGCCTGGTCGACGACGCGGGCTTCGTGCCCGCCCTGGTCGTGGGCCTGCCCGTGGGGTTCGTGGGCGCGGCGGAGGCCAAGGCCGCCCTCGCCGCCGGCGGGCTGGCAGCCATCACCAACGTGGGCGAGAAGGGCGGCAGCGCGGTGGCGGCCGCCGCCGTCAACGCACTGTGGCGGGTGGCGCATCCGTGAGCAGGCATCCCGCTCTCCTCGTGGTGGGCCATGGCAGCCGGTCGCCGGCCGGCGTGGCCGAGTACTGGGAGCTGGCCGACGTGATCCGTTCCCAGGCGCCCGACATCGAGGTCGGTTGCGGGTTCATCGAGCTGGCCCCACCCGACCTCGACACCGCCATCGACGACCTGGTAGGCGCCGGGGCCACCTCGGTGGTGGCCAGTCCTCTCATCCTGCTCGGCGCCGGGCACCTGAAGAACGACGGTCCCGCCGCCCTGCACCGGGGCCGGCATCGGCATCCTCACGTCGGTTTCCACTACGCCCGCGACCTCGGCATCCACCCGCTGGTGCTGGCCGTGGCCCAGGACCGGATAACCGAGGCGGTCCTGGGGCAGGACCGCCTCACCCACACAGTGTCCACCGACACGTTGGGTGCGGGCGACGGGAGCACGGCAGTGGTCGTGGTGGGCCGGGGTTCCTCCGACCCCGACGCCAACGCCGACCTGTACAAGGTCACTCGCCTGCTCGGCGATGCCACCGGCGTCGGCCTGGTCGAGCCCGCCTTCGTGTCCCTCGCCGCTCCCGCCGTGCCCGCCGCCCTCGACCGCTGCGTGCGCCTGGGCGCAACCCGTATCGCGGTGGTGCCCTACTTCTTGTTCACCGGAATCCTGGTCGACCGCATCCGGGACCAGACGGCGGCGTGGGCGGCCGCCCACCCCGATGTCGCCGTCGGCCACGGGCCCCATCTCGGCGCCGATCCCCGAATCGGCGCCCTGCTCCTCGACCGCTACCGCGAAGCTCTCTCCGGCGACGCCCACATGAACTGTGACCTCTGCGTCTACCGCACGGCCATGCCCGGCCATGAACACCGGGTGGGCGCCCCCATCCGCGGTGGGCACCAGCACACCGACCAGGAGAGGGGGTGATGCAACTGGAAAGCACCGCTGACCTCATCCGGCGACGGGTGCCCGTGTGGTCGTGGCTCGTCGTAGCCCTGGCCCTGGTGGCCGTCTACGCCGTGACCCTTGAGAACGGGGCGACCCTCAGCTCGGGAGCAACCGTGATCCATGAGCTGTTCCACGACGGCCGCCATTTTCTCGGCGTCCCGTGCCACTAGCCGACTGATGGCCCGACCGCCCGGTGGCCACCACCGGGCGGGCCGTCGGTCAAACGTCGAGGACGTCGAGAACGTCGAGAGGAGTGACTGAATGCGCCGCCACCTGGGTGACGGCGCCCTGGCCGGTCTGGCCGGAGGCGCGGCGTTGGCCCTGGTCCTGGTGTTGGCCGGCGAGGCCACCATCGGCC
This sequence comes from Acidimicrobiales bacterium, assembly GCA_036264885.1. Lineage (GTDB taxonomy): Bacteria > Actinomycetota > Acidimicrobiia > Acidimicrobiales > AC-14 > DATAQC01. Next base: position 2,554 of record DATAQC010000092.1, on the reverse strand, counting down.
AGGCCATCACCTTGGAGCAGCGCGCCCATCCCGGCGAGGCGAGCCACGAGATGTTCTCCCGCGGCACCCAGCAGTTCGGAGGCGTGCTGGCCTCACTCGTCTGGGGCGTCTGCCTGGGCCTGGTGTTCGCCGTGGCCTACTTCGTGCTGCGCCGCCACCTGGCCACCAGCTCCGACTGGCGGGCGGCGGTGACGCTGGCCGGCATCTCCTATCTCACCGTCAACCTGGTGCCGTTCCTGAAGTACCCGGGCAATCCGCCGGGCGTGGGCGACGCCGCCACCATCGCTCGGCGCACCACCCTGTACCTGCTCATGTTGGCGTGGTCGGCGGTATCGACGGCCGCTGCCTGGCGGGCAGCCCGCTGGCTCGACGCCCGGGGCCGCCCCGATCACCTGCGGCTGCCCGCCGCCGCCGGTCTCTACGCCGCTCTAGCGGTGATCGGCTGGGCGGCCCTACCCGGGTCGCCCGACGTGGTGGGCGCCCCGGCCACGCTGGTCTGGCATTTCCGCCTCACCAGCCTGGGCGGAACGGCCGCCTTCTGGGCGGTGGCGGGCACGGTGTTCGGCTGGCGCCGCCTGTCGGCCGCCGGCCAGGCGCCCTTCCGGTCACTCCGGGCCCGTGCCACCCCGTCGGACGTCTGAGCCCGGCAACATCGCCCGTACGGTGTCGATGGTGTCGGCCTCGCTTGGCTCCTTGTCGTCGCGGTAGCGGCGGACCCGGGCGAAGCGCAGGGCCACTCCGCCGGCGTAGCGGGTCGACGCCTGCACGCCGTCGACGGCGATCTCCACGACCAGGGGCGGGGCGATGTCGACCACGTGGCCGTGCCGGCCCGACTCCCGGGCCAGGAACTGCGCGGTCTGCCACTCGAGCAGCGCGTCGGTGAGGCCCTTGAACGTCTTGCCGACCATCACGTAACCGCCGGCCTCCTCCCGGGCCCCGAGGTGGAGGTTCGACAGCCATCCTCGCCGCCGGCCGCTCCCCCACTCTGCGCCCAGCACCACCAGGTCGAGGGTGTGGACGGGCTTCACCTTGCGCCAGGCCGAGCCCCGGCGGCCCGCCTCGTAGGGTGACGACGCCGCCTTGACCATCACTCCCTCGTGGCCGGCGGCCAGGGCCTCGGCCTGGAAGGCCAGCGCGGCATCGACGTCGTCGGTGACCAGCGTCGGAACCCGTGGCGCGCCGATGCGCTCCAGTGCCGCCGTCCGCTCCAGCAGAGGCCGGTCCAACAGGTCGTTGCCGTCGAGATGCAGGCAGTCGAAGAACCACACGCCGAGGGCGGCCCGCCCCGGCGGACCTGACCGGCGCCCGAAGCTGCTCATGGTCTCCTGGAACGCCTCCGGCCTGTCGTCGCGCACGCCCAGGATCTCGCCGTCGAGGACGACCGTGTCGGCTTCGAGCCCGGCGACGACGTCGACCACACCGGGAAGGCGGTCGGTCACGTCGTTGAGGTTGCGGGTGAACAGGCGGACCTCGTTCCCCCGGCGATGGGCCTGGATGCGAGCGCCGTCGAGCTTCCATTCGACCGAGCATGCCCCCAGGCCGGCCAGGGCGGTGGCTACGTCCGCCGATGTCGCCGCCAGCATGGGCAGGACCGGGCGCAGCACGTCGAGACCGATGGCCGCCAGCCCCACCTCTCCCTCGACCAGGGCGACGCGCGCCACCCGGGACAGGTCGCCGGCCAGCATGGCCGCCCGCCGCACGGTCGCCGGCGCCATGCCCGACGCCTTGGCAACGGCATCGGTCATCACCCCCTCCAGCGCCCCCTGGCGCAGCTCGCCGATGAGGAGCCGGCGGATGAAGTCGGCCTCGGCGTCGGTGGCCCGGGCCAGCAGGCCTGCGAGCACGGTCTGTCGCCGCCACGCCGACCCAGCGCCTTCCAGGGACTGCAGCACCGACACCGCCTCGTCCACCTCGAGCACCTCGATCGACGGAACGTCGGCGGCCGGCGCGTCGACGGCCCGCAACGTCGCCCAGCCGATGCCGATCTTGCCCTGCCGGGGACGCCCGGTGAGGAATGCCACGGCGGGCTCAACCTCGGCGGGCCCCAGGCGGCCCAGCAACGCCGCCAGGGCAGCGACTTTGGCCGACCGGCCCGGCGTCGCCGCCACCGCGTCCGAGGTCTGCACCACCTCGGCGAACAGCATGGTCAGTCCTGGGCGACGGCCCGCTCGAAGCAGGGCGGGCACAACCGGCGACCGTCGAGGAGGCGGATCCTGGTCTCCATGGTCGCCTCGCCACACGAGGCACAGTCGAGGGACGCGAAGACCCGTGCCGTCGGTGGCACCACGGCGTCGACTTGGCGCACCTCGTACAGGTCCTCGATCGGTGCGGCGAGGATGGCCTCGGATCGCTCCTGCATCGATGAAGGAGACCGCTCCTGGCCATCACCCGGGACCCCGTCGCCCGGCACCCCGTCGCCCGGCGTGTCCCCCGAAGCCGGCACCCCCGACCTCTGCGGCAGGCCGCTGATGCGGATGGCCCGACCGTCGGCCCGGCGCACGAAGGTGTAGGCGTTCTTGCCGTAGTCGAGGTGGATGAGGTTGCCCTTGCCGAA
>DATAQC010000062.1:0-18266 GCA_036264885.1 Acidimicrobiales bacterium | reverse complement strand
TCGTGGCCCTCAAGCGTCAGCGCGAGGCCGGCGGGGAACTGCTCCTGCGGGCCCCCCGGCCCCAGACCCTGAGGGTCCTGGAGATCGTGGGCCTCACGACGGTGTTCGCCGTCACCTGAGCAATCGAAGCCGCCCCCTCGCAACCACCTCCGATCTGCCGGCGCTTCATCTGATACCGGTGGCGAAGCTCAGCGCGGACCGTTGCCAGTTAGTTGTCAGCTTGCACGACCGTCACGGATCGCTCGTTCATCGGGTCATCACCGGACTGCAGCGGTCAGTCGGAAAATCGGCCCGACCTGCGGCGTGCAGCAAACCGGTGGTGGAGGTGACCGGACTCGAACCGGCGACTTCTACGTTGCGAACGTAGCGCTCTACCAGCTGAGCTACACCCCCGTCGGATCGCCCGAGGATACCCCGCCCTCTGGCCCCGGAACGCTGCCGGGCGGGATCCGGGCCTCGATGGCGGCTTGGAGACGGGCCTGCAACAAGGTGGTGGTCAGGTCGCCCCGGGTGCGTTCGAGTACGGCCCGCAGGGCGTCGGTGGTGCGGCGCAGGCCGCCGGTGACGGCATCGGGGAAGTCGATGGTGACGAGTGTGTCGTACACGTCTCCCATGACACCGAGGAGGGCCTCGCCCCGGGGAAGGTCACCGTCGCGCAGGCGATCGAGCAGGTGGCGGCGCAACTCGCTGGCCGCCTCGGCCAGCCCGTTCAACCACGCCGCCGCCGAGACACCCAGGTCCAGGTGGGAGGCCAGGGCACCGTCGTCGACCAGGGCGGCGGTGAGCCGGGCCTCGGCGTACTCCTTCTCGGCGTCGTGCAGGGGCCCGGCGGCAGCCAGGGTGGGATAGGGCTCGAGGGCCCGGTGGGCCTCGCCCAGCGCGGTTGCCGCCTCGTCGCCCAGGATTGCGGCCAGCTCCGTCTCCCGTCGATGGGTGGCGCGAATGGCGTTGCCGCAGGCGCGGATGGTGCGCCGGCAGGCGGCCAGCGCGGTCTCGCGCGCCCGATGGGCGGCGTCGAGCTCGGCCCGTACCGCCTGTTCCAGGGCGTGCAGCTCGTGGCGACGAGTCATGAGCACCACGACCCGGTTGCAGCCACCGGGTCAGGAAGTGGGAACTAGTTGGCCGAGCGGCGCAGCAGCGCCGGCTCCATGCCCGCCGAGCGGCGCAGCAGCGCCGGCTCCATGCCCGCTGAGCGGCGCAGCAGCGCCGGCTCCATGCCCGCTGAGCGGCGCAGCAGCGCCGGCTCCATGCCCGCTGAGCGGCGGTAGAGCGCCGGTTCGGTTGCGCCTGCCCGTCGGTACATCATCGGCTCGGGCGCAGGGGCGGGGAGGAAGCGGACCTTCATTTCCAGCTCGGCGGCGGCGCCGCGCTGACGGATGAGCAGGGCCACGTAGGCACCGAGAAGGACGTCGGTGGCCAGGTGTACGTAGAGGAGGACCCGCAGGGCAGGGACCAGGCTCATGACCAGCGTCGCCGCAGCGGTGGCGAGGAGCACGACGAACACGTCGCGCCGGCGGCGTAGGGTACGGGCCCGGGAGGTGGGCAGGCCGGCGGCCACCAGGGCCCGGGAGCCGACCGGGCGCGGCCGCGAACCGGGGGTGGTCATGGACCGCCGAGCGGCAAGCGACGTGACCGGGGCGGCGGAACCGGGGACGTACGCGTGGGCCCGGGGTCGGTCGGGCACCAGGCCTCGGGTCGATTGGGGCCGGGTCCGGCGGAGCACGGTCAGCTGGCGGCGGAAGGCGCTGATGGAGTCGGCCGGACGTCCCTCAGAACGAGCCCGGATCACGGGCGGTACGAGGACGGCGGCCCAGATCAGGGCCAAAACCACCAGAGCCAACGTCATACGCTCCTTGACCTGCCTTTGCTGTCGGGGACCGTAATGGACCGGGTGGCGAGAATCGTGGATGCTGACGGGGAAGTGAACACGCCAGGACCCCACCTTCCTAGCAGCCGACCTCGGCCGGGGCAAGCGCCCCAGGTCAGCGGGTGGGTCAGGCGGTGTCGCCCCGCCGGTAGGTGCCGGAGCGGCCGCCCGTCTTCTCCCAGAGAGTGAGCTCGCCCACCACCATCGACCGGTCGACGGACTTGCACATGTCGTAGATGGTCAGGGCGGCGACCGCACACGCCGTCATGGCCTCCATCTCCACACCTGTGCGGTCGACGGTGTCGACCTGGACCTCCACCTCGACGTGGTCGTCACCGACGGTGAAGTTCACGTAGACGCCGCCGACCAGAAGTGGGTGGCAGAGGGGGATGAGGTGGGGTGTGACCTTGGCCGCCTGGATCCCCGCCACCCTGGCCACGGCCAGCACATCGCCTTTGGCGATGGCGTTGCTGGCGATCTTGGAGGTGGTGTCGGGCTGCATCATCACCTTGCAACGCACCAGCGCCCGCCGGTGGGTGGCCTCTTTGGGTGTGACGTCGACCATTCGGGCGCGCCCGAGAGGATCGAGATGGGTGAGACCCCTGTCGGACACGGGCGAAGTGTAGGCGACAGGGCCGCGCCCCTGTTGGGCGGCGAAGCCCCGGCAATACGGGTCAGCCGCCGATCTGGCTCATGCTCCTGGCCGGTTGCCGGAAGTGCACCTGGCCGATCGAATGCCCGGCCCATTTGCGGCCCACGTCGGCGGCGATGGCGCCAGCCACGTCGTCGTCGTCGCCCCCACCTCTCATCACCGCTCGCAGGTCGGTCTCGTCGACCGCGAACAAGCAGTTGCGGAACATGCCGTCGGCAGTGAGCCGAACCCGGTCGCAGGTGGAGCAGAAGCTGTGGGTCACGCTGGCGATCACGCCCACCTCGCCCCTGCCGTCGCGGTACCGGAACCGTTGCGCGGGCTGCGAGCCACCGTCGCCCACCGCCTCCAGGGGGTAGACGGCGTCGATGGCCGCCACCACGTCGTGAGCGGGGACCACCCGGTCGGCGGCCCAGGCCCGGTCGGCGTCGAGGGGCATGAACTCGATGAAACGGACCACGACGCCCCGCCGGCGCCCGAACGTGGCGAAGTCGACGATCTCGTCGTCGTTGACTCCCCGCTCGAGCACGCAGTTGACCTTCACCGGCGAAAACCCCGCAGTCAGCGCGGCATCGATGCCCTCGAGGACCTGCCCCAGCGCGTCGCGCCGGGTGATGGTCGCGAAGCGGTCCCGGCGGAGGGAGTCGCAGGAGATGTTGACCCGACCCAGGCCGGCGGCGCGCAGATCTGTGGCCAGGAGGGGCAAGGTCGTCCCGTTGGTGGTGAGGGCCAGGTCGAGGTCGGCGCCCGAGGGCGGCCTCAGGGCGGAGAGCATGGAGACCAGGCGGGGGAGGTGGGCCCTCACGGTGGGCTCGCCACCGGTCAGGCGGACGTTCGAGAACCCGAAACGCTCCACGCAGACCCGGGCGACCCGGGTGATCTCCTCGTAGCTGAGCAGGTTGGCCCGCGGCTGCCAGTGGAGCCCGTCGGCTGGCATGCAGTAGCTGCAGCGCAGGTTGCAGCGGTCGGTGACAGAGATGCGCAAGTCGCCGACACGTCGCCCGAACGAGTCGACCAGGGGCTCGGGGTCGATGGCGTCCACCTCTCCAACGCTACGCCAGTCGCAAAGACAACAGATGAGCACGCTGTTACAGGAGCATGACCTCCACGGCGGCCCCGGCGGCGGCACCGTCGCCGTCGGGGAGCAGGGCAAGGGCGTTGGCCCGGGCCATGGCCGACAGCACGTGGGACCCCTGCCCGCCCGACGAGCGGACGTGCCACACGCCGTCGTCGCCGTGGTCGGCCACCACCCGGACGAGGTGGAGCTTCCCGTCGCGCTGCCGCGCCATGGGCTGGTCGGCGATGGCTGTCACTCTGGGCCGGTCGACCACGGTGTGGCCCATCATCTGGCGCAGGGCGGGTCGGGCGAACAACTCGAACGAAACCGTCGACGAGACGGGATTGCCGGGGAGGCCGAAGACCGGTGTGCTCCCGATCAACCCGAAGGCCAGCGGCTTGGCCGGGCGGACGGCGACCTGCCACCACTTCATGTCACCGAGGCGGTCGAGCACCGCTTTGACGTAGTCGAAGTCGCCCACGCTGACGCCGCCGCTCGTGACCAGGGCGTCACAGGTGTCGACGCCGCGGGTCACGGCTTCGGCCAGCGCCGCCTCGTCGTCACCGACCAGGCCCAGGTCGACGGGCCGGCAACCTGCCTGGGCGGTGAGGGCGAGGAGCGTGGGGCGGTTGGAGTCCCGGATCTGGCCGGGTCGCAACGGCCCGCCCCCGGCGACCAGCTCGTCGCCCGTGGACAGCACCCCCACGCGGGCCGGGGGGACGACGGACACAAGGTCGCGCCCGACGCTGGCCAGCACCCCGAGGTGGGCAGGGGTGAGCACCGTTCCGGATTCGAACAGCGCCTGGCCCCGGCGCAGGTCCTCGCCCGGGCCCCGCACGTGGTCACCGGGGCCGGCGGTGGCTTCGATCACCACGCCGGCGCCGTCGTCGACCGGCCTGGTGCGCTCCACCATCACCACCGCGTCGGCGCCGAGGGGCATCGGCGCACCGGTCATGATGCGCACCGCCTGGCCCGGACCGACCTCGGTGTCGGGGGTGGAGCCGGCGGCGAGGGTCGCCACCACGTGGAGGCGAACAGGGGCATTTTCGGTGTCGGCCGCCCGCACCGCGTAGCCGTCCATGGCCGTGTTGGCGAAGGGAGGCACGTCCTCACCGGCGACCACGACCTCGGCGGCGACACACCCGAGGGCGTCCTGGAGGCGCAGCGACCGGGCGCCCAGACCGGGGCACGCCCGGAGGATGTGGCTGCGGGCCTCCTCGACCGGGATCACGTCAGGGCCCCGACCCTCAGGCCAGGTTCCTGCGCTTCATGAGGTCGACGAGGAATGAGGCGAAGCCGGGGCCGAGGTCGTCGCGATCGATGGCCAGCTCAACGGTGGCCCGCAGGTAGTCGAGCTTGTCGCCCACGTCGAAGCGGCCCATCTCGAACACGTGACCGTAGATCTCCTGGTCGCGCAGCAGCATGGCCATGGCGTCGGTGAGCTGGATCTCGCCGCCGGCCCCGGGCTGGACCTGGTCCAAGACGTCGAAGATCTCCGGGGTGAGCACGTAGCGGCCCATCACCGCCAGGTTGGACGGCGCCACCTCGGGGGCGGGCTTCTCCACGATGTCGAGCACGCGCACCAGGTTCTCCTCGACCCGCTCCGGGCGGACACATCCGTAGGACGAAATGGTCTCGCGGGGGAACTCCTTCACGGCGACGACCGACCGGGCGAAACGTTCGTGCACGGCGAGAATCTCGCTCAACACCGTCGACTCGGCCGTCATGATGTCGTCGCCCAGCATGACGACGAAGGGCTCGCCGCCCACATGCTCGCGGGCCACCGACACGGCATGGCCGAGGCCCCGAGGCTCACCTTGGCGGACATAGTGGATGTCGGCCATGTCGGCGATCTGGCGCATCTGCTTCAACAGGTCGAACTTGCCGGCCGCCTCCAGGTAGTGCTCGAGCTCGAACGAGCGGTCGAAGTGGTCCTCCAGCGAGCGCTTGCCCCGCCCGGTGATGATCAGGATGTCGCGCAGACCGGCCCGCACCGCCTCCTCCACCACGTACTGGATGGCCGGCTTGTCGACGAGCGGCAGCATCTCCTTGGGTTGGGCTTTGGTGGCGGGGAGGAACCGCGTGCCCAGTCCGGCGGCGGGGATGACCGCCTTGCGGACGCTTGGGGTCGCCGGCGTCGCACCGTGACCCTGCGGCGGCGGCACCGCGCTCATTCTCCGACCTTGGCGTGATCCACGCGGTTGCCACCGAATCGCTTGGCCCGGTAAAGGGCGCTGTCGGCTGCCGCCTTCAGCTCCTTTTCCGACTTGCCGTGCTCGGGGAACGACGCCACGCCGGCCGACATGGTGATGGCCAGCTCGACGCCGTCGGCCCGGAAGGGCTCGTCACCGACCGCAGCGCGCACCTTGTCGGCCAGGCGGATGGCCCCGGCCAGCCCCGTGCGGGGCAGGATCAGGGCGAACTCGTCACCGCCCCCGCTCAGCCGGGAGACGATGTCGACCTCTCGGGTCGACTCCATGAGCCGGCGGGCCAGCTCGACGAGCACGCTGTTACCCATCTGGTGGCCGTAGGTGTCGTTGACGCCCTTGAAGTTGTCGAGATCGCAAAGCACCAGGGAAAAGTAGTCGTCGGCGAAGCGCACGGCGCGCGACAGCTCGTCGCCCAGGCGCAAGTCGAAGTGTCGGGAGTTCCACAGCCCGGTGAGCCCGTCGGTGAGAGACAGCCGCTTGGCTTCGTCGTAGAGGTAGCTGTTGTCGATGGCCGTCTCCGCCTGGCGGACGAGGGTCCGCAGCGTCTCCACGTCGGCGGCCGAGAAGGACAGGCCGCTCATCCGTCCGTAGAGGGCCAGGACACCGAAGGGATGACCGTCGGAGCGCACGGGCACGGCGACGGCAGTGACGGCGCCCGCCGGCGGCTCCGACGGCGACGGCCGGGGAGCCTCGTGCCCGGGCCACACGACCACCTGGCCCTGGGCGCCGGCCGCTCCTGCCACACCCTCGGCGCCCACCAGGTCGGGGGGCTCGTCATCGACATCACCGAAGGTGGTCAACGGCCTCATGCGGTCGCTGCCGGCCACCGCCGTGTAGAACACGCCGGCCGAGGCGCCGAGGAACAGGGCGGAGACCTCGAGCACGGCGCTGACCATGGCGGGCCGGTCGTGGGTGGCGGCAAGGGCGTCGCCCAGCCGGGTGAGGGCGCGCCGGAACTCGAAACCGAACTGCTCCAAAGCCACCAACCGACGCTCCACATTGCGCAGATGGTCCTCGACCCTGCGGAGTCGGGCGAGCACCTGCTCGGGGTCGGGGGAGGGGCTTATGGTCCCATGGTAGGGACTCCGACCCGCCGGGCGGCGTCTGTCCAAGAATTCGCCCACGGCTAGGATGGAGTGACCGATCTCGTCGTCGACCCCTGTTGAGGCGTACCCGATGCCCACCTACGAATACGTCTGCAAGTCCTGCGGGGACCATCTCGAGGTCGTCCAGTCGTTCACCGACGAGTCCCTCACGGTCTGCCCGGCGTGCGGCGGTCCCCTTCGCAAGGTGTTCGGCTCGATCGGCATCTCCTTCAAGGGAAGCGGCTTCTACCGCACCGACAGCCGCCCGGCGGCCACCAAGCGGGACAAGGACCAGGAGAAGTCCAAAGATCGCGACAAGGACAAGGTGGGGGCCAAGGACGGCGCGTCGGCCCAGAACGGGTCGTCCGGCGACAGTGGCTCTTCCTCGGCGTCGGACCGCTCCTCGAAATCGGACAGCGCCCCGGCCTCCAAGTCCGATTCGTCCTCGTCATCGTCGAAGTCCGGTGGCTCCGACAAGGTTGGCGGGGCCGACAAGGCCAGAGCCACCACCTCACCCGCCTGAGCCCGATCCAGGTGGCCGAGGGCGGGGCCGAGATCGGAGTGTTCGGCGGCACGGGGTTCTATCGCTTCGCCGACGACCTCACCGAGGTGGCGGTCCAGACCCCGTACGGCCCGCCGTCGGCCCGCGTTGCGGTGGGCGAGGTCGGCGGCCGTCGGGTGGCGTTCCTGGCCCGCCACGGCCTTCACCACGAGCTGCCCGCCCACCGGGTGAACTACCGCGCCAACCTGTGGGCGCTGCGATCCCTCGGCGTACGACGGGTGCTGGCCCCCTGCTCGGTCGGCTCGCTGCGGCCCGAGGTCAAGCCCGGCGAGTTCGTGGTGTGCGACCAGCTGGTCGATCGCACCCGCGGTCGCATCGACACCTTTTTCGACGGGCCCGTGCCCAACCACGTGTCCTTCGCCGACCCCTACTGCCCGGAGCTGCGCTCGGCGGCCACCGCGGCAGCCGGCGCCGAGGGCATCGTGGCTCATCCCCGGGGGACGGTCGTCGTGATCGGCGGCCCCCGATTCTCGACGAGGGCGGAGTCGAGGTGGTTCGCCGCCGCCGGCTGGGACGTGGTGAACATGACCCAGTACCCCGAAGCGGTGCTGGCGCGCGAACTGGGCATGTGTTACGCCGGGATCGCCCTGGTGACCGACTACGACGCCGGGCTGGACGGCGTGGAGGGCGCTGGCGCGGTCACGATGGACGCCGTGTTCGCCATGCTGGCCGCCAACGTCGAGCGGGTCCAGCGGCTGCTGGTGCGGGCGGTGCCTTCGGTGCCCGCCCAACGGTCGTGCGCCTGTGGAGCCGCCGGCGACCCGGGCTCGTTGCCCACCCTGGACCCGGAGCCGGCGCCGACCTAGGCTCTGGCTGTCGCCGCTCGCCTCTGGCGCGACGGCCCGGCGCTTCCCCTCGGCAGAACCTTCACCGAGGAGTCGTCATGCGCCTGCACCGTCTGTCGCGTTCCCCCTTGTCCTTTTGGACCGTCGTCGCCGTTCTCGCTCTGGTGACGGCCGTCGTGGTCGGCCGCACCATGGGCCGGGCCCGGTCCGAGGCGGCCCGATACGGCTCGGTGCGCCGGGCGGCGGTGGTGACGAGCCAGGTGGCCGCCGGCACCACCGTGCGCGCCTCTGATATCGCCACCCGGTCGATGCCCGCCGCCTTCGTCCCCGATGGGGCAGTGAGCTCGGTCGACGAGGTCGTGGGCCGGACCACGATCGTCCCCCTCTTCCGGGGCCAGGCCGTCGTGCGCGACCAACTGGCGCCCTGGGGGTTGAAGGGCCTGGCCGCCGTGCTCCCGCCCGGTACCCGCGCCGTGGGCGTACCTACCGGGGCCGCCAGCCCTCCTCTGCACAAGGGCGACGCGGTCGACGTGCTGGCCACCTTTGACCCGCAATCGGCAGGTTCGGGTGACCCCACTTTCGCCGTGGCCCAGGCGGCTGCGGTGGTCGACGTCGGCAGCGAGTCGGCCACGGTGGCGGTGACCGCCGCCGAGGCCAACAAGGTGGCATATGCCGTGGCCCACGGCTCGGTGTCCCTCGCCGTCACCGCCGGCCCTCCCGGCGCCCCCGATTCGGCCGACGCCGGCCCGCCTACGAGCCGCTGAGCGACATGTCGCCCACGACGAGGGTGACTCCCGCGGCCGAACCGGGCAGCCACTCGAGGTCGGCGCCCACCGCGGCCACGTCGTGGAGCATGCGCTGGAGCGTCGAGGCCACGGTGGCCTCACGCACCGGCTCGGCGGCCGAGCCGTCCCGCACCATGAGCCCCTCGATGCCCACCGAGAAGTCACCGCTCACCGGGCTCGACCCCGAGTGCATGCCGGTCACCGACTGCACGAGCAGGCCCTCGCCGAACTGGGCCAGCAACTGCTCCTGGGATTGGTCGCCGGGGGTGAGGGTGAGGGCCCGGCTGCCCACGCCGGGAGTCCCCTTGAACCCGCCGCGCACGGCCGATCCCGTCGACGCCGTGCCCGAGCGTCGGCCCGTGTAGCTGTTGTGCAAGAACCCCGCCACCACTCCGCCGTCGAGGAGCAGGTTGCGCCGGGTGGCAAGGCCTTCGCCGTCGTAGCGTCCGGCGCCGTAGGCCGCAGGGTTGGTGGGGTCGTCGACCAGGGTGAGGGCGGAGGCACCCACCGATTCGCCCTGGCGGTCGGCGAACATCGATCGCCCCTTCAGCACCGCCTCGCCCGACAGCGCCCGGGCCAGCAACCCGAGCAGCGACGCCGTCACCATCGGGTCGAAGAAGACGGTGAGGCGGCCCGTCGGGGGCTTGCGCGCCCCGAGGAGGCGGGTGGAGCGGTGGGTGGCGTCGGCGGCCGCCTTGGCCACGTCGAGATCACCGGGGCGACGGGCGACCGAGTAGCCGTACCCCGTCTGGGTCTGGGTGCCGTCGGTGGCCATGGCATCGACGTAGACCGAGCACACTGTGCGCCGGGTCGAGGCCCGCACGCCCTCGCTGGAGGCGACAGCCGCTTCCGAGCTGACGTCGTCGTAGCCCGCCGTCTCCACCCCCTTGATGCGGGTGTCAGATGCCCTGGTCGCCCGCTCGACCTCGAGGGCCAGGGCCACCTTGGCGTCGGTCGGGAACTCGGCCAGCTCGTGCTGCCACAGGTCGATGTCGGCGGGCTCGACACCGTCGGGGACGGCCAGGCCGGCGAAGGGGTCGACGGTGCCGAAGGTGGCGTTGTCGCGCGCTTCGGCCAGTGTCTCGGCCACGATGGCCCCGTCGAGGGAGGCGGCGTAGGCGAAGCCCTGGCGGCCAGCGGAGATGACCCGGATGCCAATGCCTTCGGTCTCGGCCGACGACAACGACTCGATCTCACCCTCGAAGGCCCTGACCTCGGCGTGATGGGACCGGGCCACGTAGGCCTCGACCGCCTCCCCGTGGTCGGCCCACCCCGCCACCCGCTCGACCAGCTGCAACAGGCCCCCGTCGCTCACCTGGCGGTGCCACCGACGGTCATCGCCGACACGCGCAGGGTGGGCTGGCCGGCGGAGACGGGGACGCCCTGGCCGTCCTTGCCGCAGGTTCCGGCCCAGGTGTCGAAGTCGTTGCCAACGGCATCGATGGCCTGGAGCACCTCAGGCCCGTTGCCGATGAGGTTGGCCGCCTTCACCGGGTCGGTGATCTCACCGTGCTCGATCATGTAGGCCTCGGTCATGCCGAACACGAAGTCGCCGGTGGCGGTGTTCACCTGCCCGCCGCCGAGTTGCACGCAATAGATCCCGTTGGGGGTCTGGCGGATGATCTCGTCGGGGTCGTCGTCTCCGGCCAGGACGTAGGTGTTCGTCATCCGCACCATGGGAAGGTGCTGGTAGCTCTGGCGCCGGCCGTTTCCCGACGAGTCTCGGCCGTGCTTTCGAGCCCGGAGGAAGTCCCACATGTAGTCGGTCAGGGCGCCTTCGGAGATCAGGGTGTTGCGCTGCGCCTGGTGCCCCTCGTCGTCGATGGCGTAGGTGCCCCACTCCCGGCCGTAGGTGCCGTCGTCGACCAGGGTGACGAGGGGGCTGGCCACCATCTCGCCCACCTTGCCCCGGAACACCGAGGCGTCCTTGCCCACCAGGTCGGCCTCCAGTCCGTGCCCACAGGCCTCGTGGAACAGCACGCCACCCGCCCCCCGGCGCAGCACCACGGGCAGGGTGCCGGTGGGGGCGGGCCTGGCCTTGAGCATGGCGAGCGCCCGGCGGGCGGCAGTGCGGGCCACCTCGGCCACGTCCACGTCGTCGTACATCTCGAAGCCCACGGTGGCGCCCGGGCCCTCGTAGCCGGTCTGCATGCCGGTGTCACCGGTGGCCACTGCCTGCACCATGAAGCGCGTCCGCACCTGGTCGTCGGTGGCGACGAGACCGTCGCTGTTGGCCACCAGGATCTGGCGGCGGCCGTCGGCGTAGGACACCGAGACCTGGCTCACGGCTCCGCCCTCGGAGCGGGCGGCGTCGTCTGCGGTCTGGAGGAGCTCGACCTTGGCTGCTTTGGGGACGTCCTGGGGAAGGATCTCGACACCGGCGGGTCGGGGCCCGTCGGCGCGGGTGAGGGCGATCTCCCGGACACCGCCGCCACCGCCGCGGGCGGCCGCGCCCGCCGCCTCGGCGGCAGCCGCCAGCCCCGTCTCGGTGAGGTCGGACGTGTGGGCGAACCCGGTGGTATCGCCCCACACGACGCGGATTCCTGCACCGCGGTCGCGACCGGAGCTGAGCTGTTCGACTCGTCCGTCGTCGAAGTGGGCGGACGACGTGCGGCGATCCTCGACGAAGATCTCGGCGAAGTCGCCACCGGTGCGCAGAGCCGTCCCGAGCACACGCTGGGCGACGGTGTCATCGATCATGGCGGCATCTCCCGGCGAGCGACGGGCGAGGATGCCCGTGAGGGCCACATCTTACGGGCCCAGGCGCTCCTACCTGGTCGCAAACGCGTAGGCTGGATGGCCTGAACGAGGGACCGAACGATCACCGGCGGGCGTGGGTCATGGCGCTGCGAATCAGTGTGAGCGCAGCGATGCTGGCCTTCCTGTTGACGCGCGTCCATCTTTCGTCGCTGCTCCCCGACGGCCAGGCGTCGACCGTGCCGTGGCTGTTGGCCGGCCTGGGCGTGTGGCTCGTCGTGGTGGCCCTGTCGGTGCTGCGCTGGCAACGGGTGCTGATCGGTATCGACCTGCCCGCTCCCGTGCCCTCCCTGGCCTCGCATACCCTTGCCGGTCTGTTCGTGGCCAACTTCCTCCCGTCGACCATCGGAGGCGACGTCCTGCGTGTCGTGCGTCTCTCGTCCGACAACGGCGACGCGCCGTCATCGTTCGCGTCCGTCGTCCTGGAGCGCCTCACCGGTTTCGTCGTCCTGCCCGTGATCAGCCTCGTGGCCCTCGCCCTGCAGCCCTCCCTTCTGCACCTCGGCGCCGCCAGCAAGGTCGCTCTGGCCCTGTCGGTGGCCAGCCTCGTCTGCCTGGCCGCCATCCTGGCGGCGACGGCCAGCACCCGCCTGGGTGGCCGCCTGGCCGGTCATGCCAGCTGGTTCCGCTTCGTAGGCGCCGTGCACCTCGGCATCGACCGCATCCGTCGCCGACCTGGCGCCGCCGCCAGCGTGTTCCTCACGTCGTTGTTGTACCAACTGGCGGCGATCACCACCGCCTTCGCCGCCTCCCGCGCTCTGGGTATCAACGTCGGCTGGCTGCCGCTGCTGGCCTTCATCCCCGTCGTGGCCATCGCTCAGGTGCTGCCCATCTCCGTGGGCGGTCTCGGTCTGCGTGAGGGCGCCCTCGTGCTGCTGCTCGGGCCCCTTGGGGTGGGCGCGGCCAAGGCCACCGCCCTCGGACTTCTCCTCTACGGCATCAACCTGGTGGTCAGCCTGCTCGGAGCGCCGGCGTTCGCCATGCGGTCGCGCCCCGCCCGGGTCGTAGCCTTGGCCGAGTGAGGGGCCGGGCATGACCGAGGCGGCCGCCGCGCTGCCCGCCGAGGCGCTGGCCGGCGAGCCCCTCGACCAACCGCCGGCCGACGTGGCGGTGCCCTACCCGCGCCTGCGCTGGTGGAAGGAACTGGTCGCCGCCATCCTCTACTACGCGGTGTACAGCTTCATCCGCAACACCCAGGGCTCGGCCTCGGTGTCGGGAAGCGTGGCATTCCGCAACGCACGGCGGGTGATCCACCTCGAGGAGCTCACCGGGCTCTACCACGAGCGGGTCATCCAGCATGCCTTCCTCCGGGCCGATCTGTTGATGGAGTTCTGGAACGTCTTCTACGGGACGTTCCACTTCATCGTCACCATCGCCGTCCTGGTGGTGTTGTTCCGACGGTTCCCCACCCGCTACCGACGATGGCGCACGGCGTTGGCCGCCACCACCGCCTTGGCCCTCATCGGCTTCGCCCTCTACCCGCTGATGCCGCCCCGCCTGCTTCCGCCTGCGTACGGCTTCGTCGACAGCCTCAAGGCCTACGGCAGCCTGTGGTCGTTCGACTCGGGGGCCATGAACCGGATCTCCAACCAGTTCGCGGCCATGCCCAGCCTCCACTTCGCCTGGTCGCTGTGGTGCGCGTGCGCGGTGGTCCCGGCGCTGCGCCGGAACTGGGCGAAGGTCGTCATGGCCCTCTATCCGCTGATCACCCTGTGCGCCATCGTCATCACCGCCAACCACTACGTGCTCGACGCCGCCGGCGGCGCCCTCGCCCTCGGAGGCGGGCTGACGTACTCCGCCGTCGGTACCGACATCTGGGGGCGCATCCGGGCCACCCGTCGCCCGACTAAAGGCCCGCACACGCCGAAGGCACCGGTGGCCGAAGCCCTGTGAGCCTGCCGCAGTGAGGGTGGTCGTGGTGGGGGCGGGGCTGGGCGGGCTGTCGGCTGCCTGCCAGCTGGTCGGACGCGGGCACGAGGTCGTGGTGCTCGAGCGGGCCGACGTGCCCGGCGGGCGGGCCGGCCTGTGGCAGGAGCAGGGGTACAGCTTCGACACCGGGCCCAGCGTGCTCACCATGACCGGTCTCATCGCCGACGCCTTCAAAGCGGCCGGGGCCGACATGGCCGACCATCTCAGCCTGGCGCCCGTCGACCCGATGTACCGGGCCTGCTTCGCCGACGGCACCGAGATCCGCGTGCGCCACGGCCGCCAGGCCATGACCGAGGAGATCCGGGCCGCCTGTGGCGCCGACCAGGCTGGCGCCTTCGGGCGGTTCTGCGACTGGCTCAGCGGGCTCTACCGCCTGGAGCTGCCCAACTTCATCGACCGCAACTTCGACTCGATCTTCTCCATCGCCCGGCCCATGCGCCCGCTGCTGGCGCTGGTGCGCATGGGCGGGTTCCGCAAACTGGCCGGAGCGGTGAACTCCTACTTCAGCGACGAACGCCTCCAACGTCTGTTCTCCTTCCAAGCCATGTACGCCGGGCTGTCACCCTTCGACGCCCTGGCCCTGTACTGCGTCATCACCTACATGGACACCGTCGAGGGCGTCTACTTCCCTGTGGGCGGGATGCACGCCGTGCCTCGGGGACTGGCGGCGGCGGCCACCGCAGCGGGGGCGACGTTCCGGTACGGCGTCACCGTCGAGACCGTCAACCGCTCGTCGACAGGCGTGACCGGCGTGACCCTCGTCGACGGCGAGTCCATCACCGCCGACGCGGTGGTGCTCAACCCTGATCTCCCCGTGGCCTACCGCGACCTGCTGGACGACCTGCCCGCTCCCCGGGTGGCCCGCAAGGGCAACTATTCGCCGTCGTGCGCGGTCTGGCTGGCCGGGGTCAAAGGCGACCTGCCTCCCGGCGCCGCCCATCACAACATCCACTTCGGCGACCAGTGGGCCGAGGCGTTCGAGGCCCTGCTCGACCGGGGCGAGATCATGCCCGACCCGTCCATCCTCGTGAGCAGCCCCAGCGTGTCCGACCCGTCGCTGGCCCCCGAGGGCCGCCGGTCGCTGTACGTGCTCGAACCCACCCCCAACCTCGAGGGTCGGGTCGACTGGTCCCGTCGTCGTGACCGGTTCAAAGACGACCTGGTGGGCCGGGTGGGCGCCCTGGGTTACCCGACCGACGTGGAGGTCGAGCGCTTCGTCGACCCCGCCGACTGGGAACGTCAGGGCATGTCCCGAGGCACCCCTTTCGCATTGGCTCACAACTTCTTCCAGACGGGGCCCTTCCGGCCCAACAACGTGGACAAGCGGGTGCCGGGGGTGGTGTTCGTGGGCTCGGGCACGGTGCCCGGCGTCGGCGTGCCCATGGTGCTGCTCTCCGGCCGCCTGGCGGCCGAGCGCATCGACGAGCTGGCGCTGCACCACGGCTGACGCGGTGACCGTCACCCTCGAGGAGTCCTACGCGCGCTGTCGCCGGCTCAACCGTCGCTATGGCACGACCTATTACTGGTCCACCGCCCTGCTGCCCAACGTCAAGCGCCACCACGTGCATGCCCTCTACGGGTTCTGCCGCTACGCCGACGACATCGTCGACGATCTCGGCTCGAAGGCCACCGTGGAGGAGCGCCGGGTCGCCCTCGCCGATTTCGGCGACCGTTTCTTCGTCGATTTGGAGGCGGGAAGCTCCGATGACCCCGTGCTCAAGGCGGTGTGCCACACCGTGCGGGCGTTCGACCTCGACCCGGAGTGCTTCCGCCGCTTCCTGCGGTCGATGACCATGGACTTCACCGTCGAGACTTACGAGACCTTCGACGACCTCTGTGGATACATGGACGGCTCGGCGGCGGTCATCGGCGAGATGATGCTGCCCATCCTGGAGCCGACCCGCCCCGAGGCCATCGCCCATGCCCGCGACCTGGGTATGGCCTTCCAGCTGTCCAACTTCTGGCGTGACGTGGCCGAAGACCTCGACCGCGGGCGCGTCTACGTCCCCCAGGAAGACCTTCGCAGCTTCGGCGCCGATCCCTGGTTGCGCCGGGTGACGCCGGAATGGCGCGACTGCATGGCCTTCGAGATTTCCCGGACGCGGCGCATCTTCGCTTCGGCCGACCTGGGCATCGCCATGCTCCCGGACCGCTCGGCACGCTGCATCCGAGGGGCGCGGGCGCTGTACTCGGGCATCCTCGACCGCATCGAGGCCGTGGACTACGACGTGTTCAGCCAGCGCGTGCGGGTGCCGACGTGGCGCAAGCTGGCGGTGGCCGCCCGGATCTCCCGCCCCCGCATCGCCGGGCACTGAGTGTGCGGGCCGAGACCCGTCACCGCCTCATGGCCCTCGGCGTCCTCGTGGCCGTGGGCCTGCCGGCCTTCCTTGTCGGCGGCCGGTACTGGGTTGGCGCCGTCGACCCTGCCGAGGCCCTGCGGCGCTTCCGCGCCGCCGGACCGGCAGCGGCCGAATCGGTACCCGGCCTGCCCGTGCCCGGCGTCTACCGCTACCGCACCAGCGGCGGCGAGCACATCTCCCTGTTCGACTACCGGCGCGACTACCCGGCGGTCACCGTGCGTATCGTCACGCGCCGGGGTTGTGGCGTACGGGAGCAGCAGTGGTTCCTGGTCCAGCACCTCGAGTACTACGACCGCTGTGGCGCCGCCCTGACGTCCTACGGCACAGACATCGCCTACTGGTGGACCCACGGGACCCAATCGTTCACCTGCGACCCGGGGTCGTTCGACGGCGCCGACCTGGCGCCGGGTGCCTCCTCGCGTTGGGAGTGCCGCGACGAGGACACCCGCGCTGCCCAGACGGTGGAGTACGTGGGCGACGAGCCTGTCGACGTCGCCGGTCGGACGACTCCCGCCCGCCACACCCGGTGGACGACGGTGTTCTCGGGCGCCACCGACGGGGGAGCGGTGGTTGACGACTGGTTCGCACCCGGCGACGGGCTGGTGCTGCGCGAGGAACGCTACATCGGCCTGCGGGTGGGCTCGCCCTTCGTCGGCCGCCTCACTTACGCCGACAACTCCACCTACGAACTGCTGTCGACCACCCCCGACCGCTGACGCACGTCTCACCCTCGGCCTTCTCCCTGCCTCACCCTCTGCCCTCTCGCGTGCGAATCGCGGCGGTTCCCCGGTGTCACACGCCAGAACGGACGGGGCGGCCCTTCCATTGCACCGGCGAACCGGTGCGAGCACGCCAGCGGCTCTCCAGGTAGAGACCGGCCAGGGCGGCCCGGGCCACCGGGGCGAGCAGGCCGTAGGCCGGGTTCTGGCCGGCGACGGCCCGCCCGCTCGCGCTCACCACGACCGATGCCCACGGCCGCCGAGTGGCCACCGGGGCCAACAGGGCGGCCAGGTGGCGGACGGCGTGGGGGTGCAGGGCGGCCTGGTTCTTCACCAGCCCGGCGCGGATCCCGCTCAGGTCGCGGTACATCCGGGCCTGCATGAGGCTGGGGGCCAGGCGAGCGTCGTGGCCACCCAGGGCCCGGGCCAGGTCGCGATCGTCGATGACCGAGGCCCGCACGCGCGGGTGGCCGTGGCCGCCCACCGCCTCGTAGCGCTCCCGCCGCACCAGGAAGCACTGCCCGCTGGCGAAGTCCGGGGGCAGGCCCTCCTGAGCCAGGGCCAGGCCCAGTTCGGGCAAGAGGAGCCGCTCCCAGAACGAACGGCACTCCAGGCCGCCGGCGATGCTGGTCGATGTGGCGCGCGTGGCGGCGGCCATGGTGGCCAACGCACCGGGGTGCACCACCACGTCGGCGTCGACGAAGGCCAACCACTCGGTGGTCGCCCCCTCGGCGCCGGCCAGGCACGCCCGCGGCTTGCCCAGCCAGCCCGAGTCGGGCTCATCGTCGAGTCGGACGACGCCGGCTCCGGCGGCGACGGCGACCTCGCCCGTGCCGTCGGAGGAGTTGTCATCGACCACGACCACCTCGGTGGCCTGAGCCGCCAGGTGGCCGACGCAATCGGCGACGATGGCCGCCTCGTTGCGGGCGGGGATGACCACCCGCACGTCGATGGCGGGAGCACCAGGGTCAGCGGTCAGGAAGCGCCGGGCGGTCAGGACCATCCGCGCCAGCCCGGCCAGGCTGGTGGCCGTGGCCAGCGTCATCCAGGGCCTCATCGACGGCCTCATCGACGGCCTCATCGGTGGGGGCGGCGGCGGTGCCCCCGCCCGTGCACCGCCGGTGACGGCCGGATGCGGAAGGATCGCGAGGTGGGCGTGGGCCGCAGCGGCGACGAGCATCTCCAGGACTGGGCCGGGCTGCATCGCACCGAGGCTCCCACCGGCTTCGTCGCCGGCTGGGTGCGGGCGGCCGCGGCGGTGGCCCGACCACTGGCGCGCGCCGGTATCTCGGCCAACACGGTGACGGTGGCCGCCCTGGTCGCCGCGGTGGTGGCCGTGGCCGTGGCCGGCATCGACGGCTGGCCCGGCCCCGCCCTGGCATGTGTGGCGGTGACCGTGTCCGGCCTGCTCGACTCTCTGGACGGCGCGGTGGCGGTGCAGGCCGGGCGCCCGACCAAGGTGGGGTTCCTGCTCGACTCCGCCCTCGACCGGATGGCCGAC